>CAITPI010000095.1 GCA_903894295.1 uncultured Acidimicrobiaceae bacterium
CCGGCGCCCTGGCCCTCACCCCAGCCGGTTCGGCCAGCACCAACTACGACTGGGCCCGTCTCGTCCTGACCGACGGCGGTTGGCCGCTCACCTACAACAACGTCACCGTGATCACCGACTGGATGACCTCGGAGGAGCCCACCAGCAACTGGTGGGACCGCAACAACCCGCTGAACAACGGTTACGGCAGTGGGGGTGGCGCCGGGCTCGGCAGCTACGCCAACCTGGCCATTGCCGCCTACGACGTGGCGGCCAACCTCAGCTACAACCCGGCCAACCCCACCTCGAACACCGGGAACAGCGGGCTTGGATACGCCGCCATTGTGGCCGACTTCGCCGCGTCGGCCCCGGTCACCACCACGGCCACGGCCATCGAGAACTCCTACTGGGCGCTCGGTCAGTACTCGAAAAACCCACCGTGCGGCCCGGTGAAGATGCCGAGTGTGACCTGCGATGGCGCAAAGTTCTACAACAACTCCGGAACGGCCACCGCCGTGCCGACCGTGGCCGCCCCCACCACCGCCTGGAGCGGGCCGGCCCAGGCGCTCGCCCCGAGTGGCACCCTCGTGACCCTTGCCCCGAGTTCGGACGGACTCGGCTACTGGCTGGCTGCTTCCTCGGGCTACATCGGCAGTTTCGGTGACGCCAACTTCCTCGGCGACGTGGCGAGCACAGCGACGTCCGGCACCGTGGCCGCCATGGTGGCCACCCCGGACGGGCTCGGCTACTGGCTCGTCACCACCACCGGACGCATCGAGAACTTCGGAGACGCCCGATTCTTCGGGTCGACCGGAGGGGTGACCAACGGCCAGAGCTTCGTGGGCATCGCATCGACGGCCACCGGACTCGGCTACTGGCTGCTGGCCTCCAACGGCTCGGTCCAAGCCTACGGAGACGCCGTCAACTACGGATCGCCCCCCACCGCCCCCAACGGCACCTACACGGCGATCACCGCCACTCCGAGCGGCCTTGGCTACTGGCTGCTCACCGGCACCGGAAGGATCGCCAACTTTGGCAACGCCACCTTTGTCGGTTCCACCTTCGGCAACAACCACGGCCGCACCTACGACGCCCTGGCCGCCACCTCCAACGGCAAGGGTTACTGGATGCTGACCACCACCGGCGCCATTTCGAACTTCGGCACCGCCCACTTCTTCGGCTCGGGCATCACCTCGGGGATGTCCGCCACGACCAAGGCCGCCTTCACCACGATCGCCGCCACCACCGACGACCAGGGCTACTGGATCGCCACCGGAGACGGCCACGTCGGCAACTTCGGCGACGCCTCCTTCTACGGATCCCTCGCCACCCAGATGGCCCGCCAGCCGTCGTAGCGACGGCCCGACCGCGACTTCCACGGCCGGGACCACGCCCAGGGCCGACTATCCCGCCGACTGTCGCAAGCTGACGTCGGGGGCGTCTTCGGCCGAGACGGTGGTCAGGTGGTGGGCGCCGTCGTTGTAGCCCAACAGACGCCAGCGCCCCTGGTCGACCTCCCAGGTGGTCAACGAGGCGTGGTGGGTGGCGAGCTTCAACCGGGCACCGTCAAGGCCCCCGACCACCGGCATCTTGGCCAGCAGCGACGCTTCGATGACGCCGGCATGACAGGCCACCACCACGAGTCCGCCGGGATGGTCCGCCACGAGGCGGTCCAGGGTCCCGTCCACCCGTCGGACGAACCCGGACCAGCTCTCACCGCCCGGGGCGATGGGCTGGTCGGGGTCCACGTCCCAGTCGAGGGGACCGAACGCTTCGGTGTACTCGGCCCAGCTCAGGTTGTCGGCGTCCCCGGGATGGAGTTCACAGAGTCCGCAATCGGTGACGATGGCAAGGTCCTTGTGTCCGCCCGGGTGGTCAAGCAGTGCCGGACGCAGGATCTCGGCCGTCTCCCGGGCCCGGGGCAGCAGACTGGCATAGAGGGCGGTGGCTGCCCGAACCTCGCCACTGGCCATCAGGCGGTCCCTCAGGACGGCAACCTGGTCCCGGCCCCGGTCGGTGAGGCCCTGACAGCCGGCAAGGCCACCACAGATTCCGTTCACGTTGCAGACGGCTTCCCCATGGCGCACGAGCACCAGCCGGGTGGCGTCCGGCGAGGACGCCCCCACCGTTCTCAGGCCGGCGGGCGGAGCGGTCCCGGTCTCCTTGTCATCGGTCATGGGGAGCACACTCCCTTCCCGGCGGCACCGGCGACCGGCGGCCAACGTGGGCGGAGGTCACGCCAACTCGCCGACGAAGCGTTCGAGTTGGCGCAAGGTCCGGCACTCCACGACGTCGTCGCAGAAGGCGCCGTACTCGCCGACGATCGAGTCCCCCGAGTCCCAGTAGGAACGGGGTTCCGGGTTCAGCCAGTAGACGTGGCGGGCCCGGGCGGCCATCTCCTTGACCACCCAGGACTGGGAGGCGTGGTAGTTGTTCCGGGCATCGCCCAGCAACAGGATGCTGGACCGGGGCGAGATCTCCTCGCCCCACTTCTCCCAGAAGACCATGAGGGCATGGCCGTAGTCACTGTGGCCGTCCACCCACACCACGTCGGCTTCGGTGTTGATCCGCTGGACCGCTTCGGCCGGATCGTCCACCCCTTCGAAGAAGCGGGTGACCTCGTCGATTCCGTCGATGAAGACGAAGCTCCGGACCTTGGAGAACTGGGTCGAGATGGCGTGCACCAGGTGCAAGGTGAAGCGGGCGAAACTTGCCACCGAACCCGAGATGTCGGCGATGACGATGATTTCGGGCTTGGCCGGCCGCGGGTAGCGGAACTTCACGTCGACCGGCACGCCACCGGTGGAGAGGGAGTGGCGCACCGTGGCCCGGAAGTCGAGCGGTCCCCGGCGTCCGTGCCGGCGCTTGCGGGCCAGACGAACAGCCAGTTTGCGCGACAGCGGCTGGAGGGACTTCCGCAAGGCCACCAGCTCGTCCCGGGTGGCGTGCATGACGTCGATGTCTTCGGGGAGGGGCTTTCGCACCGACTTGGCCAGCACCTCGGCCCCCCGGTCGGCGACCAGACGGCGCCGGATCTCGTTCTCGATCTCTTCCTTCAGGGCGTCGATCCGGGACTGGAACTCGTCGGTGAGCAGCCGTTCCTCGAGCGGTGTCAGTGACGTGGAGGCACCACTCCCGGACTCCCCGTCTCCACCGTCTCCGCTCCCCGGTCCGCCCGATCCTCCCGATCCTCCCGCTGACCGGGCCTCTTCGAGCAGGCGGGCCAACACCTTGTCGAGGTCGAGGTTTCGCAGGGTTCGATAGAGGTAGTAGGTGCCACCGACCGGTCGGCCCGCTTCCATCCCCGCATAGCGGCTGACGGCCTGTCGGGCCGCGGCCGTCATCGCCCCGGCATCGGCGCTCAGCAGGGCCTTGTACAACATCTCGGCCAGCTCGGCCGCACTCAACTGGTTGGAGCCCGATCCCCCCTGCCCGGCTCCGCCCTGGCCCCCCTGGCCGGATGGTGACGGCTCACCGGCTTCCTCCGACCCGTCGGACCCTCCCGTCGGCGGCTCGTCTTCGATCTTGTACTCGCTCCCCCGGAGGGCGAAGTAGATCTCGAAGGTCGTCTCATACGCCCGCCAGTGGGTGGACGACTTCACGAGCGCGGCTCCGAGCGTGTACTTGAGGGCGTCCCGGTCCTCCAGGGGAACGTGGGTCATCGCCTCGGCGGCGTCGAGGTGTTCGGTGAGGGACACCGGGATGCCGGCGGCCCGCAGTTCGGCCACAAATCCCGAGAGGAGGCTGAGCACGGGGAGGACTCAGCGGGCCGGATTCGGGGCCGACAGTTCCCTGGTCGCCTTCTCGATGTCGGCCCGGTACTTGAGCAGGATGTGGAGGGTCTCGGTGGCCTGGGCGGCATCGATGGTCTCGACGCCGAGCACCA
>CAITPI010000096.1 GCA_903894295.1 uncultured Acidimicrobiaceae bacterium
GGCCGTCACCGGCTACACGGTGACCTCGTCGACCGGCGGGAAGACCTGCACCAGCACGGATCCGACGGACTCCTGCACGGTGACCGGTCTGACCAACGGCACGGCGTACACCTTTACGGTGGTGGCCACCAACGCCAACGACTCCGGCTCGGCGTCCCTCGCCTCCAACCCGGTGACCCCGTCGGCCACCCCGGATGCGCCGACCGGCGTCTCGGCCACGGCCGGTGACACCGCGGCCACCGTCTCCTGGACGGCGCCTTCGGCCAACGGCTCCGCCATCAGCGGCTACACGGTGACCTCGTCGACCGGCGGGAAGACCTGCACCAGCAGCTCGACGAGCTGCACGGTGACCGGTCTGACCAACGGCACGGCGTACACCTTCACGGTGACGGCCACCAACGGCAAGGGCACGGGCCTCGCTTCGGCTGCCTCCAACTCGGTGACCCCGTCGGGTCTGCCGGCTGCTCCGACCGGTGTGTCGGCCACGGCTGGTGTCGGCTCGGCCACCGTCTCCTGGACGGCGGCTTCGGCCAACGGCTCGGCCATCTTCGGCTACACGGTGACCTCGTCGACTGGCGGGAAGACCTGCCCCACCACGGGAGCCACCTCCTGCACGGTGACCGGTCTGACCAACGGCACGGCGTACACCTTCACGGTGACGGCCACCAATGCCAACGGCACCAGCGTCGCCTCGGCTGCGTCCAACTCGGTGATCCCGAACGGCTCGCCCGGCATCCCGACCGGCGTGTCGGCGACGGCCGGGAACGCCACGGCCACCGTCTCCTGGACGGCGCCTTCGGCCAATGGCTCGGCCATCACCGGCTACACGGTGACCTCGTCGCCCGACGGGAAGACCTGCACCGCCAGCTCGACGAGCTGCACGGTGTCCGGTCTGACCAACGGCACGGCGTACACCTTCACGGTGACGGCCACCAACGCCAACGGCACCAGCGCCGCCTCGGCTGCGTCGAACAGTGTGGAGCCGTCGTCCAACACGGCGACGATCACCTCCGCCTCGTCCGAGACCATCGTGGCGGGCAAGGCCCTGAAGTTCACGGTGACCACCGGGGGCTCCCCGACGGCCACGGTGTCCGAGACGGGCATGCCCTCGTGGATGACCTTTGCGGCCGGCACGCGTTCGAAGGCCGGAACGGCCACCCTGGGCGGCACCGCCCCCTCGACGGGCGGGACCTTCACGGTGACGATCCACGCCAACAACGGTGCGGGCCCGGACACCACCCAGGTGTTCACGGTCCACGCCCTGGCCTTCACCTCGGCCGCAGCGGTCACCTTCACCAAGGGAAGCGCCGGTAGCTACACCATCACCACGACGGACTCCTCGGCCACCCTGTCGGCCACGGTGTCCTCGAAGCTGGCTGGTCTGACCTTCACCAACAACGGGAATGGCACGGCCACCCTGCACGGCACCCCGGGCAGTGCGGACAAGACCACCTCGCTGACGGTGACGGCCACGGTGGGTACCGTCAAGACGACCCAGAAGCTGGAAGTCACGATCGCCAGTTGATCGTCGGCCTTCGGGCAACGCGGACATGGCTCCCCCGGTTCGACTTCGGTCGGGCCGGGGGAGTTCCGCGTCCGGGTCTGTTTCCGCCGCCATTGCGCCCGCTAGTTTGGGTGTCGGCGGATCCTGGAGTACAAGACATCCCGGATGGTTCCTTTACGGAGACGGGTCCGGGGTCCGCCGAGGAAGGTGATGAGTATGGGAACGCAAGAGCCGGAACCGACGATCCATCCCGAGGAGTCCGGGGACGTCAACGCTGACGGTCGGACCGCCCGTCGGAACCGGAACCTGGAAGCTGTGTTGGAGGCCATGGTGGCCCTCATCGCCGAAGGTCAGACCGTCCCGACGGCCGCTGCCGTGGCGGTCCGGAGTGGAGTCTCCCAGCGATCGGTGAACCGGTACTTCGGTGAGGTCAGGAAACTCCAGCGGGCCGTCGTCGAGCGGGAGTTGGCCCGGGGCCTGCCCCGGTACAAGCTGTCGGCCATCGGCCGGGGGCCACGGGACCGCCGGATCCGGGACTTCGTCGAGATGCGGATTCGGGCCCACGAAGCGACAGGTCCGGTGGCCCGGGCCGCCACGGTCTACTCGGGCACCAGCAAGTTCATCCGGAACGAGTTCGAGGTGGTGCGGGTCATGTTGCGTGACCAGATCGCCCGGCAGTTCGCCCCCGAGTTGGACGCCCTCCCTTCCCATCTGGGTTTTTCGATTCTGTTGGCACTGGATACCCTGTTCCAGTTCGCCTCGTTGGACCACTATCTGGTCGACCTCATGCTGCCACCGGAGGAGACCATCGAGCGTCTCGTGGCCGCCGTGACCCAGTTGCTGACTGTCGTCCCGGACGCATCGGGTACCTGACGGCAACGTGCCCGACGGAGTGAGGGCGACCTGGACGAAAGTGCCTGCGATCAGGTTGGGGAGACCGTAGGGTTTGGCCAGCCGGTCGGCCGGCAGTGGACCAAGGGGGAGCGGTGGGCGAGATGATGCAGGCGTACCGACTGGTGGCGTGGGAACAGCCACCGGAGTTGGTCGACGTACCGGTACCGGTCCCGGGCCCGGGTGAGGTTCTGGTGAAGGTTGCCGGGAACGGATTGTGCCACTCCGACCTCACGATGGGCCAGATCCCCCGGGAGATCGGCGAGGCGCTGGGCTGGTCGATGCCCTTCACTCTTGGCCATGAAGTGGCCGGCTGGGTGGCGGCGGTGGGAGCTGGCGTGGGGGGTGTCACCGAGGGTGATGCGGTCGCCCTCCGCTCTCCGGCGTCTTGTGGCTCCTGCTGGTACTGCACCCGGGGTCTCGACAGCGCCTGCGCCGGAGGTCTCGTCGGCCGTGGCTACGGACGGGACGGTGGCCTGGCCGGCTACGTCCTGGTCGACAAGCCGGGCGATGTGCTGCCACTCGGTGCGGTCGATCCCACCACGGCCGGAGTGTTGACCGACGCCGGGGCCACGTCCTACCACGCCGTCCGACGGGCGCTGGCCCGGCTCGATCCGGGCACCACCGCCGTGGTGATTGGCGCCGGAGGCCTCGGCACCTTCGCCATCCAGTTCCTGAAGGCCCTCTCGCCCGCCGCCGTGGTCGCCGTGGATACCGATGCGGCCCGTCTCGATGTGGCCACCGCCCGGGGTGCCGACCATGTTCTGTCCGGGGTGAACGATGGCACCGTGGGGCAGTTGATGGAACTCACCGGAGGGGGCGCTTCGGCCGTGCTCGACTTCGTGGGGATCGATGCCACCATTACGGCCGGGTTGGCTTCGCTCCGGCCGGCCGGGGTGTTCTCTCTGGTCGGCGCCGGCATGGGCACGTTGCGCCAGCCCTGGTACGGGGCGTTGCCCCGGGACGGTGAGATCTTCACCTTCCAGGGTTCGTCCCGCTCGGACGTGGAGGACGTGTTGGCACTGGCGGCCTCCGGCCATCTGGTCATCGACACGGAGCGCTACTCCCTGGGAGACGTCCGGCAGGCCTATGAGGCGATGGAAACAGGCGGGTTGCGGGGCCGGATCGTGGTGGTGCCCGACTGAAGGCCGGGCCCGGGCATCCGATGGGGGAGTCGGCATGACGACCGAGGGTGGTCCGACGCCATTCGACCTCCGGGAGGCCAGCCTCTAACCTTTCA
>CAITPI010000097.1 GCA_903894295.1 uncultured Acidimicrobiaceae bacterium
CGACAGGAGGATGGGGTCCCGAAGGTAACCGGTGTCACGTTTCCAGCGTACCGACCGGGGTGGCCGGAACCGGTCCCTTCGTTCGCTTTGACCTCCGGTGGGCGGGTCGATCGACCCGGCCCCGGAGGCAGGGAGCGGACGACGAGGGCAGCAGCCAGGTGACCGTCAGCGGCCCCGACCTTTGGCCACGTGCCGCAGTTGCAGATAGAACGCCACGCCGGCGGCGGCCCGCACCGCATCCTGGGCCCGCTCGTTCATCAGGATCTGCTGCAAGGCCGCGATCTCCTCCAGGGACGGTTCGCGGCCAAGCTCGGAGACGAGTTGGGCCCGCAACTCCTCCCGGGGTGGGACGGGAACGCTGGCCCGAATGGCCGCATCGATGGTGTCTCCCATGAACTTCCACATCCACTTCATCATGGCCAGGATGCCCATGAGCATCACCGTGATGATGCCGGCCGAAGCCAGGGCATTGGTCGGTCCGTAGTGTTCACCACTCGGGATGCCCGCCAAGAGGCCGACCACCACCGAGGCAACGGCAACGGCCAACAGCAGATACCAGACGTCCATGGCCTTCGCCTTGAGCGGTCGCTTCGCCACCTCGTCGGTTGTGCCTGGCTGGTGCGGGACGGGGCCGTTCGACCCGACGGACACCACGGTATTCCGGGCCCTTCTCCTGGTCATCTCGCCAAGGGTCACCTCGCTGTCGCCAGCGTCCAGCGTCCGGACGGGAAAGCAGGTCCAGCAGGTCCACGTGCGATTCCGGGCGTCGACAACCAACCCGCCACCGCAGTCCGGACAACTGACGAACCGCAGCAGACAGCCACACTGGGGGCAGGTGCACCCGGTGGCCGCATCGGCCGTGAACAGCGGAGTCGCACACCTCGGGCAGACCCCAGCCTCGGAATCGGTGCCGATACCCCACGACTCCCGACGGGCCCTCGGCGCCACTTTCGGCGGTGCCAACGCGGACCGTGACCCCGCCTCCCCGGAAGGAAGTCCCGGGCTGCTGTCGTCTTCCGTGCTGCTGTCATCCATGGCCGCCCCCGTGCCCTTCCCGCCTGCCACCATTCTTCCACTCGGTTGTCACGACCCGAAAGTCGCATTTCCTGACGTCCCGGTCGGCTTCGGGCCCCTCGGACCACCTTGACGTGTCACAACCATCCCGTACCGTGGGTGACTCCAACGAAAGCCCCGAGTCCGACCAGGCCCTCGGCCCGCCATCTGGAGCAAGGAGTGTTTTCCATGTCTGTCCCACCGCCTCCCACCACCAGCCAGTCGGGCATCCCGACCGCCTTGCCCACCCGGCCCGCCCCGGGCCGGACACCCGGTTGGTCGCTCGGCCAACATCCGGTGCGCAACGGAGCCAGCCTGGTCTTTGTGGCCATCGCCCTTATTGGTAGGTTCGTCGGATCGACCGGTGGACAGGGCACCGGCATCAACGAGGTTGGCCACCACATCACCGCGTTCGGGGCCGGCGCCTTGCTCGTGCTCTGGCTCGGCGTGCTCGCCTTCAACTACAGCCGTTTCCTGAACATGTCGGCCCGGGCCGGGATCCGTGCCATCCACCCCATTCCGTCACCGGTCGAGATCCATCGTCAGCTCCATGCCCAGTACGGGCGGCCACCCACCCCGCAGGAGGTGACCGCCACCCAGCAGATGCTCGCCACCGCCCGCAACCAGGATCTGGTGACGGCA
>CAITPI010000098.1 GCA_903894295.1 uncultured Acidimicrobiaceae bacterium
ATGCCGAAGGGTTCGTTCCACCGGATCGGGAACAGGAGGGCCCTGGCCCCGGCCAGCAGTTCCAGTTTCCGCTCGTGGGACACCTCGCCGAGATAGACGGCATCCTCGCCGAGCAGGGGTTCGACAAACTCTGCGAAGTACCGCATCTCCGACGGCTCGCGCATCTTGGCCGCCATGAGGATCCTGAGTCCGGCGGACCGGGCGGCGGCGATGGCCCGGTGGGCCCCTTTGTCCTCGGCCATGCGGCCAAGGAAGAGCACGTAGTCACCCTCGCCGTCGCCGCTCCCGTCTCCGGAGGGAAAGCTGGAGGCATCGACGCCGTGATGGATCACCCGGGCGACGGGGATCTCCGGGGCGGCGGCCGACTGGGCATGGGAGATGGCGATGAGGGGAACCCGCTGGGTGATGACCCGGTAGAGATCGGTCAGCTCTTCGTTGAACGGACCGTGGATGGTGGTGACCACCGGCAGGTCGGGATAGCGGGCGGAGAAGAACGGCCCCATCATGGTGTGGTCGTGGACGATGTCGCAGCCGGCGACTGCGTCGTAGGCGTGCATGACGTGTCGGATCTCCGGAACAGCCGATCCGATCCGATGGCCCTCGGCGGTGGGCAGGATCCACTGCGTCGGGACCGGGCAGGTCGAGTCACCGGTGGCAAAGAGGAGGACCTCGTGGCCCAGGTCCTGGAACCCCCGGGCCAGCTGGTCCACCACGAGTTCGATGCCGCCGTAGAGATCGGGCGGAATCGGGGTCCAGGGCGGGGCGATGATGCCGATCTTCATAAAGGCATTCAACCACCTGTGCGCAAAGAGTAGGATGCCAAGACGCCTTGGCGGCGTGGCCGAGTGGTTTAGGCAGGGGCCTGCAAAGCCCCGTACGGCGGTTCGATTCCGCCCGCCGCCTCCAAGATGGGCCTCTTCGGGGTGGGTCGTCCCGAGCGGAGGAACCTTTGTTTCAGTCGGTGGGGGTGGCGAGGTCCCACAGCAGCCGACCATCGGCAGTGGCGTTCAGGAGCCGTCGTGACGGTACCTGTTTGTCGATGTGGCCGATCAATCCGCGGTAAAGGCCGTAGCCGACGAGTTCCTGCAGGCGGGGGGAGAAGGTAGCCACGAGATCGGCCGGTATGCCGAGCTGCTGGTTCTCCTGCTGACGGATGAAGCCGGCGCAGTAGTTCATGGCGAGTCCCACCCGCGTGTCACCGGTCGCGTTGGCGCCTCCTCCGTGCCAGAGGCTGCCATGCCAGATGAGCACGCTTCCCTTGTCCATTTCGGCCGGAATGGTCTCGTAGGTGGCCGTGAAGTCGGGATCGTGGTCGGCCTTGTGGGATCCCGGAACCAGTCGGGTGGCCCCGTTGGCCTCGGTGAAATCGGTCAACGCCCACATGGTGTTGCACACCACCGGCGGGTGGGGCCGGGGGAGACCGATCACCTGGTCGTCGCAGTGGATGGGCTGGGGGGTCTCTCCCGGCTGGATGGCGATCGAGGAGAGTGACGAGATCAACAGGCCGGGGTCCAGTACGGATTCGCACAGGGGAAGCACGAACGGGTGAACCGGTATGTCCTGGAAAATCGGGTCCAGGGCCAACAGGTTGTAGATCCTCAAGGTGGAGGTGCCTTCGAAGGTGTTGGCCGCCGGTCGGATCTCCAGTGATTCGGCCAACGTGTCGAGCGTCGTACGAAGTTGGTCGGCCATGGACGGGTCGAAGACATTCGGGACGATGGTGTAGCCGTCCCGTTCAAGATCCTCCTGGTGCCGCTGGAAGGCGTCGATGGTCGGTTGGGCGGTCACTTCCTGCCCCGGCTTTCCGGGCGGACGGAAGAGCGCACAAGACGGAGGTGTCCCATGGGTGAAGCGTAGTGTTGGCAGATGATCCACGCACGCAAGCCGGTTGGGGGGAACGAGTCCCGGGTGCCGGCGTCCAACCGATACGAACTGTTGACGTGTGGGTTGAGGGGTCATGTCGAAGTCGGCCGGGACGTCGCCTACATTTCGGACGGCGACCAGTTGTTGGCCATCGAGCGGGACGGGTTCCGGTGGTATCGCTGCCTCAGGTGTGACGCCTGGACGCCGGCCCTTCCGCCGGAGGGTCCCTCCCTCGACCGAATGCCGGATCTTGAAGCAATCGAACTCCCGCTGAGGGGCTCTGCCCTCCGGGACCGTTACGTACTGCGTCTGATCGCACTCGACCGGGCAGTTCACGTGTTCCTGCTCACGACGGCGGCGACCGTCCTGTTGCTTTTTGCCCGGCACCATCAGGCGGTCCAGAACTTCTACAACACCATCATCTCCGACCTCAACGGTGGGGGGCAGGCCAATGCCGTGGCCCGTAGCTTCTTTGGTCACCTTGACCGCGCCGTCCACTACCAGCCCCGGCACCTGATGATCCTCGCCTTGGTCTGCCTGGCTTATGCCGCCCTCGAGGCGACCGAGATGGTCGGTCTCTGGTTCGCCCGGCGATGGGCCGAATATCTGACCTTTGTGGCCACGACGATCCTGGTCCCCTACGAGATCTACGAACTCACCATCACGGTGAGCGCCCTCAAGGTGACGGCCTTTGTGCTCAACGTGGCGATCGTGGCCTATCTCCTCTGGTCGAAACGACTCTTCGGACTCCGAGGTGGAGAACAGGCCCTGGCGAAGCGCCGAAACGACCTCGGCGGATGGGGTGCCCTCAAGCACGCCACACCCTGGTTGGTGGACGAGGGTGTGGTGGAAATGGGGGAGTGAGCCGCGGGTGCTAGTGTCAACGCCCACGGGCCGTTGGCGCAGTTGGTAGCGCACTTGCATGACACGCAAGGGGTCGTGGGTTCAAGTCCCGCACGGCCCACCAGGAGAAGTCCCAGTTCAGAACCTGTTTCTGGACTGGGGTTCTTCGCGTCTAGGGGTCGAAACTTCGGTGGTGGGGGC
>CAITPI010000099.1 GCA_903894295.1 uncultured Acidimicrobiaceae bacterium
ATGTCCTGACCCTTCCGGTAGTTGCCCTGGAAGACGCCACCCTCCGCCCGCGCCCGGTACTTGGCGTGAACACGGCACCATCGGGCTTCGAGGGCGAAGGATTCCCGGTCCGCCGGGCGTTCGCCGGAATCGACCGGAAGTTCCTCGACCCTTTCATCCACATGGACCAGATGGGCGAGGTGGAGTATGCGCCCGGCGAGCCGAAGGGCACCCCCTGGCACCCCCATCGCGGTTTCGAGACGGTGACCTACATGATCGACGGGACCTTCCGGCACCGGGACTCGATCGGGGGCGGTGGGTTGATCTCGGATGGTGACACCCAGTGGATGACGGCTGGATCCGGCCTGCTCCACATCGAGGCGCCACCGGAGGAACTGGTGGCCTCAGGCGGCCTGTTCCATGGGATCCAGTTGTGGGTGAACCTTCCGGCGGTCGACAAGATGATCGCTCCCCGCTACCAGGACATCGGCCGGGAGCAGGTGACGCTGGTCACGACGCCCGACGGCGGGGCGCTCGTGCGTCTGGTGGCCGGTCAACTCGGCCCCTACGAGGGTCCGGGCTCCACCCACTCGCCGATCACCATGATCCATGCCACCCTGGCGCCTGGGGCCCGCATGGAGTTGCCGTGGAACCCCCGCTACAACGCTCTGGCCTACGTGCTGGCCGGCCGGGGTGTGGCCGGTGTGGACGGCCCGACGGTGACCACCGGACAGCTGGCCGTGTTCGGCGAGGGCGACACCGTGGTGTTGTCGGCGGATGCCACCCAGGATGCCCGCACACCCGAACTCGAGGTGCTCCTGCTCGGTGGGCAGCCCATCAACGAGCCGGTCTTTGCCTACGGTCCGTTCGTGATGAACACCAGGGAAGAGGTGGCCCAGGCCTTCGAGGACTTCCAGGCCGGTCGCCTCGGCACCATCCCGCCGGACGGGTACTGAGCCAACCCGGCTCAGTGACCTTCGCCGCCGGACGGTGTGCAGGCCCGCGGATCCCAGGGCTGTAACGGTGAGACGGCGACGGTGGGCGCCTGGAACAGGGACGACGAGGTGGTTGTCGTCGTGGAGCCGCCGGATGAACCGCTGGCTCCCGCCGGTGCGGGGGTTGTCGTGGACGAAGCGGCTCTGGCTGGAGCATTGACGGTGAACTGGGTGCCGGTGACCACCGTGACCTGGGCGCCGTTGGTGGTGGGTCCATAGGCGGTGATCACGGCGCCCGACATGGACCGGGCCACCTCCTGGGCGGCGGCTTCGTCGGCGGCGGTCTTGTGCGAGAAGTAGACGACGGTCTCGGCTTCGGCTCCCACCGGGGTGGCGTCACCCACCCCGGTGACGTGGAAGCCGAGGGCCTGGAGTTGGCTGGATGTGGTGCCGGCCTGTCCGGCCGTCCCGCTCCCGTTCAGCACCGAGACGGTGACCTGGGCCGGTGACGGCAGGGCGTGGCCGGTCAGGGTGTTGTCGTTGCCGGGCAGGTTGAGGAATTGGTCGATGACCTTGCGGTCGAGGGTGTTGACCGGAAACTCGATGTCGCCGTAGTAGCCGCCCTTGTAGAGGTAGCTGCCGAACTGGTCGACCTCGACCGGCAGTGTGAGCTGGGGGGCTTTTTGTGGGTTCACGGCGTGGAAGGCGAGGACGAGGTTCACCATGTCACCGATGGAGAGCTTGTTGTCGACCTGGAGTTGGGGGGCCACCGAGGAGATCAGCTGCTGGTCCGTGACCGGGTTCGACAGGCCCTGTTTGCCCACGGCGGAGGCCAGCACCCGGAGGAACTCGTGGTCCCGACGGATTCGGGCGATGTCACTCTGGTTCTCGAACGGCCAGTTCTCGGGATAGGGGTTGGTGTTGCCCGGCGGCTGGTACTGGAGATGGCGGGCCCGCACCACCTGGAGGGCCCGGATGCCGTCGAGATGGACACAGCCGGTGGTGCGCTGGACCAGCCCGGAGTACTGGTCGAAGACGGGCTCGGGGAAGTACATGTTGACTCCGCCGAGGGCGTCGACCACGTTGGCGAAGGTGTCGAAGTTGAGGACCACGTAGTGCTGGATCGAGATGCCGAGGTTCTCCTTGATGGAGGCCACCAGCTGGCTCGGACCGTTGTAGAGGCCGGCGTCGATCTTGTTGGCCCCGTCCACCCGGGCGTTGGGGACGAACAGGTCCCGGGGAATCGAGAGGATGGCCACCTTTCCGGTGTTCGGGTCGAGGTGGAGGATCATCACCACGTCGCTGTTCACCCCGTTGACGCCCTGGCTGCACAGTCCGTAGGCGGCGTTCTGGACCTTCAGGGCGCACCGGTCGGTCGAACCCACCAGCAGGATGTTCTCGGTGCCGGCGAGGTCTCCGGTCGTCTCGGCCGCGGTGAGTCCCTTCACGTCGATCCGGTGGATCTCGTTGTTCAGGTACCAGGTGTAGCCAAAGGCCCCGCCAACCACCACAAGCAGAAGGACGGCAACGCTTCCGAGGACCCAGGCGGTGCGCCGTTTCCGCCGCGATCCCCGGCGGCGGCCCTGCTGGTTGATGCGGTCACCGAGTTGCTCGAGGCCGGACTCGTCAAACGTCGGGGTTCGGCCGGGGGTCTGGACGGGAGGAGTGGTGGGCACGGGTGGCGAAGATCGTTGTGATGGGGTGGACGCGACGTCGCACCCACGCTGTGGCGGTCAACGCTACCAAGCCCTATGGCAAATGAGGTGGCGCCCCGGCGACGGTGACGATGTCACGACGGCGCATCCGCAGGGTCTCCCACCAGTACCGGGCGGTCCATGACGGCCAGTTGTTGGTGACCCGGCCCCGGGCGTCCTTGTACCAACTGTGGCAGTTGGCGACCCAGGTGGTGTCCGCCATCCAGCGCTGGGTCCGGCGGTCGTCCCGCTCCCAGGCGGCGGCGGTGACCTCGACCGCCGGCACCCGTCCGGGAGTCATCTGCCGGGTCTGTTCGGCCATCAGCTGGAGCATCAGGTTCAGTTGGCGCTCGACCATGAACAGGATGGAGTTGTGCCCGAGGTTGGTGTTGGGTCCGTAGAGGACGAACAGGTTGGGAAAGCCGGCCACGCAGGTGCCGAGATAGGCGTGCGCCCCGTCTTTCCAGACCTCCGACAGGCGCACACCGGCCCGGCCGGTGACCGGAATCGCGCCGAGGAAGTCGGTGGTCGAGAATCCGGTGCCGAAGATGATGACGTCGGCCGGCCGTCGGTCACCGGATCGGGTGACCACGGCGTCGGCCTCGAACCGTTCGATCGGATCGTTCACAACTTCGACGTCCGGTCGCAACAAGGTGGGATACCACTCGCCCGAAATGAGGATCCGTTTGCAGCCGAGGGGGTAGTCCGGAATGACGCTCTCGGCCGGCACTCCCCGGTCCACCACTCCGACCCGTATCTCCTTGGTGAAGAGCTGGCGCAGCTTGTTCCCGGTCCAGCTGTCCCGTTTGAACCACTGCCACCGGGCCTCGAGCGAGAGGTAGATCCACCAGCGGTACAGCCGTTCGAGGGGCGTCACCCGCTCGAGCAGGATCCGGGCGAGGTGGCCATAGACCCGGTCCTTCTTCGGGGCCACGTAGCTCGGGGAGTGCTGGTAGATCACCACCCCGCCGGCCGCCCGGGCCACCGGAGGCACGAACTGTATGGCGCTGGCGCCCGAACCGATGACGGCCACCTGCCGGCCGGTGAGGTCCACGTCGTGGTTCCAGCGGGCCGAGTGCCACATCGGGCCCGAAAAATCCTCCCGCCCTTCGATGTCGGGGGTGTAGGGACGGTTGAGTTGTCCGCACGCCAGGACGACGTTGTCGGCGGTGAGTGTCTCCTGGGAGCCGTCGGGGTTCTCGACCGTCACCAGCCAGACCCCGGTCGGGTCGTCGTAGCGGACAGAGGTCACGCTGGTGCGGAGGCGGAGGTGGGGGCCGAGGTCGAACCGGTGCACCAGATCCTCGGCGTAGCCGAGGATCTCCGGCTGTTCGGCGAACCGGCGGGACCAGTCGGACTTGGTGGCAAAAGAGAACGAGTAGAGGTGGGACGGGACGTCACAACCGCTGCTGGGATAGGAGTTGTCCCGCCAGGTGCCGCCAACCCCGTCTGACTGTTCGATGACGGTGAACGAGCGGAGACCACTCCGGACCAACTGGATGGCGGCACCGATGCCCGACAGGCCACCCCCGACGATGACCGTGGTCGGAACCGGCCGGCCGGCCTGGCGGGCTTCGGCCACGGCCGAGTTGAGGCGTCGCCGCCCGATCTCTAGCGCCATGACCCCGAGGTGTCCATGGCTGCACGATACCCCTCCGGCCGACGGGTTTCCGGGGTCGCCGGGCGCACGGGCCGCGGCCTTGTCATACTGAACCCCATGGAGCCCGTTCCTTCCGGCTGGAACGCAAGAGACGACCACCCGTCCGGTCTGGCCAACGTGAAGGCACGTCTGTCGGCGGCCCTGGCCCCGTTGCTCCGGCCCGACGGAATGCCCGCGGCGTTGGGCGACCAGTTGGAGTCGGTCCTCGGTGGCATCGTGAACGTGGCCACCACCTCGGGGCCAGGCCGGTTGCGTCGGGTCCGCCGGGCCATGGCGGATGCGCCGGGTCGCATGCTCGACTGGATGTCGGCCCAGGTGCTCGAGAATCCGGCGTCTGTCTTCGACCGCCGGCAGGTGGAGGAGACCCTTGACCGCCAGAGCCGGGGCGTTGCGTCGGCCATGGGCGTGCTTCAGTTGGCCCTGGCGGCCGCCTCGACGGCAACGGTGGCCGAAGGGGGTCCGCTGGTGGCGATCGGCATCGACGGAGCGGTCGGCCAGGTGGCCGCCCTGGCCAACGGGGTCGGGAACTGGCACACCATCGGCTCCTACCTGGTGCACCGGCTGCGGGCCGAGGGTCTGGTCGTCACGCCGAAGGAGATCCGCCGTCTCACCAACGCCGCCCTGATGTCCAAAGGGGCCGACATCGACGTCGCCGCGCTGGCCTCGTCGAGCGAACTCCGTCTGGTGCGGCGGTGGATGACCCGGGGGGTGGTCGATGCGCTGCCGATGGGGGCCCGGTTCACTTCGGCGACGGTCAAGGTGGTTGACCGGATCGACCGGAGCGACCTGGCCGACCTGGTCGGAGCGCTGCGTCGCTCGCTCGATGTCGATGATCAATCGTGAGAAGCAGATAAGAGAACGAAATCCGTAGGTAAAAAGGTTCTTATCTACGGATATATGACTAGACAGGCGGACCATCGAGGAGTATCACTAGGGCCGGGTCAGGGGTTGGTGCAGGACGAGGTCACGGCAGGGGCAGAGGTACGTAGGGGGAACATGGAAGATTTTCGGGGAACACTGAAGAAGGCCCAGCAGGCGAACGCCGATGCGTTTGCCGAGATCTGGCGGGAGTACCATCCCGGACTGGTCCGCTACCTCCGGGTGAAGTGCGGATCGGCCGCCGAAGATCTGGCGGCCGACACCTGGCTGAAGGTTGTCCGGAACCTGCCCGGATTCAAGGGCACCGAAGAAAACTTCCAGGCCTGGCTGTTCACCATGGCCCGGAACCGCCTGACCGACTGGTACCGCAAGGGCAGCCGGTCCCGCGAGGTGCTTTCCGATGGTGAGATCCTGCTGTCCATGCCGTCGGTCACCAACGTCGAAGAGGAAGCGGCCGAGCGCTCGGCCACCGATTCGGCCGTCGAGATGATCGCCACCCTGCCCGCCGACCAGGCCGAAGCGGTCATGCTCCGCATCGTGAACGGACTCGACGTGGCAACGGTGGCCGACCTGATGGGCCGGACGCCGGGATCGGTGCGGGTGCTCTGTCACCGGGGACTCAGGACGCTTGAACGCCAGGTGGTGGCCGAACAGCGCCGGATGGCGGCCGTCGATGCGCCCCTCGGCAGCGAAGGCGAAGTCGCCGAAGCCGTCGTGGTGCCGTTGGGGGTGGCACAACATGCTTGATGACGCCCGTTGGGAGACGCCCCCGATGAACCGGGACAACGTATCGCCGCTGATGCGCGATCCGAGCCCGGATGTGCTCCGGATTCTGGCCGCGGCGGCCGGACCCATCCAGCCCCGCGAACTGGCCGGTGAAGGTCAGGCCCGGACGATGTACGAAGTCGGCCGGTCGACCTGGTCGGCCCGTCGCCCTCGCAAACGGATGGTCCTCGTTGCTTCGGCGGCGGTTCCGGCCCTGCTGATGGCCGGAACCACCGGTCTGGCCGCTGCCTCGGCCCTTCCGCCGGCCGCCAACCAGATGGTCAACCGCATCTTCCAGACGGTGGACCTCCCGGCGCCGGCGCCGGTGGTGACGTCGGCGGTGACCCCGGTCACCACTCCGGTGACACATTCAAGCCCGGCGGTGGCGGCCCCGGCCACGTTGGAGCGTGGCCCGCTGGCGACCTCGTCAATCTGTCGGACCACGGCGAACTGCGGGAAGTCGACCGTCGTGCACTCCGTCTCGAGAAGCCACGCAGGACCGGCCCACCATTCCCCGGCGACACCATCGCCGACGGCTCCGGTCTCTCCGGTCACCACGCCAACCACACCGGTGGTTCCCGCGTCTCCCACGACGCCGGTCACTCCGCCCCCGGCCCCTGGTCGTCACCATGCGTCCGGACGCTCGAACGGTTGTCCGCCGGTCACCAGTGGTGCCTCCGGGGGAGCTGCTACGACTTCGTCCGGGGCCACTCCGGCCGGATCCACCACCACCACTTCGACCGATCCGGCGGTCGCCGGAAGTTGTACCCCGGTCCACCGGCACCACCACGAGGTGCCCCCGCCTGCTCCGGTGACACCGTCGGCCGGAAGCACGAACCCGGCGGGTCCGGATCCGGCGGCAACGACGTCCACCACGGCGGACAGTGTCCGTCCGACCAGCAGTGTCCCTCCGACCAGCGAGGTTCCGGCAGTTGGCTAAAGGCGGTTAGTGGATGCGTCCCCGTTTTTGGGCAGGGGGACGCACCGTGAAAAGAAGAAGTGGTACCCGGCGCTGGTCGTCGCGCCTGTACTCGTACTGACCGGCCTCGGAGCCGGCCCGTCGACCGTCGTGGCCTCCAGAGTCGTTCTGGCCCGTCAGGTGGCGCCGTCGGCCCCGATCGCCGGTTCGTTGGTGGCCAAGGCGGCCAAGGATCCGAACTCGTCGCCCAACTGGGCCGGCGACGCCCTCGTGGGGAGCACGTTCACCTCGGTGGCGGGCAGCTGGAGGGAGCCCTCGGCCACCTGCCCCAATGACAAGAGCTCGCAGTCGGTCTTCTGGGTCGGTCTTGACGGGTACTCCAGCCCCACCGTCGAGCAGATCGGAACCGATGCGGTCTGCATCAAGGAAAAGAGAGGTCCGGTCACCGGGTATCACGCCTGGTACGAGATGTATCCGCTTCCCGGACAGTTCCTTGACCCGGCCACCTATCCCGTGGCTCCCGGTGACCTGCTCCAGGCGTCGGTCAGCGTCGAAAACGGCAGCTACGACCTGTCCATCACCGATGTCGGCCATTGGACCTTCTCGACGACCCAGGCCGCTCCGGCGGGCGCCCAGGACAACTCGGCGGAGTGGATCGCCGAAGCCCCGTCGGTCTGTGGCACCGGATGTCACCAGGTGCCGCTGACCGATTTCGGTTCTGTGTCCTTCTCGGGCCTTTCCGCCAACGGTCTGGAACCGGCGGCCACCGGAGCGAAAATCGAGCCCATCACGATGGAACGCAACTCCAGGAGCACCCCGCGGGCCGTTCCCTCCCCGGCGACTCCGGACGGCGGTTTCACCATCAACTGGATGGGTCCCTGACGGGACCCCCAAGCGGGCCGATCCCTGACGGGACCCCCAAGCGGGCCGATCCCGGACGACAAGAGGGTGTCCGGTCGGGCAGTAGACGTCAGGTGGCCTGGCGGTAGTGGTTCCGCCAGATGAGCCGGTAGACCCTGGTCCACCGGGGGATGGACCGGAGGCCGGGTATGAAGGGAACCAGGGCCAGGACGGCCGTCAGGGCGATCATGATCATCCACACCAGCAGGTCGGCACTGGACGAGCTCTTGATCGGCGGCACCTGGTACCACATCGTGTAGAGCCAGAGCCAGGCCTGACCGGGATAGTTGCCGGTCTCGTTCATCATTCCCCACTGGTCACCCGTGAGGTTGCGGGCCGAGCCGAGTCCGGCGAAGTAGGAGCCGTCCGACAGGAACAACAGCGGTTTGGTCTGATCGACGCTGCTGAACTGGGAAGAAGCCGGCAAGGGGCCGGAGAGGCCACCCCGCTCGGCCATGGCGGTGAGGGACTGGATCATCAGGGCCACCGGACCGAAGTGTCCCCGGGCGACCACGACGTGCCCGTCGACGGTCCGGGCCGAGGCCAGGGCGTTGCCGTAGGCCGTGGCCCAGGCGGCCTTCTGGCTGTCCGATGCCGCCTGGTAGATGGCGACGGCCCGGTGGACGCCGGGCGCTCCGGCCAGTGTTGCGAGGGGTCCGAAGACGAAGTCCTGTGCCGTGTTGACCGGAATGTGCACGCCCACCCACCGCTCCGGAGAGATCCCGGCGACCGACTGGGGTGCGCCGCCCGCGTTGTAGGGGGGTCCGTACTGGGCCGTGCCGCTCGAGCCGTCAAGTTCGGAAAGCGCCGTCTGGGCGAAGTCGACCGGACTGTTCTGCGCCCAGGACTGCAAGGTGACGGCCGGGTCATCGGGCGACGAAAAGACCACCGCCAGTCCGACAACGACCAGCGTCACCACGACCATGGCGATGGCGAACTCCTTCAGCAGGTCGTAGGGAACCTTGGGTCCGTTCCACTCCGCGACATCCCGGTCGGGATTGAACGCCTTCCTTGTCATGACCCCTCGGACGATTCGGCAAAGGGCGGTACGACGCCGCGGATCCGGACCAGAAGGACATGGATCGCCACGATGAAAGAGACGATGAGGGGGAGAAGCATGATGTGCCACATCAGCATCTGGCCGAAGTCGAGCACGTTGAAGAACGCCCCCGCCCCGGTGGCGTTGATGCCGTCCTTGGCCTGGGTGGAGATCCACTGTGAATCGAAGTTCTGTTGGGAGAGGTAGCCGGTCAGGGCCGCGCCCACCGCGGCGAGAACAGCCACGACGCCGGTGATCCAGGTGGCCCGACGTCTGCCGCGCCATGCCGCCATGAAGAACTTGCCCCACAGGTGGACAACCATCGTGAAGAAGAACACCTCGACCGACCAGATGTGGATGGAGTTGACGAAGTGGCCGGCGGTCGACGTGTGCCACCAGGACGGCCCGAAGATGGTCAGCACGGCACCACTGGCGATGATCACCACAAGGGCGGAGACGGTCAGAACACCGAAGACGTAGATCCACGAAGCGACGTAGGCCGGCTGGGTGGCGGGCAGCAGTTGTTCGGGGGGAAGTTTCTCCAGTGCCACGTGGCGCAGGCGGACGGTCCACTCGTCATCGGTTTCCAGACGGGAGGCGTCTTCTTCGGCGGCCGTGGTCAACGTTTTGACCCGGGGCCGCGGAAGGGAATCAGGAGAGCGGCCACGAAGACCAGAACCATCAGGATGATGACGACCAGGTTGGCCACCGTGATCTGGATGAACCACCAGTGCAGCACCCGGGCTCGGGTGTCCAGATTGACCAGCGCGGCTGTCAGCGGGTGCAGAAGTACGAGTGTTGCCATCAGGACGAGCACCTCCTGAGGCGATGCTAGTCATCCACCGGCGTCAGGCCAGAGGCCAAAGTCCCGAAAAAAGTGTTACTCCGCTTGCCGGGAACGGCGTTCGGCCAGCCGGGTGGCGTAGACGGCGGCCTCGGTGCGACGCCGCATGCCGAGTTTGGCCAACAGGTTCGAGACGTAGTTCTTGACCGTCTTTTCAGCCAGGAAGAGTTCCTGGGCGATCTGCCGGTTGGTCTGTCCTTCGGCGATGAGGTCCAGGATCTTGCGCTCCTGGGGCGTGAGGGAAC
>CAITPI010000100.1 GCA_903894295.1 uncultured Acidimicrobiaceae bacterium
CCGATGCTGGCCAAGGTGATCGCCCATGGCCCGACCCGGGTCGAAGCGGCCGGGCGTCTGGCCCGGGCCCTCGAACGACTCCATCTGGGCGGCGTGGTCACCAACCGGGACTTCCTGGTTTCGGTGCTGCGCTCGCCAGCCTTCCTGGCCGGTGACACGACCACCGACTTCATCGAGCGGACGTCCCCGGCCCTCGGTCCGGAACTCGAAGCCAACGAACTCGAGCGGGTGGCGATCACGGCGGTTCTCGCCCGCCAGGTCGCCAACCGTCGGGCGGCCCGGGTGTGGCGCGAGCTGCCCGGTGGCTGGCGCAACGCCCGGCTCCCGGACGAACGGGTCACGGTGACCATTGCCGGCGAGGAACTGGTCGTCACCTACCGGGCCCTCCGGGATGGCACGTTTCTCGTCAACGGCGCGCTTCGGGCCCGGATCTTCTCGTCCGGTGATGACCGGATCGACCTCGATCTCGACGGCGTCCGGCGGAACACCACCGTGACGATGGGTGACGGAGTGGCCTACGTCCAGGATGACCGGGGGACCGTGACGGTCAGGTTTGTTCCCCGTTTCTCCGTCCCCGGCCTGGAGTTGCCCGCCGGCGGCCTGGTGGCCCCGATGCCCGGGGTGGTCATCGACGTGCGGGTCGCCGTCGGTGACGTGGTCAGCGCCGGGCAGACCGTGGTGGTGATGGAGGCCATGAAGATGGAGCAACGGGTCTCGGCTCCGGCCGACGGCATCGTCACCGAGGTCTATGTGACCACCGGACAACAGGTCGAAAACGGGGCGGCCCTGCTGCAGGTCATCTCCGAGGAGGACCCAACCGGACAAGGTGCGGCCTCGTGACCTCGGCACCGGTGCGGATCGCCAACTGTTCGGGCTTCTACGGAGACCGGCGGTCGGCGGCCCGGGAGATGGTGTCCGGTGGCGACATCGACGTGTTGACCGGCGACTGGCTGGCCGAGTTGACGATGCTCATCCTGGCCCGGAGCCAGGCCAAGCGGCCCGGTGGTGGCTACGCCCGGACGTTCGTGTCCCAGATGGAAGAGGTCATGGGGACCTGTCTGGACCGGGGCATCAAGGTGGTCTCCAACGCCGGTGGTCTGGACCCAAGAGGGTGTGCGGAAGCCGTGGCCGAAGTGGCCGACCGGCTCGGTCTCCAGCCCAGGATCGCCGTGGTGAGTGGAGACGACCTGATGCCCCGTCTCGCCGAGCTGGTGGAAGCCGGTGTGGACCTGGCCCATTTCGAAACCGGGGAGCCGGTGGGGGAGCTGACCCGGTTCCTCACGGCGAACGCGTACCTCGGGTGTTTCGGCATCGTCGACGCCCTGGAGAGGGGAGCGGACATCGTGGTGACCGGACGGGTCACCGATGCGGCCGTGGTGTGCGGGCCGGCCGCCTGGCACCACCGGTGGCGGCGGGACGACTGGGATGCCCTGGCCGGTGCCGTGGTGGCCGGCCATGTCATCGAGTGTGGCACCCAGGCCACCGGCGGGAACTACTCGTTCTTCACCGAGGTGGACGGCCTCGAACACACCGGGTTTCCCTTCGCCGACATTGCGTCGGACGGTTCGTCGGTGATCGGCAAGCACGACGGAACCGGCGGGGAGGTCTCGATCGGCACGGTCACCTCGCAGTTGTTGTATGAGATCGGTGGCCCCCGGTACCTGGGCCCTGATGTGGTGGCCCGGTTCGACACGATCGAGCTCGAACAGGTGGGACCTGACCGGGTCAGGATCCACGGGGTGGAAGGCGAGCCGCCACCTTCCACCCTGAAGGTGGCCATGAACCTGGTGGGTGGCTTCCGCAACGACCTCTCGGTGGCCCTCACCGGCCTCGACATCGAGGCCAAGGCCGAACTGGTGGAGCGGGCGTTCTGGGCGGCCTGTCCCTTCGAGCCGGCCGACTTCGCCCAGGTGACGACCCGTCTGGTCCGGACCGACAAGGAAGATCCGGCCACCAACGAAGAAGCAGTGGCCCAGTGGCGGATCACCCTGAAGGATCCCGACCAGGCCAAGGTGGGTCGGGTCATCGCCGATGCCGTCACCGAGTTGGCGCTCTCGACCATTCCCGGCATGTTCGTCATCACCGGCAGTCCGACCGCCGGCGGACCCTACGGGGTGTACCGGCCGGCGTTGGTTCCGGCTGATCTGGTGCCGCAGTATGTCGAGATGCTCGGTGGGGAGACCGTGGTGGTCGATTCGACCGCCCCGGCCAACCTCGATCCTTCGTCGGGTCCTCCCGCCGGAATCGAGTCGTCGATTGGAGTCACCGGATCGGACGTTCGGGGTGACACCGTCGCCATCCCGCTCGGACGACTGGTGGGGGCCCGGTCGGGGGACAAGGGGGGAAACGCCAACGTTGGCGTGTTCGCCCGTCATGACGAGGTCTGGTCGTGGTTGCGGGAGTTCCTGACGACGGAGCGTCTCCGAGCCCTGTTGCCCGAGGTGGCCCCGTTGACGGTCGACCGCTACTGCTTCGAGGAGATCCGGTCGTTGAACTTCGTGATCCACGGGCTCCTCGAAGAGGGCGTGGCCGCCTCGTCCCGCCAGGATGCCCAGGCCAAGAGCCTCGGAGAGTGGCTGCGCTCGCGGCACGTGGACGTTCCCGCCAGTTTGGCGGCCCTGGTCGCATGACACCCACGCGTCCCCATGGGAGCAGCGCCTGCCTGGTGGACGGGTCGGAACTTCCGGCTCCCGGTGTCCCCACCCTTTCTTCGACGGGGGACGGCCGGACGGGAAAAGGTTCGTTGATCGAGGACGGTCTCGACCGCCAGGTGGTGCCGGTCGGGTTGGCCGGCCCGCCAAGTGGAGCGGCCAACGCGGTGGCCGGGATCCCGATGCATGCCCTGGTTGTTGGCCCGGATCGACCAACGCCGGGTGACCGCCTGCCCAAAGGAGCGCTGACGTGACCGAACTGGATGCCCTTCGCCAGGATCTTCTCGACCAACAAGAGAATCTCGACGCCATGGTGGCCGGGATCCCGAAGAACGATTGGGAGCGGGCGACGCCGAGTCCCGGCTGGTCGGTGCGGGACCAGATCGGCCACCTGACCTACTTTGACGCCACGGCGGCCGAAGCCATCACCGATCCGGACGCGTTCGCCGTCAACGCCGGGCGGCTGGTGGAGGCGGTGATGGCCGGAAGCGAGGACGAGTTGGTCCTGGCCGACTACCGGGCCATGGAAAGCGATGAACTGTTGGACCGGTGGCGGGCCAACCGGCGAGCCCTCGCCGAGGCGGCCCGCCAGCTGGATCCCGGTACGAGGGTGCCGTGGTACGGACCGTCCATGGGGGCCAAGTCGTTTTTGACGGCACGCCTGATGGAAGCGTGGGCGCACGGTACCGACGTGGCCGATGCGCTGGATCGGCGTCTGGTCGCCACCGACCGACTGCGACACATTGCCCAGTTGGGGTACCTGACCCGTGGCTGGTCGTATGCGGTGCGAGGCGAAGTCGCTCCGGCGGTGGAGGTGCGGCTCGACCTGACCTCTCCGGCCGGCCAACGATGGCAGTGGGGACCGGACGACGCCGGGGAGGTGGTCGAAGGGCCGGCCGAGGACTTCTGTCTGGTGGTGACCCAGCGCCGGCACCTCGATGACACCGCGCTGATCGTGGGACCGGAAGGGCGTCACTGGCTGGTCCGGGCCCAGGCCTTCGCCGGGGCCCCCACCACCGGTCCGGCGGCCCAAGGGACCGAAGGGTCGGGCCACGGGTGAGCCTGGTCGAAACCTCACTGGTCGACGGGGTCCTCACCATCACGCTCTGTGACGAGACCCGCCGGAACGCGCTGAGCCGGGCCCTGACTTCGGAGTTGGTGCCGGTGCTCGACCGGGCCGATGCCGATCCGGCTGTCCGGGTGGTGGTACTCACCAACGCCGGACGGGTGTTCTGCGCCGGAGCCGACCTCTCCGAACGCTCGGTGGCCCCCGGTGACGACGAGTTGGGCGACGTGATCAATCCTCTCGCCCTGTTCGGTCGCTTCCGGGAGTCGCCCAAGCCCTACGTGGGCCGGATCAACGGACACTGTGTGGCCGGGGGGATGGGTCTGGCGGCCGGACTCGACATCTCCGTGGCCCGGGACGATGCCCTTTTCGGATTCACCGAAGTCCGGGTGGGGGTCGCCCCGGCGATGATCTCGGTGGTCTGTCTGCCCAAGATGCGGCTGGCCGATGCGCAGTCCGCCTTCCTGCGCGGCCAGCGATTCCCTGCGGCCGAAGCGGTCCGGATGGGACTGGTCACCTCGGCCGTGCCGGAAGCAGAGCTCGACCGCGCCGTCGATGCCGTGGTGGAGGATCTGCTGCGGGCCGGGCCGGGTGCCCTGGCCGCCACCAAGCAGCTGCTGGCCCGGGTTCCGGGCATGGACCGGGACGAAGCGTTTGTCTGGACCGAAGGGTTGTCCGGTCGCCTCTTTGCCTCCGACGAAGCCAGCGAAGGCATGGGTGCGTTTCTGGAGAAGCGACCTCCGGCCTGGGTGATTGACCGCTCGGTTTCGGGGAAGGATTCCGACTCTCCGAAGCGATAGGGGGGTCCCGCTTCCTCCGGCCGGGATGACCGGCCCCGGCCGGATCGGCGCGGATCCTCGTTCCGTCGACCGGGTGCGGTCGCGCTAGGTTGGCGGAGCGCCATTTGGCCCGGAGCGCAGCGGATCCGCTGCGGCCGGGACCTGTGCACTTCGCTGGGAAGGGCACCATGCAGACAGGAAACGAAAGGGGACCCAGACTCGTGGCTGAAGACATTCTGAGCACGATCGTCGGTCAGTCCACCGGAACCACGGTGGTCCATGTGGAGCGGGGTCATCTGGCCCTGTTTGCCACGGCCGTCAAAGACGACAACCCGGTCCACCGTGACCCCCGGGCGGCCGCCGAGCAAGGCCTCCCCGGTGTGGTTGCACCGCCCACCTACCCCTTTGTCATGGGGAACTTCGGCGCCTATCCGGAGTTGCAGACGGGTGACGGACCGGCCGACAACCCGATGGCGTCCATCCTCGGCCCGTTGATGGCCAAGGGCGGCATGATCCTCCATGGCGAGCAGGAGTTCACCTACGAACGACCGGTCTTCGCCGGTGACGTTCTGGTGGGGACGGGTGTCGTGGCCGACGCCTACCAGAAGGAGTCCAAGGGCAAGACCATGACCTTCATCGTGATGGAGACGGTCTGGACCGACCAGCAGTCCGGGGATGTGGTGTGCACCTCCCGGATGAACATCATCCACCGGGTCTGATGGCCGCCGACGCGAAGTCCTCAACCCCGGCCCCGGCCGAAGACGCCGTCCTCCGGAGGATCGAGAACGGCATCGCCTGGATCACACTGAACCGCCCCGAGGCGGGCAACGCCATCACGGCCGCCATGCGGGACCAGGTCATCCTCTGGCTGGAAGAGGCTTCCATGGACCTTGCCGTCCGGGTGGTCGTCCTCGGCGGAACCGGCGAGAAGGGGTTCTGCACGGGGGCCGACCTCCGGGCCCAGGCGGCCGGCCCGGCCCGGCCCGAAGGCGCCCCGGACCGGGCCACCGGAGACGTGGCCCGTCTCATCCGGACCGGCTGGCAGCGGCTGGTCTCGGCGGTTCTGGACTGCGAGAAGCCGGTCATTGCCGCCGTGAACGCCACGGCCGCCGGCGGCGGCATGCACCTGGCGCTCGCCTGTGACCTGGTGCTGGCGGCTGAGGAGGCGAAGTTTGTCGAGGTCTTCATCCGTCGGGGGATCGCCCCGGATGCGGGTGGGGCGTATCTGCTGACCCGGCTGCTTGGTCCCCAGAAGGCCAAGGAGCTGTTCTTCTTCGGCGACGACGTGCCGGCCATCGAGGCCGAACGGATCGGCCTCGTGAACAAGGTGGTGCCCCGTTCGGAACTGGCCGGAGAAGTGGAGGCGTGGGCAACCCGGTTGGCCAATGCCCCCACCAAGGCGATCAGTGTGACCAAACACCTGACCAACCGGGCTCTGGAGTCGGATCGTGCCACCTCGCTGTGGGACGAAGCGGTCGGCCAGGAGCTGGTGACCTCGACCGCTGACTGTCGGGAGGGCCTCGCCGCTTTCGCCGAACGCCGCCCGCCGGTCTTCAGGGGTTGGTGAGCGATGGCGATCGGAATCAACGAAGAGCACCAGGAGTACCGGCGCTCGCTGGAGCGGTGGCGGGATGAACAGGCGCCGCCATCGGTGCTGCGCCACGCGCTTGACGGCGAAGGTGACGAACTTCCTGGTTTCTGGCCGTCGCTGGTGGCGACCGACGCCTTGGCCATGCACAACCGTTGGCTGACGGGCGGAGAGGAAGGGGCCGGTCTGCTGGAGTGGGCGGTGGCCACCGAGGTGCTGGCCGCCGGAGCGGTGCCCGGCCCATGGCTGACCACCGGGCTGGTGCATGCCGTACTCTCGGCGGCCGGCAACGGGGCCGGGGCCTCGGAGGCAGCCGGCGGCGGTGCCATGACGGCTTCGCTGGTGGTGCCCACCGCCTCTAACGACGGTCCGGCCCGGACCCCGCACGGCCTCGTTGGTCGTCGGGATGGAGAACACCTGACGGTCACCGGCGAGGTCGGCCCGGTGTTGAGTGGATCGGTGGTGGCGCAGCTGCTCGCTCCGGTTGACATCGACGGCGTCGTGCACTGGTGCCTCCTGCCCCGGGGCGAGGGGATCGTGGTGAGCGGCGTCGAGAGTTTTGACCTGTCCCGACCGTCGGCCACCTGGCGGTTCGAAGACGCGTCGGTGCCGGACCGCGTGGTGCTGGACGACGTGACCACCGAACTGGTCCGGTCACTGGCCTTGCTGTCGCTCTCGGCCGAAGCCGTTGGAGGGGCCCGTTGGTGCCTGGAGGAGGCGGCCGGGCACGCCCGCACCCGCGAGCAGTTCGGTCGTCCGATCGGACAGTTCCAGGGCGTCAAGCACCGGCTGGCCAACATGCTGGTCTCCTTGGAACAGGCCACGGCGGCCACCTGGGACGCCTTGAACGCCTGGGACCAGGATCCGGACTCGGCGCCGTTGCCCATCCAGTTGGCGGCCAGTTTGGCCCTCGACGGCTATGTCGAGGCGGCCAAGGGTGCCATCCAGGTGCTCGGTGGCATGGGCTTTACGTGGGAGCACGACGCCCACGTGCACCTGCGCCGGGCCACCACCTTGCGTCAACTCGTCGGGGGCAGCGCTCCGCTGCGGGCCGAATCGGCCCGCCTGGCCCTGGCCGGTGAGCGACGCCGACTCTCGATCGATCTGCCGGGGGAAGCCGAGGAGTTCCGGGCCCGTCTGGCCCCGGTCGTGGCCAAGGTGGCGACCGTGGCCGATCCCCAGGACCAGCAACAGGCCCTGGCCGAAGAAGGTCTGCTGACCCCACACTGGCCGGCTCCCTACGGACTCGATGCCGGACCGGTGGAGCAGCTGGTGATCGACCAGCTGTTGGCGGAGGCAGGCGTGCGCCGGCCCAACCTGGCGGTGGCGGCCTGGGCCCTGCCCACCATCATCGCCCACGGCACACCCGAGCAGACCGAACGGTGGGTGATGCCGACCCTGAACGGGGACGTGATCTGGTGTCAGCTCTTCTCGGAGCCCGGCGCCGGCTCCGACCTGGCGGCCCTCTCCACCCGGGCCACCAAGGTTGACGGAGGATGGGTCCTCAACGGCCAGAAGGTCTGGACCTCGGTGGCCGCCCGGGCCCACATGGGAATTGCCCTGGCCCGCACCGACCCGGATGCGCCCAAGCACAAGGGCATCACCTACTTCCTGGTCGACATGGCCAGCGAAGGCATCGAGATCCGGCCACTCAGGGAGATCACCGGTCACGCCCTGTTCAACGAGGTCTTCTTCGACAACTGCTTCGTCCCCGACGGGAACGTGGTGGGGGAGGTCAACGGTGGCTGGCGCCTCGCCCGGACCACGCTGGCCAACGAACGGGTCTCGCTCTCCAGCGATTCGGCATTCGGTGGAGCCATCGAAGAGGTCCTTTCCCGCATGGCCCGTGATGCCGACCTGCGGTCCCCGGTCCGGATGGATGCCCTCGGTGGCCTGTTGGCCGAAGCCCAGTCATTGGCCCAACTCGGTGTTCGCTCCACGCTGCGCTCGTTGGGAGGGCTGGAGCCGGGATCGGAATCTTCCGTAGGCAAACTGGTGGGCGGCGAGTTCGACCAGCGGGTCCACGAGTTCGCCCTCGACCTCTGTGGGCCGTCCGGAGTGTTCACGACCGGCGAGGCGGCCGGTCCGGCCTACGGCGTGTTGCAGAGCAAGTGCCTGACCATTGCCGGTGGCACAAGCGAGGTGCAACGCAACGTGATCGGTGAGCGGATGCTCGGCCTCCCTCGGGATCCCGAGCCCCCGGTGAAGCCGTGAGGCCTCTCGGCATATTGCCGACCTGGGGATCAGCCCGGGGGTCAGAAGGACACAACCAGCAACCGGCCTTCGGGTCCGGTATCGAGATCACCGGTGACCAGGGGTTGCCGGTCCAAGCAAGGAGGTAGGCCGATGGCCGGACAACTGTTTTTCGAGGACGTGGCCGAAGGCGACGTGGCTCCGACCAAGAGCCACAAGCTGACCAGGACCGACCTGGTGATGTACGCCGGGGCATCGGGGGACTACAACCCGATGCACCACGATGAAGTGAAGGCCCAGGCGGCCGGCATGCCCAGCGTGTTCGGTCACGGCATGTTTTCCATGGGACTGCTCTCTTCCGCCCTGACCGACTACGTCGGTGCGGGCACCATCCGTCGCTACCAGGTGCGCTTTGCCAAGCAGACCTGGCCCGATGAGGTCCTGAACACGGTGATCGAGGTATCGGGCAAGCGGTCCGAAGGTGGCGAGCACCTGGTGGACCTGGCCGTGCGACTGGTCAACGAGGCCGGTGAAGAGAAGGTCGTGGGCGAAGCCACGGCCGCCCTGCCCTCGAAGGGCTGAAGTCCACCGGGGAGTCCGGACGCGCCGGAGGGGCCGGCCAGGCCGACCCCTCCGGGTACCGCATCGGAGTCCCCCTCCGAGGATGGTGGCGCTCAGGCCAGTGTGAGTTCGGCAGCAAGGTGAGATGGGATGTATCCAAAATCGGGCACCGTCACACCCGTGACGGACAATCAAAGTCATGACCGGGGCCATCACAGAGGAGTACTTGACCCGGGCCG
>CAITPI010000101.1 GCA_903894295.1 uncultured Acidimicrobiaceae bacterium
CGACGCCGCTTGAGGGCCGGAAGAATCAGGAGCAACGGACCTCCAATGAGCGACGCCAACGCCAACAGGGCCAGGGCCGGCAGCAGGAGCCGGGACGAACTGACGGCCACGGTCGAACTCTGGGGCGTACCCGACGTCGTGGTGGGAGCGGTGGAGGAAGCGCCGTTGCCGGAGTTGCCGGACGTCGGCGCCTTTCCGTTCGACGTCGTCAGCGGCAAGGACGAGGTGGAGGCTCCCGAGTTGCCGGTGAACCCACCGCCATTCGACGAGGCAGGGAACCCGGCATCACCGGAACCGGTCGAGGTGGACGATCCCGAACCCGAACCCGGCGTCGCCGGTTCGGCGACGATGTCGGTCTTGATGTCGCTCAAGGCGGCCTGATAGAGGTACGAGGGCAACGGGGCATAACCCGGGGGCAGCGCCGCTGACGCATGGTCGAAGTTGACCAGGTTCGTGAGCAGGCTCGATTCGGCATTGGCGGTGGTTGCCGGCTGCGGAGCCGTGGACACCAGCGCATAGGTGATGTTCGGCATCACATACGCGTTGGGGTCCGGGTTGTTGTACGAGATCTGGAATGTTCCGGCCGGACAGGTCGCCGAAGCCGTGGCGCACGGCGTCGGCTTGTTGGAATCCGTCACCGCCGCCTCGAGGCTGGCCGTGGTCGGCGGAACGAACTGACCCGAGGGGTTCTGCAGGCTTCCGCTGTTCAGGCCGTTGAACGCCGCCTCGGAACTGTCCATGAGGCCGAAACCGGCCACGGTCTGGTTGGCCGTGCTGAGCTGGGCCACCGTACCGCTTCCGTAGGCGGCGGCCCGGATGTTCTTGGCTTCGGATGCCGGATTCTGTGAGGGGCTGTAACCGGTGAATCCACTGGCCAGAACGGGGGTCGTCGAGGTCGGGTCGCACGAGGTGATCGGCCACGTCTGCTTGGGCCCCACGTTGGGCGATGTCAACAGGATCGACGATGCCGTGTTGTGGTCCACCACCTTCTCGGTCACCGGAACCGGGATCGGTACCGCTTTGGCGCTCGTGCTGGTCTGGGCGTTCCGGTCGTAGGTGACGCTCAGGGGGGTGTTCGGTGCGTTGCACACCCAGGAAGTCGCCTGCCAGGTTGCACCGCTCGGTACGTTCGGTCCGAACTGGCCGTAGACCACCGGTCCGGTGGCTGCCGCCCGGGGATCCAACAGACCGAACTGTGGATTGATGAGGTTGAAGGCGCTGAACGGGAGAGTCCAGTCCACCTGGCTGGGCGAGAGCAGACACGGCCGGGCGGTCGTGGGCTTCTGACACGCCCGGGTCTGGCTCGAGGTGTTCTTCGGACAGGCTTGCCAGGCGGTCTTGCCTGCTCCAAGCGAAACCAGACGGGTCACGCCGAGGCATGCCTGGTCGGCATAGAGGGCGCTGCCTCCGCAGTTCCCGGTGACCGCTCCGCCCAGTCCGAGACTGGAACACCCGGAAGGAGGCGGAGACACGCAGGCGGGCTGTCCCGCCCCGCCGGTTCCGGCCTCACACGTGTTGAAGCCACCGCTTCCGTTGGGGACATTGACCGCCACCGGGCCGTTCTGGGTCAGGAGGTTGTCGGCACCGTCGATGTTCTGCAGGTTGGACGAGCCCGCCGGTCCGGCGAACACTCCGGTCATCAGCCCGGCCACCATGGCCGGTGTGAGATTGAACGAGTTGGCCGGATAGACCGCAGCTGACGACTGGGACTGGACGGCACCGAGGTAGGCCATGGCCGTTCCCGAAACGGCCACCGGGATGTAGGCGTAACTCTTGCCCAACAGGGCACTCGAGATTCCCGGGTCCTGGGGATTGTCGATGAAGGTGATTGAGGACTGGCCGGAGGCGAAGTCGCCCACGGCGTGGTTGTTGTCCTCGGAGGTGTTGAGGGCGATCACCCCGTTGGTCCCGGTACACGTGGCCCCCACGGCAGCCGGCAGCAACTGCTGCACGCTGTAGGAGTTGCTGACATAGAGCTGCGGGTCCGAAGCCGGGCAACCGTTGGCATTCGAGGTGAATGTGAGGGGAACGGCCACCGAGTTGGCGGGGGTCACGCCCTCGGCCGAACTCAGGATCGAGTTCTGCCAGGACACGATCAGGCTGCACGGTTGGGTCGGCCCACAGTAGAAGCCCGGACGCTGGGTTCCGTGGCGGTTGTAGAAGTCATGCGTCGGGAACGCCGTGGCTCCCGGGCCACTCGGATTCAGGAAGACCGGATACGAGGCGTTGGTCTGGTTGAGATTGGCCTTGTTGTCGATGATGGGGGTGGCGGAGGGCTGGTAGGCCTGTTGGGACCCCAGCCACGTACCGTTCAGACAGTTCGGGTCGTTGGCGTAGACCTCGTTGTTGGCGCAGAGCCCCACCCAGAGGCTGGTCGCCGATCCGTTCCGGGACGAAGGAAACCCGGTGGTGCTGATCTGCACGTACTCACCGTTGGCGAGGTTCGTCACCGGCGTGGCTGTCACCGTCGGAGTGGACGGGCACGCTCCGGCCGTCGAGACCGGACAGGGCAACGTGGCCGTGCAGTTGGTCCCGCTGACGGCACAGGCGGTAGCCGAGAGATTTCCGGCGGCCTGCACCGGTGAGGCCGAAAAGCCGGCACTGACGATTACCAGAGCACCCACGGCCGCCAGCGCCGTCAGCACGACCGCACCGAGACGACCAATGGACTCCAGGCGCTTCACCGCCCGGGCGAAGAACCCGCGTTCCGGCCTACCTCGACGTTGAGGTTGCTGACTCATGATTTGCTCGCCCCTTTTGTTTTTCCTTCACGCGACATGAGATAGATCGACGGACCGAAGATCAGCAGGAGGGCCAGAATGGCCAGCGAGAACTGCAGCCACGACCAGCCGAGACCCAACGACGAGACGGAGGCCGTGAGCTGGTTGGCCCGTTCGTACTGGTTCGGCGTTCCCGGAGCCCCCAGAAGGCGCACCAACTGGCCGTTGACGACGGTAAAGCCCTTGGCCTTCTGGGCCGCCGTCAGGGTGATGCCTCCAATGGTGACCGAACCACCGCCCGAGCCCGATGAGCCGGAGCCACCCGAACCGGAGGATCCACCCGAGGCCGAAGATCCACCGCTGCTTCCCGATCCACCGTTGTCGCCAGCGGCGGCCTGCGCCACCACCTGTTGGTTCGAGATCACGCCACAGTTGGACTGACCCGGCACACACGGCTCACCCGGCAAGACGGTCTGGCCATCCACATAGGGGTTCTGGCAGGTCGACGGGGTCGGAGGGGGCGGCTGCACGCCACCGTTCATCCGGCCGATGGCGTCAAAATCCTCCTGCACCAGGTTGGGCGGGAGGGGCGAGTAGCCGAGGTTGGCCATGCGGGCCTGGCCGCCACAGGCCATGAAGGCAGCGAACTGACCCAACTCGTTGCCCTTGGCCGAGGGAAAAGGCGACGACGCACCCGGACCCGTGCAGGTCGTGTGCTGGCCGGCGGCCAACTGGGGTGAGCAGGGCGCCACCACGTAGCTGTAGGCCGACAACGGGTAGGCGTTGGGCTCGGTGTTGGTGTAAACCTTGGTGAGGTCCTGGGTCAGGTCCGGGTGAAGGATGGCCTTCACAAGGGCGGTGGCCACGTTGACCGAAGTCGGTTGCACGTTGTTGCCACTGGCATTCAACAGGTTGGCCACCGGAGCGTTGTGCTCCTTGGCATAGGCCGTCTCGACGTAGGTGATCGAACCGTTGCTGGCCGCCGCCGAGACGTAGTTGGCCGCATTGTCGGATCCCGACTGCGCCACCTCGTTGTTGGCGTTCGGATACTGCGGTCCGTAGTTGTTGTTCACGTTCCGGGGCCACACGGCAGAGGGCCTGCCCACACCACCCGTGGCCCATGCCTGCTGGGCGGACGTGAAGGCGGCGCCATCCTGGTGCAGCAGGTAGTCCGACAGGAGATAGTTCTCGCCCGACGGGTCGGTTCGGTAGACCGGGATGATCCGGGTGGAAGGAAGATCGCCCTGAAGTTGGGGGTTCAGGTTGGCGATCACCGGGTCGTTCCACCGGGTGATTTTTCCGAGGAAGATGTCGTCAATGACGGCGGCGTTCATGTTGAGGTTCGAAATCCGTTGGCCGGTGTTGCCGTTCAGGTTGTACATGAAGGCCAGGCCACCGGCCACGTCCGGAAGGTACTGATACGGCTGGTTGGGATTGCTCTGGTTCTGGCCGGCGCTGTAGGGGATGTCCGAGAGTGCGAAGTCGATCGAGTTCTGTCCGAAATCGTTCAGACCGAAAACCGACGAGGACACCTGCCAGTTGATGTTGTCGCCGAACAGCACCGAGGACTGGCCCACCCACTCCTGCATGGCCACGCTGGCGAAACTCGAACCCGACGAGGTCATCGTCGGCTTGGACGCCCAGGCCGGAACGGCTTCGACGAACAGGGTGATGCCAGCCATCACGAAGATGGCGATCACCGAGACCACCCGCTTCAACGCCGACACCAACGGGCGACGAGGGCTTCTCGATGACAAGGGTGTCCGGAATGACACAGGGATACGGAGGGTCTTCATGATCTCAACCAAACTGTCCGTTGACGTAGTCGGCCGTGCGGGGGTCGGCGGGATTGCCGAACATCAACTCGGTCGGCCCGGCCTCCACCACCCGTCCCGGCTTGTTCTCTTCGGCCAGGAAGAAGGCACAGAAATCCGACACCCGCTGGGCCTGCTGCATGTTGTGGGTGACGATCACCACGGTCACTTCACCGGCGATATCCTGGATGGTCTTCTCGATGCGGAGCGTCGACGTCGGGTCAAGGGCCGAGCACGGCTCATCCATCAGCAGCACGCTCGGGCGAACGGCCAGCGAGCGGGCGATGCAAAGGCGCTGCTGCTGACCACCGGAGAGCGCGCCACCGAGGGAGCCCAGGCGGTCCTTGACCTCGTTCCACAAGCCGGCCTTCGTCAGCATCTCTTCGACCAGATCGTCACGGTGCTTGGCCTGACTGCGGGAGAACTTCAGTCCGGCCAGCACGTTCTCCTGGATGGTCATGGCCGGAAACGGGTTCGGCTTCTGGAACACCATGCCGATGTGCCGCCGGGTGTCCATGGCCCGTTGTCCGGAGCCATAGATGTCAACGCCGTTCAACCCGACGGTGCCCGCCAGCTGGGCGCCGGGCACCACTTCATGCATCCGGTTCAGGATGCGAAGGAACGTCGACTTGCCACATCCCGACGGGCCGATGAGGGCCGTCACCTTCGAACGCTCCATCGTCAGGGTGACGTTCTCCAGGACGAGACGCGAGCCGAACCAGGCATAGACACCTTCGGCTTCGATCTCGCCCGCCGCTGAGCCGGCCAACCGAAGGTGGTCGCCCTTCGGGTCCCGGGCCGGGGCCGGGGCCGGGGCCATGTCATCGGTGCGCAACGGGGTGGTGGTCATGAGAGGTTCTCGCTTTTCTCCATGGGAACAGGAAGGAACATGCGGGCCAGGGCGTCATCTTCGATGGGGAGGTCGCCGCGCTTCTTGGCGTCCTTGTCCCGGACCCGGCTGAAGAGACGGGCCAGGACAAAGAGGACCAGCACCAGACTCATCAGGACAAATCCCGCCTGGAAGGCAAGGTCGAGGAAGGACTGGTTGGCCTGGCGGACGTCGGAGTAGATCACGATCGGCAAGGCACCCTGGGCGCCATGGAAGACGTTCCAGTTCATGACCTGGGAGCCGAAAGCGGTGAAGATCAACGGGGCCGTCTCCCCGACGATGCGGGCGACTCCGAGCAGCACGGCGGTGACCACGCCCGAGCGGGCGGTCGGCAAAACCACCGACCAGGTCGTGCGCCACTCGGGGGCGCCAAGGGCGAGCGACGCTTCACGCAGGCCGCTGGGTACGACCCGCAGCACCTCTTCCACCACCCGGGTGACGGACGGCAGCAGGATCACGACAAGAGCCAGCGAAGCCGCGAAGCCCGAGTAGTTCATGATGTGGTCGATGATGAAGATCGAGTAGATGAAGACACCGGCCACCACCGAAGGCGTTCCGGACATGGCGGTCACCACGGTGCGGACCAGCTTGACGCCCCTGCCCTTCACTTCATTGAGGAAGACCGCGGTGGTGATGGCGATCGGCACGCCGATCAGGGCTGCCACGGCCACCTGTTCCATGGTGCCGACGATGGCCTCGGAGATTCCCACCGTGCTGAGGGCGTTCGGACTGGCCGGCTGGAAGTTCTTCTGGTCCTTGGTGAACAGGGAGGTCCAGTGGATGGAGGGCACCGCTTTGTAGGCCACCCACAGCACGATGAAGAGCACCAGACCCACCACCAGGACGGCGGCGGAGACAACGAGGGTCGCCACCACCCGGTCGGTGGCAACCTGCCGTTCGATCACCTGGGCCGTGGAGATCCAGGTCATGGCGATGAACAGGACGAACCACGACACCAGAAATCCCAGTACACCCGAGAGGGAGGTGATCTGGTAGAAGGCCACCCAGACCAGGAAGAACGAAGACAGAGCCGAGAAGGCCAGCAGGGCCACGTCGGTCGACGAGAAATCGCCCGGCCGGATGGCCGAGGGCAGCCGGCGCGGCGCGGGCGGCATCACCGTGGTCTCGGCGTCGGCCGACGACGCCGCACCGGGAGTCCGGACAGGAGTGTCGATACTCACAGGTCGGTCCCCGCTCCCGACCGGGACCGGTTGACGATCGCCGAGGCTGCCAGATTGATGACCATGGTCAGGATGAACAGGACGAAGCCGGCGAGCAGCAGGACGTGGTTACCGAGCTGCCCACCCGAACCGAAGTTCGAGGCGATCATCTGGGAGATGGTCGTGCCTCCATGTTGGAGGATGTGGATGCCGAACGAGAACGAGCCGCCCAGGATGATGGTGACGGCAATGGTCTCCTCCAGAGCCCGGCCGAGACCCAGCATGATGGCGCCGATCATCCCGCCCCGGCCGAAGGGCAGTACCACGGTCCGGATCATCTGCCAGCGACTGGCGCCAAGAGCGAGAGCCGCTTCCCGTTCGCCGGGGGGAGCCAGCGAGAACACTTCACGACTGATGGAGGCGACGATCGGCACGATCATGAGTCCGACCACCAGTCCGGCGATGAAGATCGAGGCATTGAGGGGAGGACTGGTGACCGTGAAGAAGGGGATGAAGGCCACGTGACGGGAGAGCCACGTACTGAACCCGACCACGTTGGGTTGCAGTTCGAAGATCGCCCAGAGGCCGTAGATGATGCTCGGGATGGCGGCGGCCAGGTCGACCAGGGCGATCAGGGTCCGGCGGCTCCACCGGGGGGCGTACTCACTCAGGAAGAGCGCCGTTCCGATGGCCACCGGGCCACCGACCAGCATGGCCACGGTGGCCACTTCAACCGTTCCCACGAGGGACGCCAGCACGCCAAACACCGGATTCGCACCCTGCGTCTGGAAACCCGAGTGGGTGAAGAAGCCGAGGCCGGCGACCTTGAAGGCGGGCCAGCCACCGATGACCAGGAAGAGGCCGATCAAAAAAAGCAGGGCCAGGACGCCAAAGCCCGCCGTCTTGGCCGTGAGCCGGTAGATCTTGTCCGGCTGCGAGACCTCGCTGTTGACGACGATCGGCGTTGGCACGGGAGCGCCGATGGGCGATGCCCCGTCGGCCAATCCCCTGTCAATGGTCGAAGTCATGCCACTGGGCCTTTCGAAAGGTCACTCGTCGTCGGAATCCGGGCGCATCGCAGACGTTTCGGACACCGGAAACCGGCCACCCGAGCGCAGTCACAACGCTCCGCACAAAAGGTAGAAGGGCAAGGTGAACGCAACGCAAACTTTGGGCGAGGGCCCGATGATCGTTCGGTGTCTTCCATCAACGATCACTCCGGAACCAGCTGACCACGGGCCGGGTAGAACTGGATCCCGGAAGCCTTCCATTCGATGACCTTGGTCGATGTGATCTCGACCGGAAGGAACGAGACGCCGCCGGTCTCGGTGAAGGGCTTGGATCTCGCCATCGTCGCAAGCGCCTGGGTGATCTCGTGGCCGGTCGCCGCGTTGACCGAAGTCACCTGGCCCACGTTCACCCAGTAGGGAGTGGATCCACCGCAGGCCAGAAAGAAGGCCAGCCAGGTTTGACCGTTGACGGCAACGACCACCGGGTCGGAAACTCCCAGCTGCTGGCTCGGAGAAACCTTGCCCACCGGGGCAAGCGACGTCGAGGGTCCGGCGTAGAGCGCCGCACCCGAGGGGATCTGGAAGCTGTCCACCGCACCGCGGCCACCATGATTCCTGATCGAGGTCCACACCGCGTTGGCTTCTTTGGTGGTGGTCGCTGCCTTGAACGCCGGCTGGACCCCGGGCACCACCTGCTGGGCGCCGTTGGCACCCGTAGGCACCCAGCCACAGTTCTGGACCTGAGCGGGCGGGGGAACCACCAGCACGGGGAGCGAGGAGGCCGGGGAGGATGAAGAGCCACAGGCCGCAAACATTCCGGCGAGTGCGAGGGAGGCAACAGCAGCGCCCACAGGTCGGACGGCCTTCCTCATCATCACGGACTTCATGTCGGGCGATCCCTTTCCCTCAAGGCTCTTCGCACTTCCGAAGCGATCAGCCGTCGTTCCCCGTCGTTCCCATGGGTCCCGCTTCCACTTCCTGCGACGGGTGAGCAAACATTTGTCGCATGCAGCACCTGGCAAGTCAAAGCAGGTGGGGCCGTTTTGGCAAAAGATCACATCAAGATCACGTCAACGTCACAGGACGTTCACATGAGCCCCGTGGCACCCCTTCAGGCCTTCGGGGAACTGGTTCGCTTCCGGACGGTAGAATGGAGTCATGAGAGCAGTTCTTCGCTGGACGGTCCGTCTCGGCCTCGGGTTGGCGTTGGCTTGGACCGTCAACGAACTGCTGGGGCGACGGACGGCCCGTCCGACCACCCGGTCCCTGACCTCGGCCGACACCTGGCCACCGGTGCCCACCAATCCCAACCGGAACCCGCCTTCACCCTGAGCCGTTTGCTCCCAGCGGCAACCCTGCGGCTTCGAACCGTCCTGGTGCTCCGGTTCTGCGTCCCGATCCGGCCCCACGACGTTCCACTCCGGCCACCGGAGAGGTCGGAATGGGTTGCCGGAATCCCGGGCCCGGGGTGTGGAAGCTCAGACTTCGACGAGGTGGACGCCGATGATGCCGTCGGAGGCCCGCAACCGGGCCAGGGCATCATCTCCGAGGCGCTGGTCCACCGAGAGCACCATGAGTGCCGTGCTGGTGGTCGGTGACGGCCCCACGGCCATGGAGGAGATGGAGACACCGGCGGTGCCCACCACGGTTCCAACCGTCCCGATCATGCCGGGCCGGTCGTCGTTTCGCACCACGATCATGTGGGGAGCCGGAGGAACCTCCACCGAGTAGCCGTCGACCATCACGAAGTGGGGTTCGGTCCGGGTTCCCGTCAGGGTTCCTGCCACCGAGTGGTCGCCACAGCGGACAGTGATCAGGTTGACGTAGTCATGGGCCGTGATGGTGGACGTCTCGCGGACTTCGAGACCGCGGGCGGCGGCCAGTTGCGGGGCGTTCACGTAGCTGACCGGTTCGTCCGTCGTCGCCCCGAGGAGACCCTTCAGGACCGAAAGGGTGAGGATGCCGGTTCCCGAACCGGCCAGTCCACCCTGATACTCGATCTCGAGGACCTCGGCGTGACCTTCATTGAGATCGGCCAGGAAACGGCCGAGTTGCTCGGCGAGTCCCATGAACGGCCGGACGGTTTCCGACACGTCGTTCGCCGCCACGTTGACTGCGAAGGGGACAAAGTCACCCTTCAGGGCCAGAATCACCATCTCGGCGATCGTCACCCCGGCCTTGTCCTGGGCTTCGACCGTCGAAGCCCCAAGGTGGGGCGCCACCACCACGGAAGAGAGCTCGAACAAAGGCGATTCGGTGGTGGGCTCCTTGGCGAACACGTCGAGTCCCGCCCCCTGGATGTGCCCTGACCGGATGGCGTCGGCCAAGGCCGACTCGTCCACGATGCCGCCGCGTGCAGTGTTGATGACCCGCAGGCCGGGCTTGGCCCTGGCCAGCATCTCGGCGCCGATCAGTCCGGTGGTCTCCGCGTTCTTCGGCAGGTGGATGGTGATGAAGTCCGATTCGGCCATGACCTGCTCGAGGTCCATGAGCTCCACCCCCATGTGGCGGGCCCGGTCAGCCGAGACGAAGGGGTCGTAGGCGACGAGGCGCATGCCGAAGGCCAGCGCCCGCTGGGCCACCAGTGCGCCCACCCGCCCGAGGCCGATGACACCGAGGGTCTTGCCGTGGAGTTCGACCCCCTCCCACTTTGACCGCTCCCACTTGCCGGCGACCAGGGCGGCATGGGCCTGGGGAATGTTCCGGGCCTGGGCCAGCAAGAGGGCCATGGCCTGCTCGGCCGCCGAGAGGATGTTGGACTGCGGCGCGTTCACCACCATGACGCCCCGTTCCGTGGCGGCCGCCACGTCGACGTTGTCGAGGCCGATACCGGCCCGGCCAACCACGACCAGATCCGTTCCGGCGGCCAGAACCTCGGCCGTCACCGTGGTCGCCGAGCGGATGATCAACGCCTTGGCCCCCACCACGGCGTCAAGCAGTTGGTCCGGACTGAGTCCAAGCTGCACGTCGACGTCGAGGCCGGCGGCAGTCATCTGGTCCAGACCGGCCTGGGCCAGTTTCTCGGCAACAAGCACCCTGTTCATGATGTCCTCTCGTGGTGTGGGAACTGCGGTAGGTGGGACGAAAGGTCCCTTGTCGTGTTCAGGTGATTCAGGAAGCTTCGGAGAAGAGTGCACCGAGCCGGGTCACTCCCTCAACAAGGTCATCGTCACCCAGCGCATACGACAGCCGGAAGTAGCCAGGCGTTCCGAACGCTTCGCCCGGAACCACGGCCACCTTTGCTTCGTCGATGGCCACATCGGCCAGATCGGAGCTGGACGTGATCTTCCGGCCACGGATGGTGCGGCCGATCAGCCCTTCGACCGACGGGTAGGCGTAGAAGGCGCCCTCGGGGAGCAGGCAGGAGACGCCCTCGATCTCGTTCAGCATGCGATGGATGGTCAACCGGCGCCGGTTGAAGGCCTGCTTCATCTCCTCCACGGCCACGAGGTCGCCCGAGACCGCTTCGAGGGCAGCCCGCTGGGCCACGTTGGAGACGTTCGACGTCTCATGGGACTGCAGGTTGGTGGCGGCGGCCACCACGTCGGCCGGGCCAAGGAGCCACCCCACCCGCCAACCGGTCATGGCGTACGTCTTGGCCACCCCGTTCACGATGATGCACCGATCCTGTATCTCGGGAACGACGACCGGCATCGAATGGTGTTCGGCGTCGCCGTAGATGAGGTGCTCGTAGATCTCGTCGCTCAGCACCCACAGGCCGTGCTCGACCGCCCACCGCCCGATGGCTTCCATCTCGTTGCGCGGATAGACGGCGCCGGTCGGGTTGGAGGGCGACACGAACAGCAGCACCTTGGTGCGTTCGGTCCGCGCCGCTTCCAACTGTTCGACGGTGACCCGGAATCCGGTGTCGGCACCGGTCGGGATCACGACCGGGGTGCCACCGGCCAGGGCAATCACCTCCGGATAGGTCGTCCAGTAGGGAGCGGGAACCAGAACTTCGTCGCCCGGGTCACACAGGACGGCAAAGGCGTTGGCGATGGCCTGCTTGCCACCGTTGGTCACGAGGAACTGCGAAGCCGGCACGTCGAGACCCGAGTCGCGGCGGGTCTTCACGGCCAGCGCTTCGCGCAGCTCGGGCAGGCCCGAGGTGGGGGTGTACTTGTGCATTTTCGGGTCTCGACAGGCGGCCACGGCGGCTTCGACGATCCGTTCCGGTGTCGGGAAGTCCGGTTCGCCGGCGCCAAAGCCAATGACGTTCTCCCCCTGGGCCTTCAGGGCCTTGGCCTTGGCGTCAACCGCCAGGGTGGCCGAAGGCGAAACGGCGGCCGCCCGCAGCGAGATCCGGGAGGCCGTCATGACCGGACTCCCGCCCGGTCGGCTTCCCGTCCACTGCCGGTTTCAAAGGTGGTTCCCATGGTGCAATGATTCCATACGTGAACGAACCTGCTGACATCGTCATTCCGGCCCATCTTCTCCCCGGCGACGGCCGCTTCGGGGCCGGGCCGTCCAAGGTCCGACCGGAGGCCGTCGCCGCCCTCTCCGCGGTGGCGGACACCTATCTCGGGACCAGCCACCGCCAGAAGACGGTGAAATCGGTCGTGGGCAGCCTGCGGGAGGGCCTCAGGTCCCTGTTTTCCCTGCCCGAGGGGTACGAAGTCATGCTCGGCAACGGTGGAGCCACCTACTTCTGGGACGCTGCCACCTTCGGGTTGATCGAGCGCAAAAGCCAACATCTGGTCTTTGGCGAGTTCTCTTCCAAGTTTGCCGCCGCCGCCAAGGCCGCCCCGTTCCTGGACGATCCCGAAGTCATCACGTCCGACGTCGGCACCCACCCGGAAGCCGTCACCCACGGGGACGTCGACCTCTATGCCCTGACCCACAACGAGACCTCGACCGGGGTCATGATGCCGATCCGACGCCCCGAAGGGTCCGCCGGACTGGTCGCCGTCGATGCCACGTCGGCGGCCGGAGGACTCCGGGTGGACGCCGAACAGTTCGACGCCTACTACTTCGCCCCCCAGAAGTGCTTCGGTTCCGATGGTGGCCTCTGGGTCGCCCTCCTGTCACCGGCCGCCCAGGACCGCATCAGGTCGATCGCCGAAACCGGTCGCTGGACCCCCGCCTCGATGGACCTGTCGATTGCCCTCGAGAACTCCGTCCAGGACCAGACCTACAACACCCCGGCGCTCGCCACCCTGTTCCTCTTCGACCACCAGGTGCAGTGGTACAACGAGAACGGAGGCCTCGAGTTCTCCGCCGGCCGCAGCGACCGTTCGGCCGAGATTCTCTACACCTGGGCCGAGAACACCGGGTTCGCCACCCCGTTCGTGACGAGGGAACAGGACCGGAGCCACGTCATCGCCACCATCGACTTCGAAGAAGGCATCGACGCCGCCACGGTGGCCAAGGTGCTGCGGGCCAACGGCATCGTGGACACCGAGCCCTACCGCAAACTCGGTCGCAACCAGTTGCGCATCGCCATGTTCCCGGCGATCGATCCTGAAGACATCGCCGCCGTGTGCGGTGCCATCAACTACGTCGTCGGCGCCCTCGGCTGACCTGCGTCGCTCCGGCAACGCTCGGAGCCGGCCCGAACCTCTGGAATGCATCAGGTCGGCCCACCGGGCCGGCCTGATGTCTTTCGGATACCAAATGTCGGACCCGGCGCACGGCCGGACAACGGCGTGGCTACCGGGGAGTTCCTCCGGCTCAGCCGCCCGAGATGTCCTGGACCTTCTGCTTGCCGGCCGAGACAAAGGGCATCATGTCCCGCAGCTCGGCACCGATCTGTTCGATCTGGTGCTCGGCGCCCGCCTTCTTCAGGGCGTCGTAGTTGGGCCGGCCGGCCTTGTTCTCGGCCACCCACTCGGCGGCGAAGGTGCCGTCCTGGATCTCACCGAGGATGGCGCGCATCTCGGCCCGCACCTCGGGGCTGATGATGCGTGAACCCCGGGTGAGGTCGCCGTACTCGGCGGTGTCCGAGATGGAGTAGCGCATGCCGCTGATCCCCTGCTCGTACATCAGGTCGACGATCAGCTTGAGCTCGTGCAGGCACTCGAAGTAGGCCGACTCGGGCTGGTACCCGGCATCCACGAGGGTCTCGAAACCGGCCCGCACCAACGCGGTCAGGCCGCCGCAGAGGACCACCTGCTCCCCGAAGAGGTCGGTCTCGGTCTCTTCGTCGAACGTCGTGTCGAGCACACCGGCCCGGGTGGCACCGATGGCGTCCGCATAGGACAGGGCGAGATCGTGGGCAGTGCCGGTGGCGTCCTGGGCCACGGCAATCAGCGACGGCACGCCGCCGCCTTCGGAGTAGGTGCGGCGAACCAGGTGGCCGGGACCCTTGGGGGCCACCATGGCCACGTCCACGTCGGCCGGCGGCGTGATCAGGCCGTAACGGATGTTGAAGCCGTGGGCAAAGAACAGGGCGTCACCGGCGTTCAGGTTCGGGGCGATCTCGGTCGCGTACACGCTGGCCTGCTCGGTGTCGGGCAGCAGGATCATGATGACGTCGGCTTCGGCCACGGCTTCGGCCACCGGGAGCACCCGCAGACCGGCTTCCTCGGCCTTGGCCCGGGACGACGAACCTTCCCGAAGCGCCACCCGGACGTCAACGCCGGATTCGGACAGGTTGAGCGCATGGGCGTGTCCCTGTGATCCGTAGCCGATGACGGCCACCTTCTTGTTGCCGATGAGGCTCGAGTCGGCATCCTTCTCGTAGTACAGCGTGGCCATGGGGGTTCAACCTGCCTTCTTTGTTTGATGAAACGTGGGAAACCTAACGCACCACCACCGGTGGTGTCCTATCCAACTTCTACTTCGACTACCTGGGGCATCACTTCCGGCCCGGTGCCCGACGGTGACGGCGACGCTACCGGCCGCCAACACCCTGGTCTGGCCGGCTCAGGCCAGGCGGGGCAGGGCGATCCGGCCCGTTCGCTGGAGTTCCACGATGCCGAACGAGCCGAGCCGCGCTTCGATCCGGTCGAGGTCGTCGGGAGCTCCGGCCACCGATACCGTGACCCGGCCCTGTCCCTCGTCCACCACGGCGCCCTTGTGCTCCCCCAACAGGGTGTCGAGTTCACTGCGGGCATCTCCCACCTCGACCGTGGCCAGCAGCAGCTCTCGCTGGCACGATCCTTCGGCCGACAACTCACGGATGCTCACCACCGGGATGAGCTTGTCGAGCTGCTTGATGACCTGCTCCAGCGGGGACTCGTCCACGTCGACGACGATGGTGATCCGGCTGAAGCGGGGATCGTCGGTGGGCGCCACGGCCAGCGAGAAGATGTTGTAGGCCCGTCGGGAAAAGAGGCTGGCCACCCGGGCCAGGACGGCCGGCTTGTTCTCCACCAACACCGTCAGGGTGTGGTGACGGGACGTCATGGATTCGCTGGTCATGCCCGGCTCCGGTTCTCGAGGGAGGGATCGACCATGATGTCATCGTTGGACGACCCGGCGGCCACCATGGGGAAGACCTTCTCCGACGCATCGGTGCGGAAATCGATCACCACCGGTCGGTCGTTGATCTGGTTGGCCTTGTCGATGGCACCGGCCACGTCGGCCGGATCCTCCACCCGGATGCCCACGCAGCCCATGGACTCCGCCCAGCCGACGTAGTCCGGGAGATCCGGCGAGAGATAGACCTCGGAGTAGCGCTCCTCGTAGAACATCTCCTGCCACTGGCGGACCATGCCAAGATACGCGTTGTTCAGGATGGCGATCTTGACCGGGATCTGTTCGGCCGAAGCGGTCACCAACTCCTGGGCGGTCATCTGGAAGCAGCCGTCGCCGTCGACCGCCCAGACCATCTTGTCCGGCCGGCCCACCTTGGCCCCGATGGCGGCGGGAACGGCAAAGCCCATCGTGCCGAGGCCACCCGAGTTGACCCAGGTGTACGGGTGGTCGAAACGCCACCACTGGGAAGCGAACATCTGGTGCTGGCCGACGCCCGAGGCCACGATGGTGTCCTCGGGAGTGGCGTCGCGCAGTTGCTCGATGACGAACTGGGGCTTGAGCGCGCTGCCGTCTTCCGGCTGGTTGTAGACCAGCGGGAAACGCTCCTGCCATTCGGCCAACCGGGCCCGCCACGGAGCCAGCCGTTCCCGGGGAAGGCCCGCGGCCATCGATCCGGCCTCCGCCGGGGCGCCAGTTGGCGCATCGGCGGGCGACCCGCCCGGAGTGGCCTGGGTGTCGGCCGAGTGCGGAAGGCCGAGCGCATCGAGCGCCGCCAGCATCTCCTCGATCACCAGACGGCAGTCACCGGCGATCGCCACGTCGGCCCGGCGGACCTTGTTCAGTTCGGCGGGGTCGACGTCGACGTGGATGACCCTGGCCCCGGCCGCAAATGAACCCACCTGGCCGGTCACCCGGTCATCGAACCGGCTGCCCAGGGCGATCAGGAGGTCGGACTTCTGCATGGCCGTCACCGCCGTATAGGTGCCGTGCATACCCGGCATGCCAAGACAAAGCGGATGGCTGTCCGGGAAGCAGCCCCGGGCCATCAGCGTGGTGACCACCGGGATTCCGGTGCGCTCGGCCAACTCGAGCAAGGCGGCGCTGGCCCTTGACTTCAGGATGCCGCCGCCGGCGTAGATGACCGGACGTTCGGCCGCCAGCAACAGTTCGGCGGCTTCCCTGACCAACGCCGGGTCACCCTCGCGGACCGGACGGTAGCCGGGGAGGTCCAGGTCGTCAGGCGTCGGCCAATACCACTCCATGGTGGACTGGGCCACGTCTTTCGGGATGTCGATCAACACCGGGCCGGGCCGGCCGGTCGTTGCCACGTGGAACGCCTCGGACACCACCCGGGGGATGTCCTCGGCCTTGGTGATCAGCCAGTTGTGCTTGGTGATCCCCATGGTGATTCCGGTGATGTCGCTCTCCTGGAAGGCATCGGTGCCAATCGAGGTCGTCGGCACCTGACCGGTCACCACCACCAGCGGGATCGAGTCCATGAAGGCATCGGCCAGGGGGGTGACCACGTTGGTCGCCCCGGGTCCACTGGTGGCCATCGCCACGCCGGGCCGGCCGGTGACCTGGGCGTAACCCTCGGCCATGTGGCCGGCGCCCTGTTCGTGACGAACCAGGATGTGGCGGATCGACGAATCGATGATCGGGTCGTAGACCGGCAGAATGGCGCCGCCCGGGAGGCCGAACATGACCTCCACGCTCTGCATCTCCAGACTCTTGATCAGGGCCTGGGCTCCTGTGATTTCCATCGAAAACTCCCTTGCTGGTGCTGCGGGGTTGGTACTGCGGGATGTTGGTGGTGGGTCGTCGTCAACCGACCCGGGACATGAAAACGACCTCCCGTTCGGGAGGTCGGCAAGCGCACACGGCATCAAACGACGCGTGCGCTACGAAACTACTACCTGAAGGACTTCAACGGCCGGAGACATAACGCCCACAGTGTGACACGAAGACGGGGTCAAGTTCAAGCGGTGGCGGGAACACGGTTCGGTCTGGCCGCCGGGGAACTACGCCTCGGTGATGGCTCCCCGCTCGGCGCCGGTGACCAGGCGGGCGAACTTGGCCAGCACCCCGGTGGTGTACCGGGGATCCGGGTGCTTGACCGCCTGGCGGCGGCGGTCGAGTTCTTCCTCGTCCACCAGGAGGTCGATCGTGTGGTTGACCACGTCGACCACGATCCGGTCGCCATCGGCCACGAGGCCGATCGGTCCCCCGTCGACCGCTTCGGGCGCAACGTGTCCGATGCAGAAGCCATGGGTCCCTCCCGAGAACCGGCCGTCGGTCACCAGCGCACAGTCGCCGCCCCGGCCCACTCCCTTCATGGCACCGGTCACGGCCAGCATCTCGCGCATTCCCGGCCCGCCCTTCGGGCCCTCATAGCGGATCACCACCACAGTGTTGGGCTCAATCGATCCAGCCAGAATGGCCTCCATGGCGAGATCCTCGCCGTCGAAGACCCGGGCGGTTCCGTCGAAGGTGAGATGGTCGATGCCGGCAACCTTCACGACCGCACCCTTGGGGGCGAGCGAACCGGTCAGCACCGCGATCCCGCCCTGGGCGTTGATCGGCTCGCCCAGAACGTGGACGACATCACCGTCGGGGGCGGGCGGAGCCAGGGTCTCGAGATTCTCGGCCAGTGTGCGGCCGGTCACGGTCAGGCAGTCGCCGTGCAGCAGTCCGGCGTCGAGCAACTCCTTCATCACCACCGGGACGCCGCCGATCCGGTCCAGGTCACTCATGTGGTACTTGCCGTGTGGCTTGGTGTCGGCCAGATGGGGAACCCGGGCCGCCACCTTGTTGAAGTCGTCCAACGCCAGGTCCACGCGGGCCTCGTTCGCGATGGCCAGCAGATGCAGGACGGCATTGGTCGAACCGCCGAGGGCCATCACGATGGCGATGGCGTTCTCGAAAGCCTCCTTCGTCATGATCTGGCGGGGTCGGATCCCGAGGCGAAGCAGGTTCACCACCGCTTCACCGGCCGCCCGGGCCTCGTCCTCGCGGCGGCGGTCAACCGCCGGGGCCGAGGCCGAACCGGGCCAGGACATGCCGAGGGCCTCGGCCACCGAGGCCATGGTGTTGGCGGTGAACATGCCGGCGCACGAACCTTCGGTCGGGCAGGCGTTGTGCTCGATCAGGGAGAGTTCCTCGTCGCTCAGGGCATCAACGGCATGGGCTCCAACGGCCTCGAACACCGAGGTGATGTCGAGGGCGCGGTCCCTGACCCGGCCCGGCAGGATCGAACCGCCGTAGACGAAGACGCTCGGGAGGTTGAGCCGGGCGGCGGCCATGAGCATGCCCGGCAGCGACTTGTCGCAACCGGCCAGGGTCACCATGCCGTCAAACCGCTCGGCGTGCATCACCGTCTCCACCGAGTCGGCGATGACCTCCCGGCTGACCAGCGAAGCCCGCATGCCCTCGTGACCCATCGAGATCCCGTCGGAGACGGCGATGGTCACGAACTCGAACGGGAAACCTCCGGCGGCCCGCACCCCCTCTTTGGCGTGCCGGGCCAGCCGCGACAGCGGAAGGTTGCATGGGGTGACTTCGTTCCACGACGAGGCCACACCGATCTGGGGCTTGTCCCAGTCGCCATCTTCCATGCCCACCGCCCGGAGCATGGCCCGGGCCGGGGCCCGGGTTGGTCCGTCGGTCACCTGGTAACTGCGAGGCTTCATGCCCTCCAACGGAGCTTCGGCCGGGTCGGTGAAGGTCTGGTCACTCATGCTCCTCATCGTACGACGCGCCCGGGCCATGCGGAGACCGAACGAAATCGACGCCTCCGGTACGATGGAAGGATGGCCTTCGGCACCCACCGTCCCGTTCCGGCATGCCGGTACCTTCCGATTGTCGGGGGCACGGCGGCCTCATGACCGTCACCACCGGTGAAAGGAACGTGCTCGGGGGAGTACTCGAGCCATGTGGCACCGATCCCGTCACCGGCTTCTACCGGGACGGTTGCTGCTCGACCGGCCCGGAAGACCTCGGAAGCCACACCATCTGCGCCGTGGTGACCGAAGAGTTCCTCGCCCACCAGGCAGCCATCGGGAACGACCTTTCCACCCCGGCTCCCCACTACCATTTTCCCGGCCTGGTCCCGGGCGACCGCTGGTGCGTCACGGCCCGCAACTGGCTCCGGGCCCATCTGGACGGGGCGGCCGCCTTTGTGGTTCTCGCCTCAACCCATGAACGGGCGTTGGAGATCGTGCCGTTGGAGATTCTCCAGCTTCATGCCGTCGATGTCCCGGCCGGCCCCGAAAGCCTCGGCGACCAATGACCACTCCCTCGGACGGACCCCGGAGCGGAGACGGAGACGGGGCGAACCCACCCGGGAATGGCGACCGGTTGCCCGGGGACGGGGTCGAAAACTTCGAAGCTCCGGCCTATCCCGACTTTCGGGCCCCGTTCCCGCCGACCACCCAGGAGGAACTCGACGCGGCCGCCTGGGGCACTCCCCTGAAGAGCGAGTGGCGGTGGTCGGCTTCGGCAGCCGTGGTGGCGGCCATCGGCCTGCAGCTCATCCTGCCGTCCCAGCTCAACGCCGGTCACGGTCTGCACGCCGCCATCCCGTTGGTCGAGGCCCTCCTGCTGGTCATTGTGGCCGTCATGAACCCCCACCGGGCCAACTCGGGCACCAGGAGACTGCGCACCCTCTCGATCTCGCTCGTGGCGCTGATCACGGCGGCCAACCTGGCTTCGCTCTACCTCTTGTTGGCCGCACTTCTCGACAAGGCGAACACCAATGGCCGCTCGCTCGTCTACGGCTCGGTACCGATCTGGCTCACCAACGTGATCGTGTTCGGTCTCTGGTACTGGGAACTCGACCGGGGCGGAATCGGCGCCCGGATGCACGGCGTCCATCGTCAACCGGACTTCATGTTTCCCCAGATGACCAATCCGGCCGTGGCCCCCGGGTGGTCTCCGGTCTTCTTCGACTACCTCTACACCTCGTTCACCAACGCCACCGCCTTCAGCCCCACCGACACCATGCCGCTCACCCACTGGGCCAAGTTCCTGATGATGATCCAGGCCATGGCCTCGGTGCTGTTGACGGCCGTCGTGATCTCGCGGGCCATCAACATCCTGAACTGACCGGGCCGGCCCGGGGGTCGACCGAGGAGGCGGACCTCAGTACTGCTCGTCGAGGTTGATCAGGCCGACCAACTCCTCGCCGGCCTCATAGCGCCGCAAGTTGGCACAGAACAGGTCGATGGTGCCGGTCAGGAACCCCTGACCGGTCCAGGACGAGTGCGGGGTGAGGAAGACCTTCTCGTGGCCATAGAGCCAGTGACCGTCCGGCAGTGGCTCGGGGTCGCACACATCCAGGGAGGCCCGTCCCACCCGTCCGTCATCGAGCGCCCGGCGAAGTGCGTCCTGGTCGACCAGTGCCCCCCGGGCGACGTTGACGAGATGCAGGCCCGGCCGGCTGTCCGCCAGCAGGTCGTCATCGACCAGGTGGAACGTGGCCGGAGTTGACGGGGCACAGAGCACGAGATGATCCAGTGAGCCGATCATCTCCGTCACCGAGTTCACCATTGAGACCCCGGCCACCTCGCTCGGCCGGTTGGTGCGCCGGACCGCCACCACTTCCATGTCGAAGGCGAGGGCCAACGTCGCCACCCGCTGGCCGATCCCTCCGAAACCCACCAGACCCAGCGTCTGGCCGGCCAGACATGCAGTGGACTGGAAGTTCCAGTGCCGAGGTGCCTCGGTAAGCCAGGTCTCCGGAAACCGCCGGCCGTGGGCCAGCAGACAGGCGAAGACATACTCGGCAATCGGCACGGCACTCGCGCCCCGGGCACAGGTCACAAGGGGCAGGAACAAAAGGTCCGGGTGGTAGTGGTCGATGCCCGTGCCGGGAAGTTGCACCCAGGCCACTCCGGACCGGGCCACCTCGACCGAACGCTCGTCGTAGCCGGCGAGCAGGACCGACCCTTCGGGGGCCGGTCCTTCCATCTGGCGCAGATCGACGATCTCGTGTTCGGGAAACTCCGCGCGCAGCCGGTCCAGCGCCGGCCCCACTCCGCAGATCACGGTGGTCATGCCACCCTCCTTCTCTGTTTGTTCTCTGTTTGGCCCCCCGGGTCAGGGGCGCAACGTGGTCTCGTCGCGGTCGAGTTCGGTGAGAACTTCGTCGGCCACCTGTTTGGAGACCTTCCGTCGGCCGACCAGTCGCTGGAGTTCCTTGCGTTCCAGTTCGATCAACCGTCGACGCAGCGCCACTTCGGCGTCGACGTGGGCCCGGGCGACTTCGGCTCCGGCGGCCTCTCCGGTTTCCCCACCCACAACGGCACGGGGGAACCGGGCGCCGAGTTGGGCCATCTGGTGGTCGAGTTCGTCCAGCATCACGGCATAGTTGGCCCGGACATGGTCGAGAACGTCGGGAGGCGTCGGTTCCTCCCGGGCCAGTTCGTCCATCCGGACCATGGCCAAGGCCGCCAGCCGGCGTCGCACCTCGATCCGGCGGACGAGATCGTGCTCGTCCGACCCGACCAGGCCCAGGCGGCGGATCAGCGGCGGCAACGTCAATCCCTGACCCACCAGGGTGGCGACAATCACGGCGAAGGTGATGAAGAGCACCAGGTCCCGCTCGGCAAAGGTCGTTGGAAGCGCCAGGGCGGCCGCCAGGGAGATGGCACCCCGCATGCCGGCCCATCCCACAACCGTGGTCTCCCGCCAGGTCGACTCGGCCCCCTGGTTGACGGCGAAGAGCCGCTTGCCACCGGGCAGGGCGGCGTTGGCGTACATCCAGAGCAGGCGCAGGACGATCACCGTGGCCACGACCGCCGAAGCCTCAATGGCCAGCGATGACGGCGAGCGGGCGGTGAGGGATTCCAGTACCGGTCGGAGTTCCAGTCCGACCAGGAGGAACGAGAGTCCGGTGAGCAGGAACACCACAAGGTCCCAGATCTCACGCTGCTGCAGTCGGGCGGCCGCGGAAAGGGAACGTGATCCGTGGCGGGAGAAGAAGAGCCCGCAGGCCACAACGGCGAGCACCCCTGACGCGTCGAGCTTGTCGGCCGGGAGGTAGGCGGCAAACGGCAGGACCAGCAGGACCGTGTTCTCGATGACCGGCGAGTCGGTGATGCGCAGCAGGCGGCCACCGAGCCAGCCCACCAGCACACCGATGGCGACGCCGGCCACCACGGCAAAGACAAACCGGACGGCGACCGTCTCCAGGGTGAGCGCCGTCGCCACCGAGGCCAGGGCCAGTTGGTAGGCGGTGAGCGCCGTGGCGTCGTTCATCAACCCTTCGCCCCCGAGAATGGTGACCAGCCGGCGGGGCAGGCCAAGTTTGCCGGCGATCTGGGTGGCCGCCACCGAGTCCGGGGGCGAGACGATGGCCCCGAGGGCGAAGGCCTCGCCCCAACTCGACTGGGGAACCAGCCAGTGGAAGACAACGGCCACCGCCGTCATGGTGGCCAACACCAGTCCCACGGCCAACAACAGGATCGGGCGCCAGTGGCGACGGAGCTCGTCAAACGACGTCTCCAGGCTGGCGTCGTAGATCAGGGGAGGAAGGAACACCAGAAGGATCAGGTCCGGCTCCAGATGGACCGGATGGCTGAACGGGAAGAACGCCACCGCCAGGCCGGCCACCGTCAGCAGGATCGGATAGGCGATGCGCACCCGGTCGGCCAGAACGGCGATCACCACGAGGCCGATCAGCATCCCCAGCAGTTCGGCGATGGTCACGGAACACCCCGGATGACACGACGGCCCGGAGGACAACTCGCAAGATTCAGACAGGACATCGCCATGGAGTATTGCCCCCAACGTGACCGACCGTCGTGACGCCCGCCGACGGTACCACCCGTTGGTCGCTTCCCCCGGTGCCACCGGACTCCCGGCAGGGCAGCGCGCTAGCGTCTCGGCATGGTGTCGCGCCCCAACCTCCGTCCGACCGCCGTCCGGCTCCGGACGGCATCGGCCCTCTTCGCCGTCCTGCTGTTGGGCGGAGTCGCCGCATCGTGCAGCAGCAGTAGTAACTCGACCAGCACCTCGGTGACCTCGAACCCGGCTGCCTCGCATCCGGCCGGGCTGTCCCCTCTGCGCTCCACGGCATGGAAGGACGCGGCGACCTTTGCCCCTCCGCCCAATGCCGGCACCATCTCCGAGCCCCTGACGGCCAGCCCGCTCGACCTCGCCGCCTACCACTACGTTGAGAGTGAGTACCTCGCCTCGGGAACCGCCTACTCGTTCGTTCCCCGGACCACGCCCGACAACGGGCGATGGACCTTCGGGATCGGGTCGTCAGCCCCCTACGCCACGAGGATCATCGTCCGCCGGCCCGCCGACCCGGCCGCCTTCGACGGCAACGTGGTCGTCGAGTGGATGAACGTCTCGGCCGGCGAGTCGGCCCCCGACTGGGAGTACATGAACCCGTACCTCATGGACACCGGGGCCGCCTACATCGGCGTCTCGGTCCAGGCGCTCGCCGTCAACGGCGGAACCGCACTGCTGGGCAACCGTCTGGCGGGGGCCGGAAGCGGGCTCCGGGGTTCGGACCCGGCCCGCTACTCGACGCTCCATCACCCGGGCGACCAGTACTCCCTCGACATGTTCGCCCAGATCGGCCGGGGCATCGCCGACGAGGCACCGACGATCCTCGGCGGCCTCCATCCCACCCACGTGCTCGCCGTCGGTGAGTCCCAGTCCGCGTTCTACCTGACCACCTACGTGAATGCCCTGCAACCGCTCGATCCCGTCTATGACGGCTTCTTCATCCACAGCCGGGGTGGTGGTGCCGTTCCGCTGAACGGCACCGGAGCCAACGTGAAGTCCGCCATCGACGGGTCGGTCAGGATCCGCACCAATCTCGATGCCCCGGTCTTCATGTTCGAGACCCAGACCGACCTCATCCAGCTCGGCTATGCCGCCGCCCAGCAACCCAACACCGCCCACATCCACACGTGGGAGGTGGCCGGCACCAGCCACGCCGATGCCTACGAACTCGGCCCGGCGGCCGGACTGCTCGGCTGCTCCACACCGGTCAACACCGGTCCCCAGCACGTAGTGGTCCAGGCGGCCGGTCGGTCCTTCCTCATTTGGGCGGACGGCGGGAAAACTCCGCCCAGCCCCGCCCCCTTCACGCTGGCTTCGACCGATCCCGCCCGTCTGGCCCTCGACTCCCACGGCAACGTGCTCGGTGGGGTTCGGACCCCGGCCGTCGACGTGCCGATCTCCACGCTCAGCGGGGCACCTCCGGCCCACTCCACCACCCTGTGTGGCCTCTTCGGCTCGACGGTGCCGTTCACCCCGGCGCAGTTGACCGGCCTGTACTCTTCGCCGGCCCACTACGTGTCGCTCTACACGGCGTCGCTCGACAAGACCATCGCCGGTGGCTACATCCTTCCCGCCGACCGGACTGCGTTGATCGCCCAGGCCCGACAGGTGACGTTCCCGTCGAACTGACCCGTCGGGACCGTCCCCGGGCCGGACACCAGACAGAAAGGCTCCCGGGGGGTCTTGTGCCCGAAGGCGTCTTCCCGATCTTCGCCGGACGCTCCGGCCGGCCTCGGGTTTCGGCTCGCCGTGTCGGTGGCGGACTAGAGACCCAGGGCGTCAAGGACGGCCGGAAGGGTGGCGTCCACCGCATCGGGCACCGAAATCTGGCCGATGGCGATGTCGGGATCCTTCAGACCATGGCCGGTCAGCACACAGACCACGGTGTCGCCAGGCCCGACGTCACCGGGTAGGCCGTGGGTGAGAAGACCCGCCACGGACGCCGCCGATGCGGGCTCACAGAAGACCGATTCCTCGGTGGCGAGAAAGCGGTAGGCGTCGAGGATCTGTTCGTCGGTGACGGCCTTGATCCCCCCGTTGGAGTCCGCCGCGGCGGTCGTGGCCCCGTCCCAACTGGCCGGATTTCCGATCCGGATGGCCGTGGCGATCGTTTCGGGGTGCTCGACCGGATGACCGTCCACGATCGGGGCCGCCCCGGCGGCCTGAAAGCCGAGCATCCTGGGCAGGCGGGTGGAGCGACCGGCGTCAAGGTACTCGCGGTAGCCCTTCCAGTAGGCAGTGATGTTTCCGGCGTTCCCCACCGGGATGCAGTGGACGGCGGGGGCATCGCCGAGGACGTCGACGATTTCGAACGCCCCGGACTTCTGGCCCTCGATCCGGTAGGGATTCACCGAGTTCACCACGGTGACCGGGGCCTTCTCCCCGAGTTGCCGGACGATGTCGAGCGACTGGTCGAAGTTGCCCCGGATCTGGAGCACCTTGGCCCCGTGGATGAGGGCCTGGGCCAACTTGCCCAGCGCGATGCGTCCCTCGGGGATCAACACGGCACACGTGAGTCCGGCGCGGGCCGAAAAGGCGGCCGCCGAGGCCGAAGTATTGCCCGTCGAGGCACAGATGACCGCCTTGGCGCCATCTTCCACGGCCTTGGTGATGGCCATGGTCATGCCCCGGTCCTTGAAGCTTCCGGTCGGGTTGGCACCTTCGATCTTCAGCATGACCCGGGCCCCGACCCGGGCCGACAGCCGGGGAGCCTCCAGGAGTGGCGTGCCCCCCTCCAACAGGGTCACCACCGGCGTGTCGGCCGTGACCGGCAGGAACTCCCGATACTCCTCGATGACTCCGCTCCACTGACCACCCGGGCCACTCATGACGCTTCTCCCACCATTCGCAGCAGTCCGCTCACCGAGAGGACCGGTTCCAGTGCCGCCAGATCGGCCAACGTGGCCTGGACGTCGCCCTCCCGGGCGGCGTGGGTCAGGAACAACAGCCGGGCGTCACCGACGTCACCAACCTGTTCCATGGACCGGATCGACACGCCGTGGGCTCCGAAGACGGCGGCCACCTCGGCCAGCACACCGGCCTGGTCGGCCACCGTCACCGAGAGGTAGTAACGGGTGACGAGATCCGACGGGTCCAACAGACGGGCCGGTTGCCGGTCGGGCGTCGGGGCCGAGGTGTGGGCGAGCAGGTTCCGGGTGGCGTCGATAACGTCGCCCACCACGGCGCTGGCCGTTGGCAGGCCACCGGCGCCGCGGCCATAGAGCATGAGTTCTCCCGCCGCTTCGCCCTCGATGAACACGGCATTGAACGAGTCCCGGACACCGGCCAGAGGGTGGTCATCGGGCACGAGGGCCGGGTGCACCCGCACCGACAAGGCGTCGCCCTCGGCCCGCTCCACCACAGCCAGCAGCTTGATGACATACCCGCTGCGCCGGGCAAACTCGACGTCGGCGGCGCCGATCTTCGAGATGCCTTCACACATCACCTCGTCCATCGAGACGTCGTAGCCGAAGGCCACACCGGCCAGGATGGCGGCCTTGGCCGCCGCATCATGGCCTTCCACATCGGCTGTCGGATCCCGTTCGGCCAGGCCGAGAATCTGGGCTTCGGCCAACACGGCACCGTAGTCGGCGCCCAGTTCGGACATCTGGGTCAGGATGAAGTTGGTGGTCCCGTTCACGATGCCCATGACCCGCTGGATCCGTTCGCCGGTCAGGGACTCCCGAAGGGCCCGGACCAGGGGGATGGCCCCGGCCACGGCGGCTTCATACAGCAGGTCCACCCCCTGACGATCGGCCAGATGGCGCAGTTCAACTCCGGTCGGCGACGCCAACAGGGCCTTGTTGGCGGTGATCACCGGCTTCCCGGCGGCCAGGGCGTCGCGGATCAGGGCCCCGGCGGGCTCAAGACCACCCATCAGTTCCACCACCACATCGATCGACGGATCGGTCACCAGTGATGCCGCATCATCGGTGAGAAGTGCGGTGTCCACATCGTCGGCCCGGGGGCGCGACAGGTCGGAAACGGCGATTCCTCCGATGACGAGCCGGGCTCCGGCCTGCACGGCAAGGGCATCGGACCGCTGGGTGAGGATCCCCACCAGGGCGCTGCCGACATGGCCGCATCCGAGGATGGCGATCCGGACGTCACGGTTCGTGGCGGGAGTTGAGGTCACCACTTCACGCTACCGCCTTGCCACGCGCTTCCAAAAGACCTGCTGCCTGAAGCGGTTGGTTGAAGCGGGATGCCCGATGACCGGGCGGACCCGGTCCACCACCTTTGGCGATGCATCTCGGGATGCCGGGGAACGCATCACATTCTCCCGGCCGGATGGCGGTTTCCCCGCTGTCTTTCGGCCGACCGGAAAGTAGGTGTCAGGTGTCGAGGCGGAGGAGATCGTCCAGACTTTCCCGGCGGACCACAACCCGGGCCTTGCCATCGGCGACAAAGAGGACGGCGGGGCGGGGCACCTTGTTGTAGTTGGAAGCCATCGAGTAGCCATAGGCCCCGGTGACCGGGGTCACCAACAGGTCACCCACCACGAGGTCGTCGGGAACCCACGCGTCCGGCACGATCACATCACCGCTTTCGCAGTGCTTGCCCACCACCCGGATTTCCAGGTTTCTCGGGGCAAGGGTGGCCCGGGGCAGGAAGGCCTCGTAGCCACTGTCATAGAGGACCGGGCGGGGATTGTCGCTCATCCCGCCGTCCACCGCCACGTAGGTGCGGATCCCCGGGAGATTCTTGATGGTGCCCACCGTGTAGACGGTGACCGCCGCATCGGCCACGATCGAGCGCCCGGGCTCGGCCGTCACCCGGGTTCCTTCGGGAATTCCTGCGGCCCGGCAGGCCCGGCGAACGATGTCGGCCCAGTCGGCCATGGCCGGTGCGTGTTCTCCGTTCAGGTAGGCCACGCCCAATCCCCCACCGACCACCAGCTCCGGGAGTCCGAGCGGTGCGAAGAAGGAAGCCAGCACCTCGATGGCCTGGGCGAAAGGCTCGAGGGCAAAGACCTGACTCCCGAGATGGGCGTGGAGACCGACAAAGTCGACCAGGCCGGCCGCCTCCATGGCCTGGAGGCGCGCCACCGCCCGGGCCGCATCCCCGGCGGCCAGACCGAACCCGAACTTGGAATCGTCCTGCCCGGTCTGGACAAACTCGTGGGTGTGGACTTCGACGCCCGGGGTCACCCGGGCCAGGACCTGGGGCCGAAGGGACCTCGTGGACAACAGCCCTTCAAGCCGTTCGATCTCGTCGAAGGAGTCGACGATGATCCGGCCGACTCCGGCGTCGAGCGCCTGGGCCAGTTCGCGTTCGGCCTTGTTGTTGCCGTGGAGCACCAGTCGGTCAGCGGGTACCCCGGCAGCCAGGGCCACGTGCAACTCCCCTTCGGTCGACACGTCGAGACACATGCCCTCTTCGACGGCGAGTTGGGCCATGGCCCGACAGAGAAAGGCCTTGGTGGCGTAGGCGACGCCGTCACCCCAGGCCGCCACCGCCTGCCGGCACCGCCCGCGCAGGTGCTCCTCGTCGTAGATGAACAACGGGGTGCCGTACTCGGCGGCCAGGTCGGCGACCCGACACCCGCCGATCGAGAGCGCCCCGGATTCGTCGATCTCCGCCGTGTCGGGCAACAGGTCGAACCGGAGCGGATCGGTCGGCCGGGAGATTTCGGCTGAGCCCCGAGGCATGGAGGAAGTCACATTGCCTCGGGGGCGGAAACCCCGAGCAGTCCCAGCCCGATGGCCAGGCCGATCCGGGTGGCCTCCACCAGCCACAGGCGGGCCTGGGCCAGATCCGGATCGACCTCATCGGCCAGGATCGGACAGTCGTGATAGAAGCCGTGGAACAGACCGGCCAGACGCCGGACCCAGGTGGTGATCTTGGTCGGCAGCCGGTCGATGGCGGCATCGGCCACCACTTCGGGCAGTTCCTCCAGACACCGGAGGAGTTCAAGTTCGCGGTCGTGGGTCAGCAACGAAAGGTCAACCTCGGACAACTCACGTCGTTTGACCGACTTCTCTCCGGCCTTGCGCGCCATGCCACCGATCCGGGCGCTGGCCATCTGCACGTAGTACACCGGGTTCTCGCTCGACTGCTCGCGCACCGACGCCAGGTCGAACGTCGTGGCCTGGTCCAGCGTGCTCATGAGCGAAAGGATGCGGGTGGCGTCCGGGCCGATGTCGGCCACCAAGGTGTCGAGGTCGATCGCCGTGCCCGCCCGCTTGCCCATCTTCACGGCCTCGTCGCCGTCCACCAGCGAGACCATCTGGCCCAACTTGACTTCGAGTTGGCCGGGCGCCACACCGAGCGCCTCGACGCCCGCCATCAGACTGGCCACCTGTCCATGGTGGTCCGCCCCGAACACGTCGATCACCCGGTCAAAGCCCCGGATCAGGAACTTGTTGCGGTGGTAGGCCAGGTCTCCGGCCAGATAGGTGGCGTCCCCGTTGGACTTGCGGAGGACCCGGTCCCGCACGTCGCCGAGTTCGGTCGCCCGGAACCAGGTGGCACCGTCCTGCTCGAACACGAGGCCCTTCTCGGCCAGCAGGGCGATGGTCTCGTCCACCGCACCGCTCTCCTCGATGGAGGCCTGGGAGTACCACTCGTCAAAGACGATGCCCACCGATTCCAACGTGGCCTTGATGCCTTCGAGGATGTGCTCGGCCGCCCAACGGCCCGCCGCGGTGACGTCTTCGGGGCCGTCGTAGAGCGGCGCCAGGCTGGCCAGGTACTCCCCCTGGTAGCCACCTTCGGGCACCGGTTCACCGGCGCGACGAGCCAGCAGACTGAGTCCGAGTGTCCGGATCTGGCCACCGGTGTCGTTCACGTAGTACTCGCGGGTCACCTGGTAGCCGGCCCGGGCCAGCACCCGGGCCAGGGCGTCGCCGTAACTTCCCCACCAGCCGTTGCCGACATGGATCGGTCCGGTGGGATTGGCCGAGATGAACTCGACCATGACCTTCTCGCCGTGGCCCACGTCGGGTCGGGCGTAGTTCTCTTCACCCGTCGTCAGCAGTTCGGCCAGGGCGTCATGCAGCCAGCCGCCATCCAGGGAGAAGTTGATGAATCCGGGCCCGGCGATCTCCACCGAGGTCACATGATCGGGGCTGTGGGCTTCAAGTTCGGCCACCAGCAACGTGGCCAGTGCCCGGGGATTGGTCCCGGCCTTCTTGGCCGAAACCATGGCGATGTTGGTCGACCAGTCACCGTGTTCCCGGTTGGCCGGGCGCTCGAGGTGTACCTGGTCCGCCCTGATTTCAAGGTCAAGACCTTCCCGGGCCGCCACGGCCACCGTGGCTTGATGGACTGCTTCAGCGAGTTGGTCGCGCATTGCCATAAGGCCCTGAGAATAGGCGGTGGAGGGAAGTCCGAAGGTAAGGGCGGTTCAGGCGCACTAGAGTGAGCGGTCCAAGGCCGATGGGAACCGAAGCCGCCGCAGTCAGGCGCCGACGTTCGTGTCACCTGATGCCCCTGTAGCTCAGCGGATAGAGCGTCGCCCTCCGGAGGCGAAAGCGCAGGTTCGAGTCCTGCCAGGGGCACAAAATTTTGTTGATGCAACGGACGCCTGACGGCCGCAACCGGAGAGGTCGTCCGTTGGAGGGACCCGGTGGGCGAACCCGGTTGTGCATGGCCTGTCCGTTATGAACCGTTGCATTTGGCGGGACGAGTAACTTTCCCGGACGTGACTACCGCGATCCCTTCCGACACTTCTCCCGTTGTCCTGCACCTTCCGGCAACCAACGATGCGGCTGCCCTTGCCGGTTCGGCCACCATGACCGCGTTGCGTTCGGCCGGGATCGGCGACATGGCCGCCACCGAGGCCCGCTGTGTCGTCGAAGCGCTCTGCCTCGATGCCGTGCAGCGGTGTCACGAGGGCCCGGATCCCGACCTGGTCATCGACCTCACCATCTCCCGGGTCCCCGGTGCCGTCAGCATCGTCCTGCACGACCAGGGCCTTCCGATCGCCGCCGACCGCACGGCACTGAACCGGGCCCGCCAGTTAACCGCCATTGGATTCGTCGACCACCTCTCGCTGGTTCCGGTTTCACCGGATGGCCCGACCGCCACGGTGACGGTGAACCTTCCTCCGGCCGTCATCCATGGCCATCTCGAGCACGAAGCCGGAACGCAGACCGAAGACGCCGGGGCCGATGCGACATTCACCATCCGCTCCATGGTGGTCGGGGACGCCGAGGCCTACGCCCGGCTGGTCTATCGCTGCTACGGCTACGGCTACAAGCATGGTGCCTACGACCCTGAAGAGGTCAACCACGGCCTCGCCTCGGGCGAGCACATCGCCGCGGTGGCCGAAGACGCCGATGGCGAAATGATCGGCCACGTCGCGTACCAGAGGTTGCGACCCGGCGGTCACGTCATCGAAGGAGGGTCCGGCATGGTGGATCCCCGCTGGCGTAGCCATGGCGTGCTCAACCAGATGGGCAGCCATCTCCACTCCTCCATCGGCTCCATGGGCATCGTCGGGATTCTCGTCGAGCCGATCATGGTGCACACCGCCACCCAGCACATGGCCCACGGGCTCGGCTTCGACACCGGCGTGTTCCTCAAGTACGCCAGCCCGCTGCGGGTTGCCGGCTTCGACGAGCACAACGGGAAGGACCGGATCTCGGTGCTCTGTGGCTACGTACCCCTGGCCCCGGCCCCGGCCCGGACCATCTACCCGCCAGCTTCGGTCCATGACTATGTCGCCAGGATCGTTGCTGCCAGCACCCTCGATCGGCGGGTCGAACGCCCCACGGCACCCACCGACCACCAGGGCACCACGACCTTGTCCACCCACGCCGACGCCTTCGCCGGGCTGGTGACCATCGAGGTCCACTCGGTCTCCTCCGACCTCGTGGAGCTGGTCGGCGGGACTCTGGAGGACCTCCTGGCCAGTGGCGTCGCCGTGATCCACCTGGATCTTCCGGCCAACGACGAGGCGGCGGGCTGGTTCGCGGCTGGCCTCGCCGAGCTCGGATTCGTCTACGGCGCCCTGCTCCCCGAGTGCGGTGAGGACGGTGACACACTCCGTCTCCAGTATCTCGCCGATCCCGAAGTCGACATGTCCGCCTGGAAGATCGAACTGGAATCCACCGCCGACCTCGTACACCGGGTCATCGACGACCTGCACACCTGGCAGGAAACGCAGGCGGGCGCCCGGCGGGCCCGTCTCGATACCTGGCGCCAGACCCGACAGCGCTCGGGCGATCATCAGCCTTCCTGGTCATCAACGCCGGAAGCCCGGGCTGAACCACACGTGGGCAAGGTCACCAAAGGACCCGGATGCAGTTGAACGACAGAAGACCCGGGACTGAACGGAAGCGTTCCGGTCATCGACGGTGAGCCGGGAGACAGCAACCGGACCGGGAGGCTGACTACCAGGCGCTGCCGAGGGCTATTCCCTCGAGACCGATGTGCCCGGGAAGTTCCGGCGCCACCGATCCGGTCGACACCAGGGAACCGTCGCGCTGCACGGCGAACGAGTCCACCAGGTCGCTGCCGCCGGTCTCGACATAGAGGAAACGTCCATCGGGGGTGGCGGCCATGTCCTCGGGCCCGGGGTCGGTGGCCGTATTGGCCACGACGACCGGAGTGGCTCCGGCCCCGAGCCGGTAGGTGGTGACGTCGGCGTCGTGGGCGTTGGCCCCGAAGAAGAAGGTCCCGTTGGTGGTCACCCAACACAGGGATGCCTCACCGTTGGTGGTCGAAGCCAACTCTGTGAGGATTCCATTGGCGGCCACCGAGTAGGTCGTGAGGGCGTTCGTTGCGGCTTCGGTGACCACCAGAAGGCCGGCCCGGTCAAAGGTGAAGCCGAACGGCACCGGGGTGGCCGACGGATTGACCACGGCGTTGCCGACGATGCCTCCCCACGGGGTCGTGTTGAACACATCGATGTCGCTGCCGTTGTGCTTGGTGGTCACCACAAGGTGTCGACCGTCCGGCGTGAATCCGACCTGGGCCGGACTGTTGCTGGAGGGCGGCTGGAGCCCGGGGGTCAGACCGAGGGACCGGTTGCTTCCGGGAATCGGCCGCAAGGAGTTGGCGAAGAACCCCTGGATGGACCCGGCTCCACCGATGTTCAGCACATAGATGGCATCGCCGTGCACCGTCACGCTGACCGGCGTGTTGCCCCCGGAGGAGACGACCCGGGGACCATCGAGATGGGTGCCGAACGTGTGGAAGACCGAGATGGTGTTGCTTCCGCCGTTGACGGCCACCAGCAGGCCGTCGGCCGGATCGCTGGCCAGGCCTCCCTGGGAGGCCAACCGGTCCACGACCGCACCGGGAACGGCCACACCCAGGCCACCGGTGTTGACCCGTTCGACTTGGGTCAGGGCTCCGTCGGTCGGATCGGTCCGATAGGAAACGACCTGGTTCCCGGATTGGTCGTTGGTCAGGACGAAGACCGGAACCTCCCCGCCATGGTGGCCGGTTGTCGGGCCGGCCGTGGTGGCCCCGGCAAAACCGGTCAGACCAAAGGTCAGGGACAGGGCGGCGGCCCCGGTCACGGCGGACAGGACAGCGCTACGTCGCATGCGTACTCCTTGGGGTTGGACCGGAAGCCTGGCCCTTTCCCCCGGTTTGCGTTTGGCCCCGATGCGACACCCGCACCGACCCAATCCGGTCAGCTACCGCAATTGTAGGGAGTCGGCCGGCAGAATCGCCAAAGAGAACACAGATCCGGGCACGAGGTTCACTCCCGGTGACCGGGTCAACGACCCCGCTTCACCCCGGTCGCACCCCCGCCGCACCTTGGGCCGGTGGAGGCCCAAGCGGTTCGGTAGGTCATGACAGAACCGATGCCCCCAGAAGGGAACCCTCGGTCCATGCCCACGTGTCGACCGAACGCCCCGGCAGTTCCGGCGCCAACTCAGCCCGAGGCTTCTCTGGACGGGTCGAAATGGTCATGAACTTCGGTCGGCCTTGCTCCCGTTGCCATTGGGCTCGACGTGGCCCGGGCGTAGTGGGGTGACGCAAAGAGCGCCTCATGGTCCTGATCGGAGAGCTCTCCCACCAGCGCGATGAGTTCGATCCGGTCGATCTCCAGCGGTCGGAGGGCCACACCCGACGGCCGGGTCACTCCGGCCCCGTTCAGGTCGGTGATCTCGACGTACTTCGTCGGATGGAACCTCCGGTTCGCCGATGTCGTCACCGGCAGGACCTTGACCGTCTGCGATCCGGCCTCGATGACCACCACCGGTCGGGCCTTCTCTCCGGTGTGGTCCTCAAAGCCGACGTGCGCCCACACCACCGCGCCGGGGCAAAGACGGTTGAGGGGCACCGGCTTCACCGTGGTCAAAGACGCCTTGGGTCGGACGGGCGTCCTGCCACGACTCTCGTCCCGGCCGGACATGCCACCCTCCGCCCGCCGGCCGGCGGCCGGCGGGCCACTGCGAATTTTCCTCCTCCGACCCTTTTGACCTTGGTTCTTCCGGCCCGGTTCGTTGTGCCCCGGCCCGTCGATGCCACCCGTTTCCCATCGGGAAATTCCCGCCATCTCTCCCCCTTCCCGGCGACCTCCCCAGGTCGCAATCGGGCCGCCACTCTACATGTCCGTTGTTGCATGTCCTCCAGGAGCGCCCGAGGGTCCGAGGGCCGGTGGCAACACTCACTCGAAGCCGGACTGACGAACCGTGACGTTGAATCGGCCAGGAGGGAGATCCAGACCGAGCGACGCATCCAGGGTTCCCGGCAACACCTTGGTCACGCCGTGGTAGGCCCGCCGGACCGGACCGCCAAAGACAAAGAGGTCACCGGATTCCAGGGTGATGTCCTGCCACGGACGACTCCGGTTGGTGGTGTTTCCGAACCGGAACACGGCGCTGTCGCCCAGGCTGAACGAGACCACCGGCGCCCAGCTGGCCTCGTCCTTGTCGGCATGAAGGCCCATCGATGATCCCGGGGTATACCGGTTGACAAGGGCGACGTCCGGGGCAAAACCGGCGACTTCGCCGGCGAGCGGGCCATGGCAGCCAATGGGTCCGGTTTCCGGGATGCCGTCCCGGTCTTGATCGGCCACAAACGAGGCTCCCGCTCCTTCCTCCACCGCTTCCTCCTCCACCGCTGCGGCCGCCTCGAGGGCCTCCTTGCTCCACGTTCCCAACCACCCGGGAAACGGCGGCACCTTGCGACCATCACCGTCATCAACGGTCCGGGAGTAGCGATAGGGCAGCCAGTGCCAACCCAGACAGGTAATGCCCACCGACATCTGGCCCCGCCGCGGCAACTTCGGTGCCCGGAAGCCACCGGCCTCGTCACCCCATCGCTGACAGGCCCCGGCGAGGACCCGTTGACGTTCCGGATCAAGCCAGTTCGGCAGATGGACTGCTCCCGGGACCACCACCCGGGCCGGACGGGGAAAGAGTCCGGCCATCGTCAGGCCGCCGGGTCCGCCCCATGGAACGGCCGGTTTGCCGGAGTGCCGAAAGGGAAGTACCCGTACACCGGAGAAGACATCACGGAATGGGGCCTGCCGGTGGAGCGCTGTCCTGACGGGCCAACCACCGCAGCCGCGCCGCCCGGGCGTCCCACGCGTAGACCACCGCTGTGTGGGCCAGTCGGTCATGGAGGGCCCGGCGATCCCGGCCGACCAGGATGCCGATGAACCCGAGACCGAAGGTCACGATGCTGATCGGGAAAAACAGGGTTCGCAGAAACGCCGAACGGGACCTCACCGGGGAACCATCGGCCTCGACCACCTGGATGCCGAAGAGGGCCATGCCAATCGTCTTGCCGGCGAGTGACCACTGGTAGGAGAAGTAGACGAACTCCCAGACCACCAGCACCCCGAGATCGACCAGCTGCCACGCCGAAAGCGAGAACCTGCGCCCGGTGACCAACTGGGTTGCAACCGAGAGGACGGCGAGACCGAGGGTGAACAGCAGCCACGACGCCCCGACGTCGACGGCAAAGGCCAGGAGCCGCGACACGGCGCCGGCATACTGGCCCTGACGGCCTTCGACAACCCGGGGCAAAAGCCGTGACGGCAAGGGGGCCACTCCCTCAGCCACGGTCGCCACCAGGGAGGGACGGCGCCATGGCAACGGTCCCGGACGGCACCAGAAGCGCTGGTCCGGACGGGAGAGAGGCCGGGTCTCTCCGCAGGATCTTGTTGGTCCACCGGGCGAAAAAGTCGTCAAGGCCCACTCCCTGGGCCCGCACCAGGTCGAGCACCTGGGAGAAGACTCCGGTCGTGGACCGGGCGATGATGGTCCCGAGTTCGGTCTGTTCCATCAGGGCGTCGATGTCGACCCGGTTCACGATCCCGGAGATGTCGACCCGGTCGATGATGGCCTGGATGTCGACCCGGTCGATGATCTTCTGCACGTCGACCTGGTCGATGATCCGCTCCACATCGACCCGTTCGACCAGCTTCTCGACGTCGATCCGCTCGACCAGGGCGTCGATGTCGATGGCTTCGAGAACGAGGGTGACGACCCGTTCGGCCACCCCCTGGGCCAGATGTTCCAGCCCCTTCGAGCCCGGCAGGTTGCTCACGGTTCCTGTTGCAGGATGGCCAGAGCCTGGTCGGCGTGGGTGTTCATCCGCACTTCGCTCCGGATCACGCCCCGCACCTTGCGGTCGGTGCCGATGACGAAGGTGGCCCGCTTGGTGGGCGAGATGAAGCCCAGTTTCCGGCGGACCCCGAAGATGGTGGCCACCGTCCCGTCCGGATCCGACAACAGCGGGAAATCGAAAGTGTGCTTCTCGGAGAACCGCTTCTGCTTCTCGACCGGGTCGGCGCTGATCCCCACCCGCTGCGCCCCGAGGTCGCCGAACTCCCGGGCCAGATCCCGGAAGTGGCAGCTCTCGGCCGTGCAGCCCGGCGTCATGGCGGCCGGGTAGAAGAAGAGAACCACCGGTCCGGCTTCAAGCAGATCGGACAGTCGCCGCACCACGCCGTCTTCATCGGGCAGTTCGAAGTCGGGTACCAGGTCGCCGGTTTCCATGCCCCGAGGCTAGCGACCAACCGCCGGTCCCGACAGGGATGGACGAAACCCGTTCCCCGGTGGCGGGCTCCACCGGTTCCGGCCACCTGTCGCCTGGGGCCGGTACACGGTGCGGATCGCCCGGATGCATGATCACGAAAAAGGTCCGTCCGACCGACCGACCACCGTCCGGGGAACCCCGTTCCATCTACCGCACGGATGCCTGCGGTGTGGATCCGGGGCGGATGCTTCCGCCCAAGGGGTGCGCCCGTAGAATGCAGGCGTCTCCGGCGTTCGGTGCGCCGTAAGCCCCATCCCCACGGAAAGACGGTTCTGCCCACCATGTCCTACGCCATCGAAGCCGAAGACCTGCGCAAGACCTTCACCGGCAAGCGTGAAGTCAAGGCCCTCAAAGGTGTCTCCTTCAGGGTGGAAGAAGGCACCGTGTTCGGTCTGCTGGGGCCCAACGGCTCAGGCAAGACGACTGCCGTGCGCGTGCTCACCACCATTCTGAAGCCCGACTCCGGCACGGCCCGGGTGCTGGGCCATGACGTCACCAAAAAGGGTGCACTGGTGAGGAGCCTGATCGGCCTGGCCGGCCAGTACGCGGCGGTGGACGAGAACCTCACCGGCCGGGAGAACCTGGTCATGGTGGGACGCCTCAACCACCTCGACCGCAGCGTGGTGACCCAACGGGCCACCGAACTGCTCTCCCAGTTCAACCTGGTGGACGCAGGAGACCGGCCGCTCAAGACCTACTCGGGCGGCATGCGCCGCCGACTGGACCTGGCGGCGGCGCTCGTGGCCCGACCCACGGTGCTGTTCCTGGACGAACCCACCACCGGCCTTGACCCGCAGAGTCGCAACGATCTGTGGGAGGTCATCGAACAGTTGGTCGAAGGTGGCACGTCGGTGCTGCTGACGACCCAGTACCTGGAAGAAGCGGACCGACTGGCCAAAACGCTCGTCGTGCTGGACCAGGGCCGGGTCATCGCCGAAGGCACGCCGGGCGAACTCAAGGCCAACCTCGGCGCCACCGTGCTCGAGGTCGGTCTCAACACGGTGGACGAAGCGGGCCGTACCGGACAACTGCTCGCCGCCCTCGGCTCCCATCAGCCGGTCGTCAGCGGAACCTTGGTGGAGGTCACGGTGGACGACGGTGCCCAGGCCGCCATGGCCGGACTCCGTTCACTCGATGAGGCCCGGATCCGTCCGGTGACCTTCACCTTGCGCGAACCGAGCCTGGACGACGTGTTCATCGCCTTGACCGGACACAAGTCGGAAGAGGAGAAGGAAGCAGAGTCCGCCGCCGACAACGCCCGACGGAAGAACCGCCGACGGAGCGACGAGCGCGAACTGGCCGAACATCTCCCCTTCTCCGAAGGGCCACAACTGGCCGAGGAAGCACTGGGCGGATCAGGATCGTCATCGACAGGAGACAACCAATGACCACTGCCATCACCGCCCCCACGGTTTCCGGCGCCGCCCACAGCAACAACCCGGTGGAGCAGCTGCGCTGGGGCATCTCGGACACCTGGACCATCACCAAGCGCAACCTGCTGGCGGTCACCCGGATCCCCGAGTCCCTCTTCTTCTCCACCGTGCAGCCCATCATGTTCGTGCTGTTGTTCCGCTACGTGTTCGGTGGAGCCATCCACACCGACGCCAAAAGCTACGTCAACTACCTGATGCCGGGAATCTTCGTCCAGACGGTGGCGTTCGGTGCCACCTACACGGCGATCGGGCTCTCGGAAGATCTGCAGAAGGGCATCATCGAACGGTTCCGGGCCCTGCCGATGTCCCGCTCGGCGGTGCTCACCGGCCGGACGGTGGCCGACCTGATCCGCAACATCTTTGTGGTCATCGTCATGACGATTGTCGGCTTCCTCGTGGGTTTCCGGCCATCGACCGGAGTACTCGCCTACCTGGCCGGCGCAGCGATCATCCTGCTGTTCGGCTACGCCCTGTCCTGGGGGATGGCCGTGATCGGCCTGTTCGCCCCCAACTCCGAGACGGCCCAGGTGATGACCTTTCCCCTGATCTTCCCGTTCACCTTCGCTTCGGCCGCCTTTGTGCCGATTGCCTCGATGCCGAGTTGGCTGCAGGGGTTTGCCACCTACCAACCGGTCAGCGTGACCGTGGCGGCGTGCCGGGCCCTGATGATCGGCGGACCGGCCCAGACCTGGGTCATCCAGTCCCTGATCTGGGCCGGTGTCATGCTCGTCGTCTTTGTGCCACTGGCCCGCTACAAGTACCGCACCCGGACCTAGGGTTTCCCCGGCCCCTCGAGGGCGCACCGCGACCGGGATCGCTCCCTGGAACGCCGGAGGACGCAGGGGGAATCACCCGTGGCGATGAATCGCCGGGGGAAAAGACGAGGCAGAATAGGGAGATGGCCCCCACTCCAGCCTCCAGAAACTCCTTCAACTCGGTGGCATCGCTGCCGGTTGGCGACCGCACCTTTGCCATCCACCGGATCGACGCCCTCGCCGACCGGTTCGATGTGGCCCGACTGCCCTACTCGATCAAGGTCATCCTCGAAAACCTGCTCCGCCACGAAGACGGCCTCGCCGTCACGGCCGCCGACATCGAAGCGGTGGCTGCCTGGGGCGAGCATCCCACCGGACACGGCCAGGGCGGGGCCAACGCCACCGAGATCGCCCTTACGCCGGAACGGGTTCTCATGCAGGACTTCACCGGGGTCCCCGGAGTCGTTGACCTCGCCGCCATGCGGGATGCGCTGGTGGCGCTGGGCGGGAACGCCGAGGAGATCAATCCGCTGGTCCCCGTCGAACTGGTCGTGGACCACTCGATCATCGTCGAGTCCTCCGGCAATCCGGACTCCTTCGACACGAACGAGGGCATCGAATACCAGCGCAACATCGAGCGTTACCAACTGCTCCGGTGGGCCCAGGAAGCGTTCGACGGATTCCGGGTCGTCCCCCCGGGGATGGGTATCTGCCACCAGGTGAACCTCGAATACCTGTCCCGGGTGGTCTTTGCCACCGACGACAACCAGGCGTTCTGTGACACCCTGGTCGGCACCGACTCCCACACCACGATGGTGAACGGACTGGGCGTACTGGGCTGGGGCGTTGGCGGCATCGAGGCCGAGGCCGCCATGTTGGGCCAGCCCCTATCCATGCTCCTGCCGCCGGTGGTTGGCTTCCGGTTGGTCGGCAGCCAACCGATCGGCACCACCGCCACCGACCTTGTCCTCACCATCACCCACCTGCTCCGGAAGCACGGTGTGGTCGGCAAGTTCGTCGAGTTCTACGGTCCCGGGGTGGCAGCGGTGCCACTGGCCAACCGGGCGACCATCGGAAACATGACTCCCGAATACGGAGCGACCTGCGCCATCTTCCCGATCGACGACGTGACGCTCGACTATCTCCGCTTCTCCGGCCGGGACGAAGACCACGTGGCCCTGGTCGAGGCCTACGCCAAGGCCCAGGGCATGTTCCTCGGCCCCGACAGCCCCGAACCCGTCTTTTCCGAGACCATCGAACTCGACCTGTCGACGGTCGTTCCCTCGATCGCCGGCCCGTCCCGACCGCAGGATCTGGTGCGCCTCGACCGGGCGGGACGCGCCTTTACCGAAGCCCTTGGCCGGAAGCCCCGGACCCAGAGCGCTGCCCTCGGGACGGGGGAGACCACCCTGGCCGACGGTTCGATCGTGGTGGCGGCGATCACGTCCTGTACCAACACCTCCAATCCCCAGGTGATGATGGCCGCCGGACTGGTGGCCCAGAAGGCCGTAGCCCGCGGCATGAGCCCGAAACCCTGGGTCAAGACATCGCTGGCGCCCGGCTCCCGGGTGGTCATGGACTATCTGGATCGGGCCGGCCTCACCGAGCCGCTGGCCCGGATCGGGTTCGACCTGGTCGGCTTTGGCTGCACCACCTGCATCGGCAACTCGGGACCCCTGTTGGCCGGGGTGTCCGAAGCGGTGCAGGCGGGCGATCTTTCCGTGGCCGCCGTGCTGTCCGGCAACCGGAACTTCGAGGGCCGCATCCACGCGGATGTCCGGATGAACTACCTGGCGTCGCCACCGCTGGTGGTCGCCTACGCCCTGGCGGGGACCATGGACATCGACCTCACCACCGAGCCGCTCGGAACCGACTCCGACGGCGAGCCGGTCTTCCTGGCTGATGTGTGGCCGACCTCGGAAGAGGTGACGGCCGCCATTGCCACCTCACTCACCTCGGAGATGTTCCGCAGCCGTTACGCCTCGGTCTTCGAGGGAGACGAACGGTGGAAGAACGTTGCGACGGCCACAGGGGCCACCTTCGACTGGAACACGGACTCCACCTATGTGCTCCGTCCCACTTTCCTCGAGGGCCTGACCATGGAGCCGGCTCCGGTCAGCGACATCACGGGCGCCCGGGTACTGGCCAAGCTCGGTGACAGCGTGACCACCGACCACATCTCCCCGGCCGGCAACATCTCGCCCACCTCTCCGGCCGGACAGTACCTGTTCGACCACGGCGTCGACCGGGCCGACTTCAACTCCTACGGGGCGCGGCGGGGCAACCACGAGATCATGATGCGGGGCACCTTTGCCAACATCCGCCTGCGCAACCACCTTGCTCCCGGCACCGAGGGCGGCTTCACCGTCCATCTTCCCGACCGGGAAGCGTGCACGATCTTCGACGCGTCGGTCCGCTACGCGGAAGAAGGCACGCCGCTCGTGGTCCTGGCCGGGGAAGAGTACGGGTCGGGCTCGTCCCGGGACTGGGCGGCCAAGGGCCCGGCCCTGCTCGGCATCCGGGCCGTGATTGCCGAAAGTTACGAGCGGATCCACCGGTCGAACCTGATCGGCATGGGCATTCTGCCCTTGCAGTATCCCGAAGGACAGGATGCCGACATGCTGGGCCTGACCGGCTTCGAAACCTACGACATCACCGGTCTCGACCCCCTGGCCGAAGGCGTTGCCCCGAAGACCGTGACCGTGACCGCCACCGGAGACGACGGCAAGGTGACCACCCTCCATGCCCGGGTGAGGATCGACACCCCCATGGAGGCGCAGTACTACCGCAACGGCGGCATCCTCCCCTACATGCTGCGTCAGATGGCCGGCTGACGACCGGGCTGGTGCGACCCAGGACCCGCAGGAGAGGATGGGCCGGGCGTGGTGTTGCCGTGGCGGCAACCGGTCTGTCCCTGATGGCCGGAGGCTTCCTGGCCGGTTGCGCCACCAGCCAGGCGGCACCGGTCAACGCCACCCACCCTTCCGGAACGGCTTCAACCACGACGGTGCCTCCCACCACCACGACGACCGTTCCCCCCACGACCACCACAACGGCGCCGCCGACCACCACGACCACCACGACGGCTCCGGTGGCCACGGCAACACCGGCACCCCACGGCCCGCTCACGTCGCCACCGCTCCCCCGTCCGGGAGCCGGATTCAACGTCGGCGGGATCACCGCCGTGGGCGACTCGGTCATGATCGACTACCAGATCCCCCTCGAAGCGGATCTGCCCGGAGTCAACGTGCAGGCCACCGTCGGGGAGCAGTGGGAGACCGGAGCCACCGAACTCGCCACCCTGCAATCCGAGCACTCACTCGGTGCGATCGTCATTGTCGGCCTGTCGACCAACGGTCCGATCACCTCCGGCCAACTCGACGGACTCCTGGAGTTCCTCCGCGGGGCCTCCCGGGTGGTGCTGGTCAACATCCACGTCGACCGACCCTGGCAGGACCCGAACAACGCGTTGCTGGCGACGGCACCTGCGGCCTATCCGAACGTCCGGGTCGTTGACTGGAACGACCTCGCCAATGCGCACCCGGAGTGGTTCGGAGGAGACGGCACCCACCTGGCCATAAACGGCACCGGCGCCCAGGCCCTGGCCGCCCTGATTGCCGCCCAGGCCTGACCGGCCGGCGACGGGGACTCAGGCGAGGACGGTCATCCGGTCCCGCCAACGGGCCAGCACCCGCCTTCCGGTGGTGGTGACCTGACGCACACTGGAGGGATCGAGCACCACGTCGAGAGGAAGTTCGGACTCCCACTTCCGGGCCAGGGCCTCGTCGACTTCGAGATGGAACTGGAAGCCGTAGGCCCGGTCTCCCCACCGGAAGGCCTGGTGGGGAAAGGCCCGGGTGGCCGCCAGATGAACGGCCCCGTCCGGCAGGCTGAACGTGTCCTGGTGCCAGTGGACACACGGCAGCACCGTCCCCCGGAGCCCGTCGTACTCGGGACCGAGCACCGGATCCTTCCGGCCCGCAGAGGTGAGCTCCACGACACCGGCACCAACCTCGGGTTCTGTTCCGGTGGTGACCTCGGCGCCGAGCGCCCGGGCCAGTTGTTGGGCCCCGAGGCAGACGCCGAGCACCGGCCGGGCGAGGTCGGTGGCGTCGGTGATCAGACGACGTTCGTCGGCCAGCCAGGGATGGAGTTCGTCGTCATGGACTCCCATCGGGCCGCCGAGAACCACCACGCCGGCCAGGTTGCCCAGTTCGTCCCGGTTGGGAAGCGGCTCGCCCCGGTCCGGTCGGACGATCTCCATGTCGTGGCCCGGGGCGACGAGAACCTCACCCAACACGCCCGGGTCTTCGTGGTCCACGTGCTGGACGACCAGCCAGCGTCTCACGGATGCACCACCGACCGGGGTCGGACCTCAGGCCGTCGAGACGACGAGGAACGCCTCGGCCAGCCGGCCTTCGGGCATGCCGGCTGCCTCGGCGGTTCCGGTCATCCAGTTGGTCAGGAGTTCGTGCAGGTGGGCTCCGTCACCCACCTGGCTCTGGTGCGCACTCAAGGCGGCCAGTTTGGCGTCGTAGTGGTCGGTGACATCCACGGCCCGGTTGGACTTGTCGATCGCCATCACCCACATCTCGGGCACACTGTGGGGCTCCAGACCGGCCTCCAGAAGTTCGGGGAAGGCAAACGGGTTGCGGGCATCCGGGTAGACGGCGCAGGCCGCAGCCTCACCCGCCGCCAGGTGGTCGGGATGGCTGGCGTAGATGCGCTCCCAGTTCCGCTCGGGCGACTGGCAGACCACCCGGTCCGGGCGGAACCGGCGGATCACTCCCGAGATGGCCTTTCGCACCTCGAGGTCGGGCTGCAGGCGGCCATCGGGGAAGCCGAGGAACGTGAGATCAAACACGCCGACGTGCCGGGCCGCCTCGGTCTGCTCCTCGCGTCGGATGGCGGCCATCTCGGCCCGGGAGATGCTGTGGTCCGAACCCCCGGCGTCACCATCGGTGACCAGGCAGTAGGCGACCTCGATCCCGTTGGCGGTCCAGAGGGCCACCGTGCCGGCCGCCCCGAAGTCCACGTCGTCAGGGTGGGCGAGGACCATCAGCACCCGTTCCACATCAAGACCCGGGTCAACGACGAGACTCACGCCGGCGCCTTCGGGTCCCAGGCGGCGAGGTCCTGCAGTCGCTTGTCGTTCGAGAACATCTCGACGATCGGCATCTTGATGCCGATCCGGGTCTGGATCCGCTCGATCTCGAGGATCTGGTTCCACTGAACCAGGGAGACCACCAGACCGTCCGAGCCGGCCCGGGCGGTACGGCCCGATCGGTGGAGGTAGGCCTTGTGATCTTCCGGCGGATCGAAGTGGATCACCACGTCGACTTCGTCGATGTCGAGTCCGCGCGCCGCCACGTCGGTGGCCACCAACACCGGGAGCTTGCCCTCGGTGAAGTCCTTCAGGGTCCGCTCCCGCTGGGACTGGCGCAGGTCGCCGTGGATGGCACCGGCCCGGACACCTTCCTTCTCGAGTTGTTCGACCAGGCGGTCACATCCGTGCTTGGTGCGCACGAAGACCAGCCCCTTCGACGAGTTGCGGCAGATGGCGGCACACACCTTCACGCGGTCCATCTGGTGCACTTCGAGAAAACGGTGCTCCATGGAGGCCACGGTGGTGCCCTGGGACGCCACTTCATGGAGAACCGGGTTGGTGAGATACCGGTTGACGAGGCGGTCCACGGCGCCGTCCAGCGTGGCCGAGAAGAGCAGCGTCTGGTGCTCCCGCTCGAGGCGACGCAGCACCCACTCGACCTGGGGCATGAATCCCATGTCCGCCATCCGGTCGGCTTCGTCGAGCACCAGGGTCTCGACATCCCCGACCGACAGCTCGCCGCGGTCTCCGAGGTCGATCAGCCGGCCCGGCGTGGCGATCACCACGTCCACGCCCTTGCGCAGTTGCTTGATCTGACGTTCGATGTCCGCTCCGCCGTAGACGGCGACAATCCTGAGGTCGGCCTCGGTGGCAAGCGGTTCGAGCACGTCGGCCACCTGAACGGCCAGTTCACGGGTTGGCACCAGCACGAGGGCCCGGGGCCGGCCCGGGCCGTCGGCCCGGCTCGCCATGGTCCGCTGCAGCAGCGGCACCCCGAAGGCGAGGGTCTTGCCCGATCCCGTCTTGGCCTTCCCGCAGACGTCGCGTCCGGCCAGTGCGTCGGTGATGGTCATGGCCTGGATGGCAAAGGTGTTGGTGATGCCCTGGCCGGCCAGCGCCTTCACCAGCGCCGGGTCGACACCCAGCGAGGCAAAGGAAGGCTGTCCACTGCCGGGATCGGATCCTTCGGCCGGGATCTGGTTCGAGGTGGGGTCGGATTCCGACCGCGCAAACAAGGTGGTCATGGTGATGGTTCTCTCTCCTGTTGGGTGACGGCCGGAGGCCGACCGCCGACGTCCGTGCCTTTCACGAACGCCTTGGGCCCGCCTCGGGCCATCGACCGTCCGCCGGGCGGAGGGAGAACAGGGTGAGGAAGACCCGGCAGAAGGGATGATCCCTGCCGCCACC
>CAITPI010000102.1 GCA_903894295.1 uncultured Acidimicrobiaceae bacterium
TCCGGCGGCCGGGCCGCGATGGGAGAGTTTCATGTGGCCGGTGAGGGGATCGGCCAGTCCCAGAATGTCGAAAATGTTCACTCCGGTCCCGAAGTGAAATGACACTTCCCCGATCCCACCTGCGACGATCGTCGGATCGGGAATCCGGGGGTTCAACTCTTCGTCGATCCGTTGGGTCTGGCTCGGAAAGAATCCAAGGTTGACGTAGAGACCGTGTTGCTGGAACCAGCGGATTGACACCAGTGAATGAGGGTTTTCGCTGAAACCAGGTGTGATCTGACCATTGCCGGGAGTGAAAACGAATGTGTACTGGGTTGGAGGTCCGGTCAAGTGGCTGCTAAGAGTGTCACCTGACGGTGTCCTCATGGTGAAGCAGGCCACCGCAGACCATGGCAGCACGATCAGTGAAACCACGAACCTCCGCGACACTGGGACGGCCGCCACAGGAGCACACAGGGCAAAGAACGCCGGTGTGAGCAGTCGGGCATGGAAGTAGTCACCTCCCATGAGGGTGATGTAGGCGGCGTTCAGGACGCCGGCGACCGGCAAGGCAAAGAGCGCCACCTGCTTGTGGATGGACCCGTCAGCTCTTCTCAGAGCCACCGACAGTGGGTAGTAGGCCCCGGCCCCGAGGGCAATGGCCGGAATCCACAGCCAGTAGGGGCGGACAAAATCTTCAAAATACGCCAGGCCTCGTCCGGGATCCGGGAGTGTCGCTTCCTTGGCAATTGCCGTAGTGGCCACGAACTCGCCGTAGTAGCCCATGCGGAAGAACTGGTAGAGGACAGGCAGTAGCGCGGCCCAGGCGATCAGGCGAACGTTCTGCCGCCATGACCACGCCGGCCGTTCCACCGCCATAATGGCGAGTACGAAGACGGCGGAGTCGATGAGCAGTTCGGGTCGCACCAGAGGCCCGAGGCCCAGCACGATCATGACCATTCGGCCCATGCGGTGGTTGATGGACCATCGGACGATCAGGAAGAAACACAGTCCGAGCCAGAAATACGTCAGTCCGGTCTCGAGGCCCGTCGAAGCCAGGGTCCAAATCGGGTAGGTGGAGGCAAACACCAAGGCGCCGAGGGGAAGAAGAAACGCCTTGGGCAGTGCAACTCGGGAGAGCCAGACCGCACCCAGAATCGCCATCGTGACGCCGCCCAGCGTCATGAGGATTCCGAGCAGGACCGCGATCCATTCGAGGGAAAACGGTGTCAGGAACCCGACGGTGGCGACGATGAATGTCCACAGTGGTCCGGTGAAGACTTCGACCCGCTGGCCCTGGTTGAATACTGGCCCGTTGCCGGCAATGATGTTCTGGACGACGTGCAGGTAGATGTAACCGTCCTCAAACACGTTCCGGTAGTGCCACGCCAGAATGGCCAGCATCAGCACCGGTGTGGCCAGCACCACGACCTGGATCCAGTGGCCAAAAGCGCGGGGCCGGGACTGCTGAAGGTTCCGGTGGGACGGGTCGCCCACTTCGGCGGAATCAGCGACGGCGGGAGCCGAGGTGCTCATGGCTGCCCGACCGGTCCGGCAGGGCAGCCGTCGACCGGATGGGTCAGTGGCCGCCTTGACCTCACAGAACGATCTGCCATCATTCATTCCTCAACGAGTCCGGCTACAGAGCTTCAACGTACTCGTCACCCAACATTGGGTTTTGTCTGTCATGGACCGCCCGAATCACGCCCGCCGGGCCCTCCACATTTTCCCTGTTCCGGGACAGGTGTTAGTTGCCTTTGCGGAAGATCCGCTCCTTCATCTCGAGCAGTTTGTGGGCGGTGTCGTCCGAGAGGTCGAGTCGGCGCTTCAGCCAGTCATATCCCCGCAGCACCTGCTTGTCGAGATAGATGGGGACGCTGCGTAGGCCGTCACCCGGCCGTGCGCGGTACTCGGTGGAGCGCACGGATGGCGCCACTTCTTCGGTGAAGTAGTAGAGCGCCAGCGAGCGACGAAAGGTACCTTCCGGACAGGTCATCGGTTCCGGGTGGCCGTGGAAGGAGTCGTCGTTGGTCGAGAAGATGAGCACCCGGTTGGCGACCGGAGCGACCTTCTTCACGCACCGCTTCATGTCGGTGCTCCAGAGTTCGAGGTCGCCTCCGTACTCCGGCCGCCAGTCCTCGTTGAGGTAGAGCAGGATGTTGGCCCGTCGCTGCCAGTGGCGCTTGTGGGGATGAACGGTGAAGTCGGCGTGCATGTTGAGAAAGCCACCCCGGGTGCTCTGGTGGAGGCCTCCCCCTTCCAGGGATGCATCGGCGATCAGGTAGTCAACCCCGATGAGCTGACTCACGAAACCGACGAACTCCGGTGAGTTCAGGTCGCCGAGCACGGCCTGGAGGGTGGGACCCCAGGTGGACGGGTTCGTGTTCGAGAACTTGCGCTCGTTGGCGTGAAGATACGAGTTCCACTGTTGGGCGTCGAGCGCCGGGAACTCGCCGATGGCCGCCTCCACCACTTCAGGTCGGAGGAAGTTCTCGAGCACGATGTGGGGAAAGGGTTCGGCCTTGGCGTACTCGTCGCGCAGGGTGTCGACGCGGGCCATGAGGCCGGGAAAATCCAGTGTCTTCAGATGGGCGATGTCCTCGCTCGACTCTGTTGTCATGATGACCAGGGGTCCGGCTTCCGGGATCGGGTTTCCAACGGGAAACGTCTTTCCTCAAAGATATCGGTCGGAGTCAACCCCTTCTTGACGCCTTGTTGTCCCTTTTGTTGCATCCAGAGTCTCATCGGGCCGACGCTTCCGCCTTCGTCGACTCATGGAGTTCGGCGTCGGCGATCTGGGCAAACAGCCGGTTGAGAATCAGGAACTTGAGGAACCACAAGGTGCCGAACGCGGCCACGTTGGCCCCTTCCACCAGCAGGGTCCGCAGCAGGTGGTGCAGGTGGTGGTCGACAGCGAAGTTGTGGGCGAGAGACGAGGTGAAGAGGGCGAGGCCGATTCCGCTCAGGGACATGACCCAGAACGGCACGATCTCCCGCCAGATGTGACTTCGGCCCCCCTTGCCCCATACCCAGCGACGGTTGAGTATGTAGGCCGGAATGCCGGCCAGAACGTTGGCTCCAAACGTGCACCACACTTCGGTCCCGAGTTTCAACACGCCGAAACCGATGGCCAGGATGACGGCGGACGTCAGGGCGGAGATCACCGACACCGAGGTGTATTTGACGACCTTGATCCCCTCGGGAGACTGCAGCAAATCCCACAGTTTTCTGAGGAACCCCATGCCCCAAACGCTACTCGGGTGGTTACACTCTTTGTCAATGGGGGAACACGTCACAGGTTTGCCTCCCGTTGCACCCACCGAAGGTGCCACGCCTCCCGACCGGCGCCGTTTTGTCCGGGTCGCCCTCATCGCCAACGGCCTCGCCGCCCTTCCGTTCCTCTGGATTCTCTGGTTCCTCTGGGGTCCGTTCAACTTCTTCCGGAGCACCACCTACCAAGCGAACTTCTACGACATCCAGGCAAGCGCCATGCTGCACGGCCACCTCTGGATACCCAAGAGCTCCCTTGGGGTGGAGGGCTTTCTGGTTGGCGGACACGAGTACACCTATTTCGGACTGTTTTCCTCCTTGCTCCGGATGCCGGTCATCGAACTCTTCCCGGGTCTGGCCAACCGCCTCACGGCGCCCTTCATGTTGGTGGCCTGGCTCCTCACCTGTCTCTTCACCGCCATGCTGATCTGGCGGCTTCGCATGATGGTCCGTGGAGGAGTCGCCATGGGCCGGGGCGAACTGCTCACCCTGGGTCTTCTCATGGGCACCGTGGCCGGTGGATCCGTGCTCCTGTTTCTGGCCGCCGTTCCCTACACGTTCAGCGAAGACCTGATGTGGAGCGTCTGTCTCTCGGTGGGTTGCATCCTTGTCCTGCTCGGCATGGTCGAACGTCCCTCGTGGTCGAGATGGTTGGCTTGTGTGCCCTTCCTGATCTTCGTGAACCAGAACCGGCTCACCACCGGTTGGGGGTGCGCCTTGGCCGGACTTCTGGTGGCAGCCTGGATGTGGTTCAGCCCCAAGGTGGAAGACGGCCGCCGGTGGGCACTGCGGCTCGGCGCACTCTCGGTCATTGCCGTTGGTCTTGGTTGCCTGGTGAACGAGATCAAGTTCGGCTCGCTGTTCGGACTGCCCATCCAGGACCAGGTGTACACCCTGACCAACGCCTATCGCCGACACTTCCTTCGGGTCAGTGGCGGGGAAGAAGGGGTGGTCTTCCTTCCGAGCAATCTTCTGGCCTACCTGCGCCCGGATGCGTTGCGACTGACCTCGTCGTTCCCTTTCATCACCCTCCCGGCCGCTCCGGCCTCATCGGTCGATGGCGTACTCTTCGACCGGCTCTACCGGACGGCATCGGTAACGGCGTCGATGCCGTTCCTCTTCCTGCTGGCCGCCTGGGGCGTGGTGGTGGCCCTCGGGCGTCGGGCCCGGGGCCAGCTGGCCGCCGTGCGATGGATCATCCTGTCGATCGGTGGAGCCGCCGCCGCCTTGATGGTTTGGGGCTACATCGCACCGCGGTATCTGGCGGACTTCCTGCCCCTGTTCGTGCTCGCCGGATCACTTGGCGCCATCGACCTTTGGCGCCGGCTGGAAGGGTCGAGTCGGACGACCCGCCGGTGGTGGGTGGTTGGCCTGGTGACAGTGGCGGCGTTCACCATCTGGGCCAACATCGGCATCTCGGTGACTCCCAACGAGGAGTGGAGCACCGACCAGGTCACGAACTACCTCAAGGTCCAACAGTCGGTGGCCAACCTGACCGGGGTGTCCTTGAAGGACCGGGTGGCCACCGGAACCGCCTTGCCGCTCTGGGGACCCGCCGACCGGCTCTTCATCGTGGGGGATTGCGACGGTCTCTACCTGTCCACCGGCGAGAAGTATGGAGCCGCTCCCACCGAGCAGTACCAGCGGGCCACCTGGCTGACCGCCGAGTTGGGCCCCGGATTTCACCACACCTTCTCCGCCCGGTTCTCGCCGTTGCCGGCCGGCGCCCGGACGTCGGTGCGTCTGGTCACGATCGGCGGTCAGTCACTCGATCTCACGGTCCTGTCCGGTCCGGCTTCCGAGGTGACGCTGGTCTTCAGCCTGCGTGGCCCCGAGGGGGTGGGTTATGGCTACCGTCTGGCCGTACCGACCAACGAGACCGAGAACCTTTCGGTCATCACCGACACGGCCAAGCATTCGGCCGCGGTGACGGTCAACTCCGAGTTGGTGCTGGCCCTGCCGCTCCGCACCGGTGCGCCGATTTCGGCGAGTGGATCGTTGGACTCGGGTGGGGTGTCGATCGTCAACACGACGTCGTTGCAGCCACGACCAACCTTGTGTGAAAGCTTGCGCTAGTTGCCCCACAGGCGGGCGGGACGTTCGCCCTGGCTGACCATCTGGGCCAGCTCGGCGCTGACCACCGGCAGGTCGGCGGCGTGGGTGACGCCCATGAGCACCGCATCGGTGGACTGCACCCGTACCGGCAGGCCGTCCCCGGCTTGGACCATGGTGGCGACGACCTCGGGCAGCAGCACCTCGGATTTCGGGATCTCCTGGCCGGCGGCCACCTGGGCCAGGAGGGCCTCTTCGTCGAGACCGGAGTGGTCCATGGCCGCCTGCAACACATCCCAGATGTCGGGTCTGAATCCCCACAGGTTGACCGAAGCCAGGGCGTCGGGTGGCAACTCGCCCGGCTCCAGGCCGTCGCCGGGCCGGAAACTGGCACCCCCGTCGTGCCGGGTCACCAGTCGGCGTTCGTCGAGGCCGGTCAGAAGTCCGTCGGGCCCGACCCGGCAGATGCCCCGGGTCACCGGATCGTCGGTCGAGATGGTGGAACCCAGGTGGAAGCCGATCAGGGTGTGTTCCATCCGGTCCGAGACCAGATGGTCGGCGAGTTGACGCATGGGGCCCATGCCGTAGACATCGTCGGCGTTCGACACGGCGAACGAGGCATCGGGCTCCAGCAGGTCCCGGGCGGCGAGTACGGCGTGCACGGTCCCGAGCGGAAGACGCTGGGTGCCAAAGACGACCTCGATCCGCTCGGGCCAGGTCTGTTCAACGTGGTAGCGGATCGACGGTCCGGTCTCCGGATGAAGCACGAGGACGATGCGGCCGAAACCGGCGGCCACGGCGTCGCTGACCAGCAGGTCCAGCACGGCTTCGCCATTGGGGCCGATCGGGGCCAACGGCTTGACGCCTCCGTAGCGCCGGGCCATGCCGGCGGCCAGGACGACCAGCGCAGGGGCTTGGGTGTTCACCCTCCCCAGTGTAGAACCGTGCTGGCCCAGGTCATGCCGCCACCGAAGCCCGTCATGAGCACGTTCATGCCGGGCGTCAGGCGACCGGTGTCGAGGGCATCAACGAGGGCCAGGGGGATGGACGCCGAGGACGTGTTGCCGTAGCGGTCGATGACCACCACGGCCTTCTCCATCGGGAGCCCCAGTCGTTGGCAGGCGGCATCGATGATGCGAAGGTTGGCCTGGTGGGGGACGAGCAGGTCGACCTGGTCCATGGTGAGGCCGGCTTCGGCCACCGCCTGGGAGGCCGAGTCCACCACGACCCGGACGGCCTTGCGGAAGATCTCCTTGCCGTCCATGTAGAGGAAGCCGCCGTGGTCGCACTTGAGCAGGTGTCGCAGCGAACCGTCGGCCCCGATGTTCCAACTCAGGAGTTGTCCGGGGCCGTCGACCGCCTCGATGACCACGGCGCCGGCGCCGTCGCCCACCAGGATGGAGACGGAACGCTCGTTCCAGTCGGTGATGTTGGAGAGGGTGTCACATCCGATGACGAGCAGGCGCTCGGCTCCGATGGCCAGCAGGCCATGGGCCACGGTCAACGCATAGACGAAGCCGGTGCAGGCGGCGTTCACGTCGAAGGCACCACCGGTGATGCCGAGACCGTCCTGGATGGTGGCGGCGGTGCCGGGGACGATCTGGTCCGGCGTCGTGGTGGCCAGGATGACGGCGTCGATCTCGTCGGGCCGCCGGCCAGCCTTGGCCAGGGCGGCCCGTCCCGCCTCGATGCCGAGACCCGATGTGGTTCCACCGATCCGTCGTTCCTTGATGCCGGTGCGCTCGGTGATCCAGGCATCGTTGGTGTCAAGGGTCTTGGAGAGGTCGTCGTTGGTGAGGATCTTGTCGGGAACGGCGATGCCCCAGCCGGTGATGACGCCTCCGCGTTGGGTCTTCATCGTTCAGCTCGCTTCCAGCACGTGAATGCCGATAAAGGCCGCATCGGTGGTCCCGGCATGGCTGCCGACCATGCCACCGGTGTTGGCGGCAACGGCCAATCTTGCCCCGGGCACCTGACGGGCCCCGGCTTCGTCCCGCAGCTGGGCCACCAGCTCGGCCACCTGGGCGATCCCGGTCGCTCCCAGGGGATGGCCCCGGCTGACCAGGCCCCCACTGGTGTTCACCGTCACGCCCCGTCCGCCGAGGGTGGTGTCGCCGGCCAGGGTGGCCGGTCCGGCGTCACCCGGCTTGTAGAGGCCGAGCGATTCAAGGGCGCAGATCTCTTCGGGACTCGTGGCGTCGTGCAACTCCACAACGTCGATGTCGGCCGGATCCACGTCGGCCGCATCCCAGGCGGCCGACGCCGTCTCGGCCAGTCGGTCGTGGTAGTCGAGATCGCCGTTGCCGGACCGCACGGCGGCACCACGGATCTTCGGAGCACCGGTCCGGGCCCGGTCGGTGACGATCACCGCGGCGGCGCCGTCGGTGAACGACGAGCACATGAGCCGGGTCAGCGGCGAGACGATGGTGGGGGAGGAGAGCACTTCCTCCAGAGTGACCTCCGTGCGGAACTGGGCGTGGGGGTTGAGGGCTCCGTGGCGTCGGGCCTTGACGGCGGCGGCTGCCATCATCTCCGGGGTGGTGCCCCATCGCTCCATGTGCTCGGTGGTCCACCGGGCGTTCAGGGCCATGAGCACCGATCCGGACTCGTTTTCCCACTCGGCGTGCATGAACTCCCGGTCGATCTTCGGCACCCCGTCCTCGATTCCGGCGAGGGTCTGCGCCCGGTCACCGGTCCACATCTTCTCGACGCCGAGCGCCAGGACGTTGCCGGCCCCGCCCCGGGCGGCCAGAACGGCGAGGTGGAGGGCCGAGACGCCACCGGCACACGAGTTGTCGACGTTGATGATCCCGGCGTGGCGGAGTCCCGACCGGGCGAGGAAAACCTGACCCCGGATGCAGCCCTGGTCGAGCAGTCGCCCGGCGGTTGCGTTCCCCACGACCACCAGGTTGATCTCGTCGGCCCGCAGTCCGGCGTCGGCGAGGGCACCGGCGACCGCTGAAGTGGCCATCTCCCCGGCTGAGAGATCGCGCCGGTGCATCTCGGTGGTGGCCGATCCGATGATGTAGGTGGCAGGGTCCATGGCTTAGGCGTTCCTTCCGGCGTTGGCGAGAGCGGCACTGATCTGTTCGAACTGGCCGAGGGGTTCATCGGCGGTGACGTAGAGCACGACGTGGTCGGCACCGGCGGCTCGGTAGTCGGCGATGGCGCCGGTGACATCCTCGGCGGTGCCCGCCACCAGGTGTCGGTTGAAGGCCTTGGCCGGGATGCCATACAGGGAAGACATCCAGGCCGTGCCCTTGTGTTGGGCGACCGCTGGATCGTCATCGACGGAGACGAAGAGCACCATGGTCCGGGCCACTTCGTCGGGCTCCCGGCCGGCATGTCGTACCTCTTCGGAGAGACGCCCGGCGGCCGACCGATACTCGTCAACGCTGAGAAACAACGGCATCCAGCCGTCACCCAACCGGGCGGCCCGACGCAAGGCGGCCTCCGAGGAGCCACCAACGTAGACCGGGATCGCTTCGGGCGCAGGCAGTTGCCGGTAGCGGGCGGCTCCGGAGTCGTTGACGTCGCCGAGGCTCACGCCTTCCCCGCTGGCCCATGACCGGCGGAGTTCGTCAATGGCCCGGTCGAGGTCGGCACCCCGCTGGTGGTAGTCCACGCCGACCTGCTCGTACTCTCCGGGGTGGCTCCCTACCCCCACCCCAAGCACCATGCGGCCCCGGCTCAAGGTCTGCAGGGACGCCGCCTGCTTCGCCACCACCGAACTCTGGCGAAGCGGGAGCTGGATGACACAACTACCCAGCACCACCCGTTCGGTGGCCATGGCGGCCACCGAAAGCACCACCGTGCACTCGAGGCAGGGGCGGTGCCAGAACAGGTGGTCACACGCCCACAAGGCATCGGCTCCGAGCGCTTCGGCGCCCCGGCACATGGCGGCCAGTTCGGCCAGGGGGTCGTCGTTTTCCGCCAGATCACTGGTGGGACGGGCCCACGTCGGCACCGACTCCTGGGCAAAAGTAGGCAGGATCAGGCCGATCGGGCCCATGGTTCGAAGTTCGGGCGCCATGACTGTATGCATCGTACTCCGGTGGTTGCCCGGGAGGCGTTGATGTCAACGTCCGGGACAGCGACGTTGCCGCCCGTCAGCTTCTCTGCCAACCACCGGGCCAGCCGCCCCGTCAGGGGTCGATTTCCGGTCGACCCGACCCGGCGGAACCCGTCGCGTACGGGCCAACCCGGTGATCCGGCAGAATGGAGGCATGGAATCCAACGTTCACGAATCCTCGGCCCCGCCGGAAACTCCCGAAGTGGTGGCCGACGCACCGGATCCGGGCGTGTCGGAGGCCGAACAGGCCGAACGTCGGGCTGCCTTGGGTGCCATCATCGAGATGATGCGTCCGGCCGTACAGGCCGATGGCGGTGATCTGGCCCTCCTCTCGGCGGACGTGGTGACCGGGGTGGTGGAGGTCCAGTTGCAGGGCGCGTGCAGTTCGTGTGCCGTGAGTTCCTCCACCCTGCAGGGGGGAGTGGAACGGATCCTCCGGGGTCGGCTGGACTGGATCACCGAGGTCATCGGCGGGGTGGACGAATCGGTCGACCCCCTCCTTGGCGCTTCGCTCGGACGCGGCGGTTACGTCCCGAGTTTCTGAGCGTTCGCCCGGGCGCACCCAGAACGACGACCCCGGGCCAGGGGCGCGATCCGGTCGCCCGGGACCTGCAGGATGTCGACCAGAAGGATGCGGGTCGGAGCAAACCCTGTTGAAAGTGGTGGCCAGCCTCTACGATGGGGCACGTAATGGCTCAGAACGGCAAGCGGACGGCGGGTGCCAGGCGGGCTCCGGTGGTGTGGACACCTTGGCTCCTCCAGCCCACGTTTCTCAAGTGGCTGGCCTACGGACTGGTTTCCCTGCCCTTTTTGCTGGCCCTCGTCCACCTTCGGCTCACCGGCGGGGGGCAGATCTACCTGGACGACGACCTGGCGCTCATCCAGCTCCACTCCCGTGAGGCCGTCGCCTTCCACCAACAGTTGGGCCCTTTTGACCACTTCGGGTGGAACCATCCCGGCCCGGCCTACTTCTACTTCCAGGCGCCCTTCACCTGGCTGCTCTCTTCGTCGGCCCGGGCCATCTTCGTGGGTGCCACGTTCATCAACTTCCTGACCGTCCTGTCCTGTGTGGCGGTCATCCGTCGCTTTGCCACTCCGGTCAAGGCCGTGTGGGCGGCCGGCGCCATCTGTGCGCTGTGCGCGGTGCTGGCGGTGACCTCGTCGGGGGCGCTGACCTACTCCGAAGGACCGCTCGGGGCCCTGTTGAGCCCGTGGAATCCGATGGTCGTGATCCTGCCCATGTTGTTGTTGGCCCTGCTCTGTGCGGCGGCCGTGGACCGTTCATGGGTGGCCCTGCTGGCGGCGCTTGCCGTCTCCTCCTATGTGATCCAGACCGACATCTCCACCCTCCCGCTGGCCGTCACCATGTTGCTGGTCCCCCTGGTGGCCTGGGCCATCGCCTTCTCCCGGGTCGTGAAGGCGTGGGCCGAGAAGCGTCGGGCCATGAAGGGACTGGAACGTGACCCCGAGACCGGCCTGCCGGTGAACTGGGAGCCGGAAGAGCCGTTGCCACCCATGGCGGCCCGGACCAAGCGGGCCGCCTTCTTCTGTCTCCTGGTGCTCGTCCTCGAGTGGATCCCGCCCCTGATCCAACAGTTCACCAACTCCCCGGGGAACCTGACCGCCATCTGGAACTTCTTCACCGCCGGCCACGCCGGCCAATCGCTGGGTGCCGCCATCTGGGGGACGATGTCGGCGTTTGCCATCGTGGTGGTGGGCCCGGGCGAAGTCATGAACACACTGCTCGGCGGCACTCCCGACCACGTGGTCATCGCCGTCCTGGTGACGGTGGTCACCCTGGCGGTCGGGGTGTGGACCCTGCTGCGGGGGCGTCGGGAACGCAACCGCTTCGCACTCGGACTGGGCTGGATCACGCTGGCGGGATTCGTCGCCACCGTTGTGGCCTTCACCCGGGTGGTGGGCTTCTTCTTCGGCTACCTGTCGGTGTGGGCCATGGTGCTGCCGATCATCGCCCTGATCGGCATCTCCATGACCTCCCTGCCCAAAGACGGCATTCCGGCGTTCCTCGTGGCCCGTGGGGCGCTCGGGTGGGGAGCCCGGCCGGCCCGGAGAGAAGTCGAAGAGGACGAAGACGGCCAACAGGTCGAGAAGGTCCGACCGGCGAAGAAGGCGTGGGCGGGTCGGCTCAACTGGGGCACCCGGATGTCGGTACTCGGTCTCTTTGTGGTTCTGGCGTCGCTGGCCAGTGTGGCCGCCGTGGCCGAAGTGGCCGGAACCCCCTCACTGAACGAGGCCAGCAACGCGGCCACCGAGAAGCTGGTGGCCCTGGCCGTTCCCCAGCTCATCCCGAACCAGAGTGTCTACGTCGGCGACCTCGGGGCCGGGACCGCCAGCACGAAGCTCATCGACGTCGAGGAGTTCATCGGCCTGGTGAACACCCTCGATGTCCAGGGTTTCTACCCCAAGGTCAACTCCTTCTGGATCGCCCAGTTCGGACCGCGCTACCTGGTCAACGGCCACCAGAAGCGGGCCATTCTCCTCGCCTCCTGGAACCCGTCCCTCGTCAACAAGCCGGGCTATCTCGGCCGGGTGGGGGACATCGCCGAAGTGCTGGTCCTGACCGGAAACACGAACAAATACCCGTGAGGGACCCCACGGTCACCCCGGAGCGGTGATCGTGGTGGCCGACGCCGTCCGGCCCGCCCGGGCCGCCACGCCGAGGGCATGGGCCTGTTCCAGGATCGAGGGAGCTACCAACAAGGCGCCGCTGGTGGACACGTGGATGCCGTCGGCAAAGCGGACATGACGCCCGTCGACAACCTGGGCGTAGTGGCCCCCCGGATCGAGCAGGTGGTGCAGGGAGGTGTTCACCTCGACGAGGGGTCCTGACCGGGCTGCCACCCGCTGGATCAGCCGGTTGTACCCGTTCACCCGGGCGGGGCTGTCCTCCGGCCACGGTTGCCCGTTGGCCTGCTCGGGTTGTTGGTAGTAGGGAGCGGCCACCAGCAGGACGGCGCTGCCGTGGGCCAGGATCACGTTGACGGCCGACTGGATCGCCGCTTGCTCCACCTGGTCGAAGTGGACCTGGTTGAGATGCTCATCGCCACCGGGCAGCAGTTGGTTGCGCACCTCGTACTCGCCCTCGACAAGGACGACGACGTCCGGGTGGAACGCCTCGAGGTCGTTGCCCCACCGGGCCAACTGGGTAGGGCACGCAACGGCAACCTTGCCGCCGCGGTAGCCGACGGTCCCCGGCACCACGGTGCCGTGAAAGAGCGTGGTGTTGTGGGTGAATCCGCAGCCGAACGTGCCATCTCCGGCGAAGGCGATGTCGTAGCGCCCCGAGTCCGGCCCGAGGCCGAAACCGAGAAAGCTGGCTTCGGAGTCTCCGATCAGCAGGAGCCGGATCGGCCCGGCGGTCCCGGTCGCCACCGTGGGCGTGTTGGCCGCGTCGGACGACGGTGGCAGGGAAGCGGATGACCGGTTGGCCGGCGGAACCTCGGCGTCGACCGCCGCCGTGGCACCGGCCGTGGCCAGGACGATGGCGAGGCCGGTGGCCGCCACCGACAAGGGGGCCACGACCCAGCCCCGTACTCCCCGCAGTGCGCCCCGGCGGATGGGAAGTTCCAGAAAGTGGAGGCTGAGGGCGGCCACGCCGACGGAAAGTCCCACCCGGAGCAGGAACAGGGGCCAGCCGACCAGGCCGGTCCGGGCGCTGTCAAGAAAGACGAAGATCGGCCAGTGCCAGAGGTAGAGGCCGTAGGAGATGGAGCCGAGATAGCGGATCGGCCGGAGCGAGAGCAGGCGGGCCCAGGGTGTGGTTGGCACCAGGGTCACGCTGGCGATCAGGACGGCACTGGCGACGGCCAGCAGGGTGAATCCGCCGTCGTAGAGCCAGGGGGTGGCGCTGGAAGTGGCCACGGCGAGCCAGATGATCCCGGCGAGGGCCAGCGCACCCATGACCCCGATGAGGCGGAGGAACGCCCCGTTCTTCACTTTGGTCCCGATGAGTTCGATCCGGGGCTCCCCGCCGGCATCGGGGTCGGGTCCGATGTCCTGATGGCGACCAGCTCCGCCGGTTCCCGGGGAATCCGGTGGACTCACCGTCGGGGATGGGGGACTGGTCCGCCCGAGGGGCCGGGCCAGGATGACGGCGAGCGCGGCCCCGATCAGGAGTGCCTGGGCCCGCGTGTCGGTGCCGTAGTAGACCCGCGACGCGCCCGACCCACCGTGGTAGAGCCATGCCATCTCGGTGGCACTGGTGACGGCGAGAACGACGGTGACTCCGAGCAACAAGGTCCGGCTCCGTCGGAGGCGCAGCAGGCCGAGCACGACGAGTGGCCAGATGACGTAGAACTGTTCTTCGATCGAGAGCGACCAGGTGTGGAGCAACGGTCGGGGAGTGTTCAGGGCGGCGAAATAGCCGGAGTCTCCTGCCACGAGGTGCCAGTTGTTTCCGTAGAAGAGTGTGGCGAAGGCGTCCGAACGCAGCTGGTCGAGTGTGTCCGGAGTGGCCAAGAAGGCGCCGTAGGCGCAGACGACGAGCAGCACGGCCAACAGGGCGGGCAGCAACCGGCGGACCCGGTGGCCCCAGAAGCGCAGAAGCCCGATGGTGTCGCGGCGGGAGAACTCGTTGACCAGCAGGCCCGTGATCAGGAAACCCGAAAGCACGAAGAAGACGTCGACGCCGAAGAACCCGCCCTGGGCCCAGCCGAATCCCCCGTGGAACAACAGCACGAGGACGATGGCGAGCGCCCGCACGCCGTCCAGGGCAGGCAGTCGGTGGGTCTCCCGGGCCGGAGCGTCCGTCCCGGAGGTCGGGAGAGGCGTGGTTTCGCTCATCGGGCCGCCGACCGGGCCCTCCATCGCATCAGCGGCCGTTCCATGGCGTACCAACTGGCGACGGCGATGCCGAAGATGACGGCCAGCCGGAGCAGTTCGGTCGGCCAGTAGCCCCAGTGGGTGCCGTACTGACCCGGTTCCAGTGCGAGGTAGACCGGAAAGTGCACGAGGTAGATCGTGTAGGACAGGTCGCCGACGAAGACGAAGACGCCGAGGCCGACGAAGGCCGAGGCCCAACTTTTCGGGGCCACCACGAAGTGGACGATGATCAAGGCGCAGGCGACGGTCGTCAAGGGCAGCCACCAGGTGGCGACGTTCTCGGTGAAGAGGTGGGAGGTGAACAGGATCCATCCCATAAAGCCGGTGGCCAGAAGGGCTGCGGCCGATTCCAGGTTGACCAGCCACCGGGGCCAGTTGGACAGGAAGCCGTCCGAGGCCAGCAAGCCGAGCAGGCACCCGAGGAACATCGCGTCGGCCCGGGAGTCGAAGGCGTAGTAGATCCGGGTGAAGGTGACGTTGGTGAAGTGGCTCGGTTCGAGCGCCAGATAGAGGCGGTCGGCCAGGCTGGCGGCGACGCCCACGATGGCAAAGCCATAGGCCAGTTTCTTCCGGTGCAAGGCGACGGCCACCATGAGCAGGACCGACCAGATGATGTAGAACTGCTCTTCGACGGCCAGCGACCAGCTCTGGGCGAGGTAGCCGAAGAACGGAGCGTGGCCCAGCGCCTGGCGGTAGTCGGCGTAGTAGAAGAGGGTGGCCGCCGAGTCCCCCCAGAGTCTCTGCGAGGCATCGGCCACGTGCACGAGGGCGCCGTAGACGGCCAGCAGGCCAACGGTCAGGAGCAGTGGCGGCAGCAGCCGCACGGCCCTTCTGGCATAGAAGTTCCTGACCGAGATCGTTCCGTTGCGCTGCCACTCGCCGGAGAGCATGGCGGTGATCAGAAAGCCCGAGAGTACAAAGAAGACCTGGAGCATGGCCCAGGCGCCCGGCATGGTGTGGAAGTTGGAGTGGTAGACCAACACGGCAGTGACTCCGAGTGCCCGAACTCCGGTGAGCGGCGGTCGGTTGCCCAGGCGGAACCGGCGGGTTTCGCCGGTCTCCCCGGACGTTCCGGTATCGGCGCTGGCGGGCACCGGAGCGGGAACCGCGGCCGACGGCGTATCGCTCGTCTGCATCCGGGTGATGGTATCCCAGCCGCCCGGCCGGGCCACGGCGTCACCCTGGCGCCTGGTCGCGGATCGGGTCCGTGCTCTCCGATCAGCCGGAACTGCGGAGGTGCAGGACACAGGCGGGAATCGTGCCCCATTCCGCCTCCGGCCGGTTGTCACAGTTCGCCAGTTCGGCGGCGCTCAACGGCACCGGCGAGTGGCCCGGAGCCGTGGACCACACCCAGGCGTGCTGCTGATAGGTGGGCAAGGAGCCCATGAGGGCGGTGGTGAAGGCCAGTCCGTAGGCGGTGCCCCGGCCGATCTGGTAGGCCTTCAGCTCCTGGCCGTCGGGCACCACGACGGTCGTCACGCCCCAGTCAGCCATGGCCTTCCGGGCGGCCGACAGGTTGGCGGCGTCAGGCTCGGGCGGTGGCACGAGGGTCAGGGCGGCGTTGCGCAGAACGACAAAGCCCGGTCGTTCGGCCCCGGCATGGGCGACGGTCCCCGAGGGCCCACCGCCACCGGCCATCTGGTAGTGCATGCCACTGATGGCTTGCCAGGGGATGGCGGCCTGGGAGTCGGCGGTGGCAAAGGGGTAGGTCAGGAGGACCGATCTGGCGTCCAGGGTGGGCCCGACCTGGCGAAACCAGAGCGGAACACTGGTGGACTGCACAACCAAAGGGACGTTTGGGGCCAGCACCCACCACAGCGGAGCAAGGGCCACGGCAGCGATCGCAACGGGGGCGAGGTCACAGAGTCGTCGTCCGGCTCCAAACCGGTCCCGCATGGCCTCGCGGGCATGCTCGAGGACGATGGCCAGCATGATGGCAAGGGCGAGGTCGATCTCGGCCGAGAATCGGGACTGGAGGGCATCCTGGAAGAGTGGGACGTGTAAGAAAACCGACCAGGGGCTCCACAGTCCGGGTGCCACCCGCAGGCTGAAGGCGGCCAGAATCACCGCCAGGGCACCGAAGAACCACAGGCGCCGGTCCCGGCGCCAGACCACCACGCCGATGACCGGGACGGCGATCAGGCCGGGGCCGAGGTAGGAGGGGGCCGGCCCGGCCGGGCCGAGATAGCCACCGAGCGTCCGGGCCTGGAGGGCGAGGAGGTTGGCGCCGACCGGGCCCCAGGAGCCGACGGCACTCCAGAAGTTGGAGACGGCATTTCCCAGGTTGCCGGGAATGTTGGTGCTCCACACGACGGTGCCGAGGTGGGCCGGACCGGCCAGGAAGAACCACATCGGATAGGCCAGAACGATGACCGACAGTCCGAATGCCACCGAAAGGCCACGGCCGATGAAGGGCAGCCGTTGCCGGATCTCGGCCCGGTGGCCGACCAGTCCCCAGACCACAAGGAGGACGGTGGCGATGGCGGCGGAGAAGGCAAAGAGCAACAACATCTCGGTGGAGAGGAAGAACTGCACGACAACCATCGCCCCGAGGGCCAGCCCACTGCGCCAGGCCGGACGACGCTGGCGGATCAGGAGTTCCTCGAGGGTCGCCACGAGGAACGGGAGCAGAAAGATGCTGGTCAGGTTCAGCCAGCCGTAGGCAAGTTGGGGAATCACGAAGACGCTGAAGCCGAAGGCCAGTCCGCCGACAAAGGCGGCCGGCGTCCAGCGCACGTATCGGTGGGCCACGATGAAGAGGGCCATGGCATCGGCCACCGGGATCAGCGTGTTGGCCACGTTCATGCTGACAACCGGGCCGAACAACCACGTCACAGGGGCCAGAACAACGCCGAGGGCGGGAACGCTGGTGTCCGAGAGCAGGTTGATTCCCCCGGGATGAAACAGGTAGGAGGAGTAGAGCGGGTTGTGCCCGTGGGCGAGGGCGGTCGCCACCCACTGGAGGAACCAGACCATCCGTCCGGCATCGGTGCAGGCACAGGTCATCTCGCCACTCGGACTTCCGGTCCAGATGTGCCACCACAGGACGACCGACAGGACGAGATAGCAGACACCGGCGATGACAACGGCCCGCATCGTCGGCCGAACGGCCGAACCCGAGTGTTTGGTGGTGCGGGGCGACGCGTCGTGCAGACCTTTCTGGCCGATGGCCACCGGGTCCGATGTCGTCACCGTCATGGAGGTGATGGTAGCGGCGGTGTCCCGGATCTCACGAAGCCGCAGGGGGATGGGCGAGTACACAGGACGGCACCCGAGCCAGGTCACGCACGGTGGATACTCCGGTCGTGCAGGCCTGAAGGGCTTCGGCGGTGGTCGGGTGGGGTGGTGCCGCAAGAGAAGTGTGGTTCCAGACCCAGGCGCCACCACCCAATGGCGAGAACCGGGGAGCGGTGCCCATGGTGGCCGTGTAGAAACCGAGGCCATACGCGGTGGAGCGGCCGGTCAGGTAGGCGGGGAGGTCGCTTCCGACGGGAACAACGACTTCGGTGACCCCCCACTGGCGGAAGGCCCGGCGAACGGCAGTCAGATTTTCCGCGTTGGGGTCCGGTGGGGGAGACAGGGCAAGGGATGCCGCGTGCAGCACCGAGAAGCCCTGTTCTTCGGCACCGGCCCGGTCGACGGTGCCGGCCGGCCCACCACCGCCGGCCATCTTGTAACTGAGCCCGGTGATGGCCTGCCAGGGGATGGCAGCCTGGGAGTCGGCGGTGGGAAACGGATACGGGGCCAGCACGTCGGTCGGATCGAGCCGGGGCGCCTCGGCCGTGAACCAGCCTGGTACGTAAATGGACTGCACCGTGAAGGGCAACGTGGGTGCCATGACGATGATCAACGGACCGCAGGCGACCGTCGCCAGGGCAGCCGATGCGCTTTTCGCCCATGGCTCTCCCCGGGGTTGGAGCCACCGATGCATCTGGTCGACGGCGAGGGCGACGATGATGGCCAGGGAGAGGTCGACCACGGCCGAGAAGCGGCCCTGCACCACCTCGGTGAGCAACGGCCAGTGGTCGAGGAGCGCCCACGGCGCCCAGGTGAGCCCACCCGTTCCTCCGACCTGCAAACTCAACAGAGCGGCCACGACCGCCAGGGCGCCGAAGAACCAGAGCCTGCGGTCTTTCGGTGCCAGGGCGAACGCAACGGCGGTGACCAAGAGGATGCCCGGTCCGAGGTAGGACGGGTGGGGCCCGGTCGGGCCCAGATAGCCGCCGAACGTCTCCCGGAGCGCGTGGCCGAGGAAGACGTTGGTGTCGAGGGTGTGCCAGAAGGTTCCCCAGGTGTTTCCGATGGCACCGGGCACGTTGGTGGTCCACACGACGGTCCCAAGGTGGGCCGGCCCGAAAAGGAAGAACCACAAGGGGTAGGCCAGCAATACCACTGCGACACCGGCGGCCACGCCCAGGGCGCACACGGCATGGTGGAGCCGCTTGGTCAGTTCCCTCCGGTGGCCGATGGCGGCGTGGCCAACGAGGAGGACGAGGGACACGGCCGAGGTGAGGGCCGCGACCACCAGCATCTCGGTCGACAAAAAGAACTGGACGACCACAACGAGGCCCAGGAGCACGCCGGTTCGTCCGGCCGGCCGTGACTGCCGGACGAGGAGGTCATCGAGAAGCCCAACGATCACCGGAAAGAGGAAGAGGGCGGTCATGTTGAGCCAGCCATATGTGAGCTGCGTGAGCAGATAGGCGGAGAAGCCGAAAAGCAGCCCACCGACCCAGGCGGCGGGCGACCAGTCCACCCAGCGGCGCAGCAGCCAGAAGCAGGCCAGGGCATCAAGGGCCGGCAGAAGGGTCTGTGCCACGTTCATGCTCACCACCGGCCCGAAGAGCCAGGTGACGGGAGCCAGCACCACCCCAAGCGCCGGCACGCTCGTATCGTCGAGGAGGTTGATGCCACCGGGATGGAACAACCAGGTTGAATACAGGGGATTGAGGCCGTGGCGGAGGGCGTACGCCACCCAGTCGAGATACCAGACCATGCGTCCGGCATCGGTGCACGCACAGGTCATCGTGCCGGACGGACTGCCGGTCCAGACGTTCCACCAGAGGATGATGGCCAGCACCAGATAGAGCGCCGCGGCCAACAGCAGGCCCGCCCGACCTGGTTTCCCGCCGCCGGTCGGACTGACGACCGGACGGTCGTCAACGGTCGGGGGCGTGGCTGTCATGTCAGGCGGCACGCAGAACGCACGCCGCCACGGCGTCGTCACCCGGGTTCAGCGTTTCGCCCTGCCAGCATCGGGCAAACTGCTCTGGTGTCATGACGACGGGGGACGGGCCCGACCGGGTCACGGTCCAGATCCAGGCCTGATGGAGATAGGTCGGGGACTGCCCGAGTGAGGCGGTGAAGAAGGCCACTGCGTACGGAACCGGTCGGCCCCGGTCGTAGACCGGGAGGCCGGGCTGGTCCGGGACCACGATCGTGGTCACGCCCCAGCCATCAAGTGCCTGGCGGACGTCCGTGAGGTTGGATTCGGTGGGTTGCGGTTCCGGATCCAACGGAAGTGAGGCGGCCGCCAGCACCAGAAACCCGGGTCGTTCCGGACCGGCCCGCGACACGGTGATCCCCGGGCCTCCGCCCCCGACCATGGAGAAGGTCAGGCCGGCCAGGGTCTGCCAGGTCATCGAGGACTGGATGCCGCCAAGAGCGGCGGGATAAGGCAGGACCACATCGTTGGGTCCGAGTTGGCTTCCGGTCGAGGTGAACCAGGCGGGAGCCGCCACCGCTTCGGTGGTGAACGGAAGGTTCGGCGCAAGGATGGCCACCACCGGAAGCAGGGCGAAGGTACAGGTCGCCCAGGTTGCGAGACGACGGCGTGCCGGCCGGGCCGCCCGCAACCGGTTCTCCAGGTGGTCAAGCACGATGGCCAGCGAGATGGCGAGCGACGAGGCCGATATCACCCCAATGTTGACCGGCACGACGTTGTTGAGTACCGGAACCGAGGTGAAGAGGCGCCACGGAGTCCAGACGCCGTCGACCACACCGAAGGAGAGGACGACGGCGACGGCGCCGAGTCCGCTGAAAAGCCACAGACGACGATCGTGACGCCAGAGGACGGTGCCGACCCCGACGATGACGAGGACACCGAAGCCAAGCAGGCCGAGGCTGGGCAGCCGAGGCCCCTGGTAGCCACCGAAGAGGTGCATGATGTTGGTCAGACCCTCCGACACCTTTCCGGCCACAAGGTCCCATGGAGTCGTGGCCACCGTGCCCGGTGGCGTGTCGGGCCAGGCCCGGCCGACCAGATGGGCCGGGCCGGCGAAGAACGACCACAGCGGGTATCCCAGTAGGGCCACCGCCACCCCCATCGCCACCCAGAGTCCGGTGGCAGCCTGGCGACCACGGGCGACGAGGCGCATCCGGAGTTGCCGGTTGACCAACCCGGCGACCGCCAGAACGCCGAGGGTGAACACGGCGAAGAGCACCATCAACGTGAGGACCTCGACGCTCACGAGGAACTCGACGGTCACCGCCAGTCCGAGCCAGAGGCCGGTTCGCATCCGGGACCGGCGGTCGGACGCGTCCACCAGCAGATCACCGGCAAGTCCGATGATGACCGGGACCGGGGCCAGCAGAGAGAAGTTCGGATGGGCCAGGGCCAGGCTGGTGAGAACAAAGGGCGAGAATGCGAAAAAGAGGGCGCCGGTGGCGACCGCGGCCGGGCGGAGGCCCCACCGGCGAAGCAGCCACACCATGGCGAGGCCGGACAGGATCGGGGAGCAGATGTCGATGACGTTGAGGGTGGCGACCGGTCCCCAGATCCAGGTCACCGGGGCAAAGGCGAAGCCGAGACCAAGCGAGTTGGGCGCCATGTTGATGCCGTTGGGTACGAGGAGCTGCCGTGAATAGAAGGGATTGAGCCCGTGGCTGATGGCGTAGGCAGGCCACTTGAGGACCCAGAGGGTGAGGGATGCATCTCCGCAGCCACACGTGGTCACCGAGGCCAGATGGCCGAGCGTGTGCCACCAGAGTCCGAGGGACAACACCGAGAACAGTGCCGTGAAGCCAAGGTACGTGCGACCGGCACCGGCGTTTCGGGTCTCGGCGGATGTCATGGGCGCAAGCGCATCGTTCAAGGAGGCTCTGGACGTCGGGCGAAAGACGCCACAACGTGGGGCCAAAGCCATCATAACCATGGGGTCGCCGGAGCCGAGGATTGGTTGCTTCCCCTGATATCGTGCCGTTCCGTGCCTCCGAACGGCCGGTCCAATCCCACCCGATCCGGACCGTTGCAACGGCGAACCCTCCTGGCGGCGGTGGCCATCGTGGCGGTGGCGGCAACCGGGCTCGGATGGGAGTCGGCCCACGCCGCCAAGGTGGTCAAACGCCAAGGTGATGCCCAGACCGGGCAGGCGGCGGCGGAAGACAACGCCTTCTACCGGTGCCTGGCCGTTCAGGCCCACAGTCTGGTTGCCCCCGGGGAGCCGGTGCTTGACGCTTCACTGGCCGGTGCGCCGCTCAACCTGGCCGAGTACATCGCCCTGTTCAAGGCCACCGGTGGCTGGGTCACCGTGGCGTCGTCCCGGGCCGATGCGGTCGGCCTGTTGGATGTCAAACAGGTTGCACCCGGGCCGGGAACCTGTCGGGGCTTCGTCGTGATCCTTGAGACCCGGGACCATGACGGCCATGCCGTCATCAGGCGGGGTCGTGGTGCATCAGTGGGTGGAACCGGCTTTCCGCCACCGACGCCACTATGAGCGCGTTCGGATTCCGGGTCGCCTGAATGGTTGCGTCGAGTCTGTTGGTCCTTCTTGTTCTCGCCGTGGCCGGCATGGCGCCGGCCCTGGCGATGGTCGGCCGATCCTGGGTGGTGGCTCCGTTCTCGGTGTTGGTCGGATCGATCATCGCTGCGTCATCGGCCACGGCCGTCGTGTTGCTGGGCGGAGGTCTCCTCGAGTGGTTTTGGTCGTTGGCCGCGGCGCTGGCCGCGGCGCTGGCCGTGGCCAGGTACGCCCGCTCCGGCGCCCGGCCAACCCGGCCTCCGGCTTCGGTTCCCGACCGTCGCCTGATCTGGATGGTTGGCATCATTGGCGCCTTGGCGATCATCTCGGCGACGGCGTGGGGCCTGATGGACCTGCGTTCGGCGACGACCGGTTTCGATGCGCGGGCCGTCTGGATTCTCCGGTCGGGTTGGCTGCTGGAACCTCACCACGAGCTGCTGGTGAACCTGCGGTCCCGCTATGTCGGACTCGGACAAACGGCGTATCCGCCCCTGGTCAGTGCCGTCGGTGCCCTGGCCTGGGGTGTGACCGGGCAACACTCTGAACGCCTCGCGACAGTGGCCATCGCCCTCGTGAACTCCTGTGCTCTCATCATGGCCACCAGCGTGTTCGTCGTGACGGCCCAACGTTGGGTAGCCGGAGCACCAGTGACCGAAGAAGTCGTCACGGTTCGCGGAACGCCGGCGGGGTGGCTGCAGCGAAACCGAGTGGCACCCAGCGGGCTGTTGGGGGTGGCCGCGGCGCTGGTGGCCGGACTGGTTGTCGTGACGGCGTTCGGCGTGACGGAGCCGTTCATGACCAACGGATACGCCGACCCGGCCTGGTCGCTGGCGGCGGTGGGAGCCCTCACCTGGGGCCTGCAGGCCGAATCACGTCCATCGTGGCGGATGGTGGCGCTTGCCTTGGCCGTGATGGCGGGGATGACCAAGGACGAAGGGGTCTTCAACGCCATCGCCCTGGTGGTGCTGATTGTCGCCCGACCATTGGCTGGGATCTGGTGGAACGGGTCGGGCCAGGCCGGACCTGGGCGTCGGCTTCACGATGGCGTCCGACCACTGGTGGAAGGTGCGGTGGCGCTGGCGTTGATTGCCGCCTGGCCGGTTGCGATACGGATCGTTCACGCCCGTGGGCAGTCCGCTCCGCTGACGTTTGTCGATTTGTGGAGCCGGACCATCCAGTCGGCGCAGGGACTGGAGCCCTACCTCCACGGCCTCGTCTGGGCGGCCGGTGCATCACTCATCGGATGGCTGGCCCTCCGTCCCGTTCGGCGACGACTCCGACTGGCCAACGACGCCTGGGGGTGGACCGGAACGGTTGCCGGTTGTGTCATCTTCACCCTCCTGTTTGCGACCGGTGGTGGGGCGGTCGGGCCCCATTTGCTGTCGGCGGGCCACCGGGTGAGCGAGTTCGTCGACCTGGCCCCGTGGTGGATTCTTGGCATGTGGGCGATTGCAGCGGTGGCGGCCCTGGTGGAAGGATCCCTCGAGCGCGGGTCAACCTCTACCTGTGGAGTGCCGGTGGGCCAGAATGGTCGGGATCACGATGGCCCTGACGACTGACGAGCACGCCCAACCGCAGGCCCCAGAGGCCACGAAGCCTCCGTTCCGCCTTGGCAACCGACCGGCCTTGACCGGTCTGCGGGCTCCGACGATGGCGTTCGTGCTCATCTTCCACTCGAACTTCCAGACCCTTCCGGGGGCCTGGTTGTCGCTCGGGGTGTTCTTCGTGCTCTCGGGATTCCTGATCACCACGATGCTGCTGAGTGAACATCAGCGCGACAGCCGGATCAGTGTGTCGAAATTCTATGGTCGCCGGGCCACGAGGCTGCTGCCCCCTCTGGTGGTTGCCGTGGTTCTGCTCGGCCTCTACGCCTGGATCGTTCCGGTTCAGAACGCCGCCCAACGGATCTGGGGTGACTCGGCTGCGGCGGTGTTCTACTACTCCGACTACCGCTCGGCGTTCGGTCACGAACCCTTCGGCGGATTCATGGCCCAGTGCTGGTCCTTGGCGGTGGAGGAGCAGTTCTACATCGTCTGGTGCGTCCTGCTCGTCGTGGCCCTGAAGTTCGGACACCGGAAGGCGGCCTATGCCGTGGCCATCGGCGGCGTGGTCTTGTCGGGTCTCGACCGCATCGGGATCGTCCTTGCCGCCCCCCACTGGAACAGCGTGGTGGCCGGACGTGTCTATTACGCCTTTGACACCCGGGCCGATGCCATCTTCCTCGGGTGCATCCTCGGCCTGATCGCCACCGGTGGTCACCTTGACGACTGGCCACAATGGGCCCAGCGGCTCCTCACCGCCAGCGCCCTGGTGGCGACCGGCGTGATGGTCTGGGTGCTCGTGTCGGTGGGTCTGGCGTCGCGTTGGCTGCCCCTGGTGTGGATCCCGGTGATCGACGTTGCCGCGGTCGTACTGATCCTCTACTTCGTGATCCGGACCGACGGCTGGGGCACCCGTTTGATGGGACTGTCGGTCCTGGTGCTGCTGGGCAACATGTCCTATGCCGTCTACATCCTCCACTGGCCGGTCTATGTGGCCATCAGTCCCTTCACGGTGCACTGGCCCTTCGCCGTCGAGGAGTCGGTCCGCCTGGTGATCATCCTCTCACTCGCCGCCGCCAGCTGGTTCCTGCTCGAGCGGCCCCTGATGAGGTGGAGGCGTCGCCATGAGGCAGCATTTGCCCCACCGATTCCCGGATCGGTGCTCATCGGCACATCCGGTCCCGGGGCGTCCGCCCATGGGGACCCGGGCGGGGTCGCGGCCTCGTCGTCGGCCGCGGTGTCGGGTTCTTGACGACGACCGAGGTTCCACCGGAGGCGGCCACCCGGGTCACCCGGCGATCCGGGGTTCCCGACTGGGTGTTGCTGACCGCCCCGTTGGTCCTGGTTCTGGTGGGGGCGTGGATCTACCGCTGGGTGGACGAGGACGCCTTCATCAACTTCCGCATCATCGACAACCTTCTGGGCGGTTCGGGACCGGTCTTCAACGTCGGTGAGAGGGTTGAGGTCGATTCGGATCCCCTGTGGATGTTCACCCTCGCCGCGCTCCATGGTCTGATTCCCTGGATCACCCTGGAGTGGTTGTCGGTGTGGCTCGGACTCGTTTGTACGGCCGGAGGATTCGTCGCCGGGGGTCGGGCCATCCAGCGCCTCGGCCGGTACCGGGGGGACGGACCGGTCTTTCCGTTGGGTCTGCTCATGGTGTCCTCGGTGGCCGGTACCTGGATGTTCGCCACATCGGGTCTCGAGATGTCGATGGTCTTTCTCTGGTTGGGCTGGAGCTTCCTTTGCCTTGTGCGGGTCGAGGCCCGCCGGTCGCGCGCCGGATGGACCGCCTTCTTGATGGGCCTTGGTTTTCTCCTGCGGCCGGAACTCGGACTGTGCTCCCTGGCCTTTCTGGCGGGATTGCTGCTGGTCATCTCGGCGCCCGGATGGGTAGGACGGGGCCGGAAGGGCACGGGGGCGAAGGGCATCGACGGTTCCGGCCGGGGTAGCCGATGGGGCCGTTACGGTGTTCCCTTGGTGGCCGCGCTGGCCCTGCCGATCCTGGTCGAACTCGCCCGGATGGCCTACTACGCCCAGCTCGTGCCCAACACCGGCCTGGCCAAGGCGGGAACCTCGTTGTGGGTGAACCAGGGATTCACCTATCTCTGGAATCTGCTCGCTCCCTACACCTTGTGGCTGCCGCTCCTTCTGGTGGCCCCCCTGGTGGGGGCCCGGGTCGTCCGGTGGTGGCAAGGCGGTGACCGTATGGGGGTCGTGGTGCTCCTGACCCCGCTGGTCGTGTCCCTCGTGGACGTGGCCTACGTGGTGGCCGTCGGCGGTGACTACATGCACGCCAGGCTGCTGCTGCCGGCCCTGTTCTCCCTCTCGTTGACGGTCTATGTCGGGGCCGGCCAGTGGAAGACGTTCTGGTTGGCTCCGGTGGGAGCCGTCCTGGTGTGGGTCATCGTCTGCGCAGGCTGGTTGCGTTACCAGCCACCGCCCGTCCACTCGCTCAACCCCCAGGCCGACATCATCAGCAACGAACGTGACGGCTGGGTCCGGGCTACGGGCAACGCCCATCCCGTGAATGCCTCCGACTATGACGGCGCCTTGTCCGGCCGTACCGGCCGGGCCCTGGCGAAGGCGGCAAACCGGGTTCCCGCCGGTCAACAACGGATGATCGTGGTGGCCAACGCCTTTGCCCCGGTTGACTACGTCGGTGTTCCGGCCCGGTCAACCTTGCCGTTCTCCCTTGTGGTGAATGTTCCGGCCATCGGAGTCATCGGCTATCTGGCCGGCCCCAAGGTCTACCTGTTCGACACGTTCTCTCTCGCCAATCCGGTGGGAAGCCACACGATCGTGGTCATGCACACCCGACCCGGCCACGAGAAACTCATCGGACCGACCTGGATGGTGGCCCGCTTCGCCCGTGGGGTGCCACGAGGTCCATCGGTGACGGCGGCCCGCCGGGCACTTTCGTGTGAACCACTGAAGGGCTATCTGGCTGCGATCACGGCACCGTTCGGATGGGGTCAGGCGTGGTCGGACGTCATCCATTCGTGGTCGAACACGACCATGTCGTTCAGCGCCGATCCGGTCACGGCGGCCCGTCAGCTGTGCGACCCGCCGTCATGACCCGAACGGACAACCCGACGGCGACGGAGGTCTCCGGGCCGGATCACGCCAATGCATCCCGGAGCCGCCATCCGGGCCCGGTCACCACCGCAGCCGCCCTCTATCTCGCCGCCGCGGCGGTCCTCTGGTGGCAGGTCTGGTCGACGCATCCGACGTCGGTGACGACATGCGGATGCGGCGATGCCGCCCGTTTCACCTGGTTCTTCTCCTGGCCGGGCTACGCCCTGACGCACGGCCAGTCGCTCTGGTTCACGACGTGGCTGTTCCACCCGGGAGGGCTCAACCTGCTGGACGACACGAGTGTGGTGGCCCTCGCTCTGCTGCTGGCCCCGGTGACGGCCCTCTTCGGTCCCGTGGCAGCGATGAATGTCGCACTGACCCTGGCTCCCGCCTTTTCGGCCTTCACCATGTTCCTCCTGCTGCGGCGGTGGGTGACGTGGAGTCCGGCGGCCTTTCTCGGCGGGGTTGTCTTCGGATTCTCACCTTTCGTCCTGACGTCGTTGGCCCTCAACCAGATCAACATTGCCTTTCTGGGGCTCTTGCCCCTGATGGTGCTGGTGGTGAACGACCTGGTGACCGGCCGCGGCTCACCGAGATGGCTCACCGCAAGCCTGGTCGGGCTGCTGGTGGTCCAGTTCTTTGTCAGTACCGAGGTGCTGCTCATTGCCGGACTGATGGCCACTGTGGCGCTCGTTGGGTACGCAGCGGTCCGGACTTCGGACCGCTTCCGCTCGCCCCCGACCCGAACCCGGAATGATCAGAGCCCGTCAACAACCTGGATCCCTCCGGTGGTTCTGGCGCTGGCGGTCGCCGGGGTGGTTCTCGCCTACCCCTTGGGATTCCTGCTGTGGGGGCCGGCCCATCTGGACGGACCCGTCTGGTCCAGTGGATCCCTGGCCCACTACGGGACCACGTGGTCGATGCTGTGGTGGCCCCAGCCGATGGTTTCCCTACGGGAGGCCATGCTGCAGTTCGGGGGCTACCAGGGGGCGGCCCTCCCGGCGCTGGGTGGATTGGGGGCGGGAGTGGTGATCGCCGGAGCGGCAGGGTCCATCTGGCTCCTGGTGACCCGCCGGAACCTCCGGGTGGGACTGCTGGTCCTGGTGGGACTGGTCGCCACCGTCCTGTCGCTGGCACCAGGGCAGGGCTACTGGGTGCCGTGGTCGACCATCGAGTCCTGGCCGGGCGTCGGCAACATCGTCGAAGTCCGCTTCGTCCTGGTTGTGATGTTTGTGCTGGCGGCCGTGGGTGCCATCGCCCTGGACCAACTGCGGGTCACCCTCCTGCCCCGGCTCGGCCCGGCGGTCTTGCCCCTGTTGGTGGTGCTCGGCGTCCTGGTCCTCGTGCCCTCGGCGGCCTTGTTCGCCGGAAACCTGCCCCTGACCGCCGTCAAGGTGGTGACGCCGACCTGGTACGAGACGGCGGCCGGTCGGGTGGGAGCGCACCAGGTTGTCCTTGCCTATCCGGTGCCGTTCTCCGGTTTGCAGTCGTCGCAGGTGTGGCAGGCCGAAGCGGGGAACGTCTTTGCCCAGGCCGGCGGGGGAGGCCCGGCGGGTGAAGCCTCCCGGGCCGGTGTGGCGGCACCGGGATTCACCGTGCTGGCCGCAGCGTCGCTGCCCCTGGGTCCCGCTCCCGGGCCGACGGTCGCCCAACGGGCCAGCGTCCGCCGGGCGTTGGTGCACTGGGGAGTCACCCTGGTGGTGGTGTCGGCCCAGCGGGATCTGCCCGGCTATGACTTCGGCCGGGGCCCGCGCTACGCCCGGACGTTCTTCACCGCCGTCCTGGGATGGTCTCCCGCATTCCAGGACGGCGCCTGGGTCTGGTCGGACGTATCGGCCCGACTGGGCTCATGATCCACGACCTTCCCATCGCCTTGTCCCGACCGGTGGTCGTGGCGTGATGGGAACGGGGACGGGACCTCTCCTAGCATGACCAACTTGACGATGGAAGACGCCACCGAAACCCGAGGGTTGCCCAAGAGGCGTCGTGGCCCGGCGGGTGCCACGCTCTGGGCGAGCGCGGCCTACCTCATTGTCTCACTGGTGGTCTGGTGGAATGTCTGGAGTTCGCATCCGACGACCACCACGACATGCGGATGCGGCGATTCATCTGAGTTCACGTGGTACCTGGGCTGGCCCGCCCATGCCATCTCCCACGGACTGAACCCTCTCTACTCGGCGGACCTCTTCCATCCCGTCGGCATCAACCTGTTGTCCAACACGAGCGTTCTGGCCCTCGGTGTGCCGCTGGCCCCGGTGACGTGGGCATTCGGGCCGGTGGCGACCCTGAATGTGGCCCTCACTCTGGCTCCGGTCCTGTCGGCGTTGGCCATGTTCTGGCTGTTGCGGCGTTGGGTTTCGTGGGCGCCCGCGGCATGGATTGGTGGGCTCCTCTACGGCTTTTCACCTTTTGTTCTGGTGGAACTCACCGACGCCCACCTCATGCTGGGCATGGCAGTGGTCCCGCCGCTGTTGGTTGGGACCCTCGACGAACTGTTGATCCGCCAGGAGCGAAAGCCGGTCCGGGTGGGCCTGACGCTGGCCGCCCTTCTGGTCCTGCAGTTTTTTCTGGGCACCGAACTGCTGGTGATCACCGTGATGATGACGGCGATCGGAGTCCTTGTGCTGTTGGTGGCCGGATTGTGGCGGCGGGACGTCCTGGCCGACCGGGCGCGCTATGTGGCCACGGGGCTCGGCGCGGGGGCGGGGGCGACGGTCGTGCTTCTGGCCTATCCGGCCTGGTTCGCCCTCGCCGGGCCGGCCCATCTCCAGGGTTCGGTCTGGACCCAGGGCTATCTCGGCCTCGGGGGAATCGACTTTCGCAGCTACTTCCTGGGCGATGCGCCTTCGGCCGGTTACGCCCGCCTGGCCCGACGGGTGGGTGGCTACCAGGGCCCCACCCTGTCGGGCCAGTATCTGGGTGTCGGCCTGGTGGCGGTGGTGGCGGCGGGACTGCTTCTTTGGTGGCGGGACCGGAAGATGTGGCTGTTTGCCATTGTGGGTGCCGTTTCCGTCTGGTTCTCGATCGACATCCTCCAGACCTACTGGGTCCCGTCGAAGGTTCTCGTCCGGGTACCCCTGGTCCAGAACATCATTCCAAGCCGGTTCCTGGCGGTGACCTACCTCTGCGTCGCAGTGCTGCTGGGCCTTGTCGTCGACCACGTGTATCGGGCCATTCTGGGTGGCCGATGGTCGCTGGGCCCGGGGGAGTCGGGACGTTCAGCATTGGGCCAGGTTGTTCCGGGATCACGGGAGCTCCTCTCGGCGCTGGTGGCCGGCGTGGTGGCACTTCTGGCGGTGACCCCGGTGATCTCCTATGAAGCCCAGAACACGCCCATGACCGCCCAGGGCGTGGTGGTGCCGAAGTGGTTCACCGAAGTCGGCTCGCGGTTGGGACCCGGGCACGTCGTTGTGACGGTTCCGGTTCCCATCGGACTGATCCAGAGCGCCCTGACGTGGCAGGCCGTCACGGGATTCCCCTTTGCCATGGTTGGCGGGGGTGGGCCGGAAGGTTTGATCAGCCGGGCCGGCCGGGAAGCACCAGGGCAGGCGGCCCTCGTGGCGACCTCCTTCTCGTTCTCTCCGGTGACGACAACGCCGGCCACCATCGACCACCTGCGGTCCGCCCTCGATGAGTGGGGGGTCACCGACGTCGTGATCCCTGATCCGACCGGCACGCCCCTGTATCAGCACCCTGGATCGGTGCCCTTGGCCGTTGGGGTCTTGACCGCTGCCCTGGGCCGTGGACCCCGCTGGCAGGCCGATGCGTGGGTGTGGAACAACGTCAAAGTGTCTCCGGCTCCGCTCGAGCTGCCCCCCGGCCAGGTCGCCGCCTGTGCCGGGACGACCGGGACAGAACTGCGGAGAGAAGTGTCGGCCACCGTGACGTGCGTCCTCAAGGCTGGTCGGGGCACTCGTTCGTGACGACCTCGCCCGTTCTTCCTCCCGCCGAAACCATCCCGTCGGCGTCGGCCGCGGTGGATCAGCCGTGGCGTGAGCACCGACAGGCCGGACTGGACGGACTCCGGGCCTTTGCCGTCCTGGCGGTCATCGGCTTCCACGGTGGCGTGCCCGGGTTCAATGGAGGACTGCTCGGGGTCGACATCTTCTTTGTCCTTTCGGGCTTTTTGATCACGACCCTGCTCTGTCGTGAAGTGGTGTCCCGGCAAGGTGTGCGACTCGGGCGCTTCTGGGCCCAGCGGGTCCGGCGGCTGTTGCCGGGTCTGCTGCTTCTGTTGCTCGGTGTGGCGCTGTTCGCCTGGGTGTTCCGTGACTCGGCGGACCTCGGGTCGATACGCGCCGACACGCTGTCGTCGCTGGGTTACGTGGCCAACTGGAGGTTCATTTTCTCGTCGCAGGGATACTTCGCCCAGGGGGCAGCGCCATCCCCGGTGCTGCACACCTGGTCGCTGGCCGTCGAAGAGCAGTACTACCTGATCTGGCCGCTGGTGGTGGTGGCGGTGGTGCGGATTTGGGGAGTGGCCCGGGTGACGTGGGTGGCCATGGCGGGTGCACTGGCCTCGGCCGGGTGGATGCTGTTTCTGGCCCTTGATGGCGTCGGTGTCGACCGCTTGTACTACGGCACCGATACCCGGGCCCAGGCCCTTCTCGTGGGCTCGGCGCTCGGCGCCTGGCGCTTCCGCCGAAGGTTCGAAGGATCGACTTCCGCCGGTTTCGTCATCGTTCCCCCGGAACAGGTGGCCACCCGACGCCAGCGCCGGCTGTGGACACTGCCCGGGGTGGTCGGAGCCCTCGCGCTTTTGGTGGCGGTGCACGAACTGGCGGGAACCGACCCCCGGCTCTACCGGGGCGGCTTTCTGGTGGTGGCTCTGGCCACGGCCGGGGTCATCCTCACCATCGTCACGGTCCCGTCGTCAAGGATCGGACGGGTGTGTGCCTTCTGGCCACTGGTCGGGATCGGGCGCATCTCCTATGGCCTCTACCTCTACCACTGGCCCATCTTCCTGGCCCTCGACAACGCCCACACCGGGTGGTCCGGTTGGCCACTTCTGGCGTTGCGGCTGTCTGTCACCGGTGCCGTCGCCTACCTGTCCTTCCGGTTCGTGGAGGAACCGATCCGGACCCACGCCGCCGCCCGTGGCCACCGGGGCTTCGTGTTGGCGGTCGCCTCGGTCGTTCTGGGCCTGGTGGTGCTGCTGGTGGCCACCGTGCCTGTGGCCGCCACTTCCGTGTCGACCACGACCGATCGTGGGCAAAGTGCCTCCGAGCGGGCGGCGTTGACCGCCGTCGAGGGCTACTCGCGTCATCCGGTGAGTTTCGCCGTCGTCGGCGACTCCGTGGCCCTCACGCTCGGCGTGGGCCTCGGCGTCCACAGCGTTCCCCGCTATGGCGTCTACCTCTACAACGGCGGGGAACTGGGCTGTGATCTCGACAACGGCACGATCCAGGTGCAGGGCGTGGCGGAACCCAGCGATCCGATCTGTGCCGGGTGGCCCCGACTCTGGGAAAACTTTGTGGTTGCCGTGCACGCCGATGTGGTGGGGGTGCTGCTGGCCCGCTGGGTGCTGGCCGACCATCTGGTCGGCGGCCGATGGGTCCATGTGGGCCAGCCGGCCTGGGACGGCCACCTGCGGTCCGAACTCGAACGGGCCGTCAAGGTGCTTTCCGCCCACGGCGCCACCGTGGTGTTCTTCACCGCCCCGCTCTCGGATCCCTCGACGGAAACACCTTCCGGGGGCATCTTTCCCGAAAACGAGCCGGGTCGGGTCGCAGCGTTCAACGCCTTGCTCGAACAGGTGGCGTCCCGTCATCCCGGAACGGTGCGGGTCATCGATCTGGAGCACATCGTCGATCCCTCCGGCCACTACCAACGCAACGTCGACGGGGTAACGGTCCGATGGGCCGATGGCATCCACTTTGCCCAGACCGGCGGAGAATGGCTGCAGCCCCAACTCCTCCCGGCGTTGACCTCGTGGGGACTGGCCGCCCGGAACCGGAGTCCCTATCTGGAAAGCCACGAGTTGAGCTGCCTCTCCAAAGCGCAGTTGTCGCTCCACCTGCTCCGCCCGCGATGTATTAGTTAGCCTAACTAACTATACTCGGACCATGAACGGAACCGGAGCGGTTGGAACAGTCGAGGAATCAGGGACCAACGGGGCCGATCTCGAGTTGGCGGCCCGCCTCCGTCTGGCGGTCACCCGCCTGCACCGCCATCTCCGCCAACAGGTGTCGGCCGGACTGACCCCGTCCCAGCAGTCGGCCTTGGCCAGCATCGAGACCCTGGACCATCCGACGTTGGGGGAGTTGGCCCTGCGCGAAGCCGTGCAGCCACCAACGATGACCCGGGTCGTGGTGGCCCTCGAAGAGTTCGGCTACGTCACCCGGACTCCAGACCCCGGAGACCGGCGGGTGTCACGGATGGGCATCACGCCTTCCGGCCGGGAAATACTCGCCGAGACCCGCTCGCAGCGCGACCTCCTGGTGGCCCGACGCATCGAGCGACTCGGGAAGGACGAGGCTGCCAGGCTTCCGGACCTGGTGAAGGTGTTGGAGCAACTGCTGGAAGTCGGGGAGGCATGAGCACCGCCAGGCATGCCGCCCGGCAGACCTTCGCCTCGCTCCGGATCCGCAACTTCAGGGTCTACATCCTGGCCCAGCTGGTCTCCATCTCGGGGACCTGGATGCAGTCCGTCGCCCAGGCATGGCTGGTGTTGCGCCTGTCCGACTCCGGGGTCGCCCTCGGTCTCGTGGTGGGCCTGCAGTTCCTGCCGACGCTGTGTTTCGGCCCCGTGGGGGGCCTGGTTGCCGACCGGTTCTCCAAGCGCCACGTGCTCTTTGCCACCCAGACGGCCGGAGGTCTGCTCGGATTGGCCCTCGGGATTCTGGTGGTGACCGACACCGTCCGGTTGTGGCAGGTGTTCGTCCTGGCCGCCGGACTCGGATTCGTCAACCTGTTCGACAACCCGGCCCGTCAGTCGTTCGTTCTCGAGATGGTCGGACGGGAGTCGTTGCCGAACGCGGTGAGTCTGAACACGGTCATGGTGAACGCCTCGCGGGTGGTTGGTCCGGCCATCGGAGGCCTCGTCATCACGTTCTGGGGACTGGGCGCCTGCTTCTTCGTCAACGCCGCTTCGTATGTGGCGGTGATCATCGGCCTGGCCATGATGCGTCGGGCCGAACTGCTGCCGACCGAGCCGGTGGCCCGGGCCAGGGGCCAGATCCGTGACGGATTCCGATACGTCTGGGCCACCCCCCGACTCCGCACGGTGCTCGTGGCCGTTGCCGTGGTGGGCATCTTCGCCTACAACTTTTCGGTCACGCTGGCCCTGTTTGCCGAACGGACCTTCCATGGGGGAGCCGGCACGTACTCGCTGTTGACGTCGTGCATGGGCTTCGGGGCGGTCATGGGAGGACTGCTCGTGGCGCATCGCTCCCGACCGACCGCCCGCCTGCTCCAGGTCACCGGTCTGATCTTCGGTGGTCTGTTGGTGGCGGTGGCCTTCGCCCCGGCCCTGGGCCTGGCCGCCGGACTCATTCTCCTGATGGGTGGGGCGTCGATGGCCTTCCTGGCCACGGCCAACGCCACGTTGCAACTCACGGCTGACCCGGCGATGCGAGGTCGGGTGATGTCGCTCTACGCCATGGCGTTCCTCGGAACGACGCCGATCGGTGCGCCACTGGTTGGCTGGATTGCCCACACCACCAATCCCCGCATGGCCCTGTTGGCCGGCGGTTTGGCCACTCTGGCCGCTGCCGTCTACCTGTTGGTGAGGCTGGCGCCCACGATCGGCCCCAAGCCGGCCTCGGAAGCCGAAACGGCCCGCGAAGTGGCGGCCGAGGCCGAGGCCGTGGGTGAGGTCGAGCGCCTGGGAACCCAGGCCAAATAGCCGGTCAGGCCGGCTTGGGTTCCTTCGGGAGTCCGAGCACGCGCTCGCCGACGATGTTGCGCTGGATCTCGGCGGTGCCACCCCAGATGGACTCGGACCGGGAGAAGAAGAAGGACGCCTGTAGGTCGCTGACCGGGTAGTCGTCCCGGCCCCGGCGGAGCCGGTCGTCGCTGTCGTCCGGGTTCCCGGTCAGGATCTGGCCGTCCATGCCGAGAATGTCCATGGCGAGTTCCATCACTTCCTTGTGGTACTCGGACCAGTTCATCTTGTTGGCCGCTCCCAGCGCCGCCATGTGGTGGGTGCCGTTCAGGGCGTCGGTGAGGGACCGGTAGCCGTTGATCTCCATGATCTTGACCCTGGTCCAGGCGGCGGCCAGCCGCTGACGGATGAGGGGATCCTGGGCCGCTCCGTTGGCCCGGGCCGCCTCGATGATGGAGTCGAGTTCCCGGAGAAAACGGCGATGACCGGTCGTGGCCGACGAGCCCCGCTCGAATCCGAGAGTGGTCATGGCAACTTTCCAGCCGTTGTTCACCCCACCCACCACGTTCTCCTTGGGGCACCGGGCGTTGGTGAAGAAGATCTCGTTGAAGTCGGCGCTGCCGTCAACCTGGGCGATGGGCCTCACTTCGATGCCGGGCTGGTCCATGGGCACCAGCAGGTACGAAATTCCGGCGTGCTTCGGGGCATCCGGGTCGGTTCGGGCCAGCAGGAAGATGTAGTCGGCGAACTGGGCCTGGGTCGTCCAGACCTTCTGCCCGTTGATGACCCACTCGTCGCCGTCGAGTTCGGCCCGGGTCTTCAGACCGGCCAGATCGCTGCCGGCGTCGGGTTCGCTGAAGCCCTGACACCAGGCGATGGTTCCGTTGAGAATGCCGGGAATGAACTGCTTCTTCTGCTCTTCACTCGCCCACTGCAGGATGGTCGGACCGACCAGCGTGTCGCCGAAGAAGTCGGCCCGAAGTGGTGCCTCGGCCCGGGCGAACTCCTCGTTGAGGACGACGGATTCCATGAGACTGAGGCCCTTTCCTCCGTACTCCGTGGGCCACGACGCACAGATCCATCCGCCGGCGAAGAGTTTCTGGGTCCACTCCTTCAGGAACTCCTTGCGCTCTTCCTTCTCCATGGTGAAACCGGGAGTTCCCCACCCGGAAGGCAGATTGTCGGTGAGCCATTGGCGAATCTCGGCTCGGAACGGTTCGGTTTCAACGGGATAGTCCAGATCCATGGTGCGAGACTAGTCCGACAGGACGAAATGGGGACAAACGGCGCCGGCCGGTCGGGTAGGCTGGTGGTGCTTTCCGGCGGGAACATCGCTCTGGCCGGACTGGTGCCTCGAAGGGTTTCAGGGCAGAAAGATCGCAAAGGAAGGAGGAGTGGCTGTGACCCGTGGCGAACCCCCTAGTTCGATGGACCGGCACGACCAACATGCGCCGACCTTTCTTCCCGATCGGTCTGCTCGCTAGCCATCTCCACGTCGGACATCTCGGTCCGACGTCAGTTGGAACCGAGCAGTTGGAACCGAGCAGTTGGAAGCAGGGTCGGACGCTCCTTCGTGATGGGCGCCGAGCCCGGGAAGGAGCGGAAACGATCAACCGCCCGCAACTCCCTGTTGTCGATTCGAGGTCCCGATGGCGTCTTCCTTCCGGAATATCCTTCCGCCCCAACGCATGACCAACCCACCAAGTGGTGAACACCCCGAGCCCCTGGCCGCCGGCACCCAGGCGGCGGGCCATTCGGGCCGGTCCCGACCGCACATCGGCCGCAACCGCCGCCGTCAACGTGGCGCCCGCCTGCTGGCCAACCGGACCGTCCGGGATTCGATTGTCTCCCTGGCCGGACTCGTCGGTCGCCCGGTCCGCAACCAGTCCGGCCTCGAAATCGGTCGACTGGTCGATGTGGTCTGCAAGTGGGCCGGACAGGAGGCCTATCCGCCGGTCACCGGTCTGGTTGTCCGGGTCGGTCGACGACTGGCGTTCGTCGATGCATCGAGGATCGATGCCATGGAGAACAGTGGAGTGCGGCTGAGCTCGGCCCGACTCGACCTTCGGGACTTCGAGGCACGTCCCGGTGAAGTGACCCTTGCCCGTGGGGTGCTCGACCACCAGCTGGTCGATGTCGACGGCGTGCAGGTCATCCGGGCCGCCGATCTCTATCTCGCCGCCGTGTTCGGTCGCTACTGCCTGGTGGGCGTGGACGTTTCCCTCCAGAGCCTGTTGCGGCGGTTGGGACCGGCTCGTTGGCGCCAGACGCCTACCCCCGACCGGGTCATCGACTGGGGAGCCATCCAGCCCTTTGGCGAGACCTCGGCCGGTGCGGCCTCCGAGGTTCGCCTGCGGACCTCCAACCAGGGTTTGCAGCGCCTGCGCCCGGGTGAGTTGGCCGACCTGCTGGAAGACCTGCTTCGTCCGGAGCGTCAGAAGCTCCTGGACTCCCTGACCCCGGAGGAGGCAGCCGACGCACTGGAGGAGATGGATCCCGAAGAGCTGGCCACCCTGTTGCGGGAAGCGCCACCGGCCCAGGCCTCGGTCTTTCTGGTCGCCATGGAACCCGACGAGGCCGTGGACGCCCTCCGGGACCTGAACCGGGAGGAACGGTCCGAGATCTTCGCGGTGATGGATGCCGAAAAGGTTGCCGAGTTCCAGCGCCTGTTGGGCTATGCCGAGGACGTCGCCGGTGGTTTCATGACCACGAGCTTCATTGTGGTTTCGGCGTCCGAGACCATCTCCAGCGTCACGGCCCGACTGGCGGCCAGTGACGGCCACCAGGAGGAACTCGATGCGGTGACGGTGGTGGACAACGACGGTGTGATGCTGTGGGACCTGCCGATCCTGCAGTTGCTGGTCAATCCGCCCAACACCCCGATCGCCAGGCTCATCGGCGATGACGACCCGGTCACGGTCGGCATCCAGGCCGACGTGAGGGAAGTGGCGCAGAGGCTCATCGATGCCCGTCGCCTCTCCATCATGGTGATTGACGACGAAGGTCGACCGGTCGGGCGGATCCAGGCTGATGACGTCGTGGACGCCCTGATTCCCGAGCGTGGTCGCTACCACTTTCCCCGGTTGCTCACATGAGTCAGATCACCGAACCGACCACGACCACGACCGCCCCGGCCCGCAGTCGCTACCGGTCGTTCTTCCTCTATCTGGCCGCCGCCGGCCCGGGCCTGATTGCGGCCAACGCCGGAAACGACGCAGGCGGCGTGGCCACCTACGCCTCGGCAGGAGCCGAGTTCGGCTATCGGCCGCTGTTCTTCATCGTCATCATCACGATCGGGTACGTCTGCATCCAGGAGATGGTGGCCCGGCTGGCGGCCCATACCGGCAAGGGTCTGGCGGCCCTGATCCGTGAGCAGTTCTCCTTGCGCCTGTCGGCCTTTGCCGTCTTCGCCTTTGCCATCGCCAACGTGGGTCTCGTGGTGACCGAGTTTGCCGGAATCGGCAGTGCGTTCGAACTTTGGGGTGTCTCCCGGTATCTGTCGGTCCCCATCGCCGCCGTGGCGATCTGGCTCCTCGTCATCGTCGGGTCCTACCGGTATGCCGAACGGGTCTTCCTGCTCCTGTCCCTGGCGTTTGTGACGTATCCGATCGCCATGTTCTTCGGCCATCCCAACTGGAGCCAGGTGGTCTCCAACACGTTCATTCCCCACTTCCTGGGGTCGAAGGCGTTCCTGCTGGTGGGCGTGGCCCTGATCGGGACGACCATCACCCCCTACATCCAGCTATATACGGCGGGTGCCGTCGTGGACCGGGGCATCGGTCCCGAGGAGTACAAGTACGAGCGGGTGGACGCCGTGAGCGGTGCCATCCTGTCCGACGTCATCTCGGTCTGCATCATTGTGGCCACGGCAGCCGTCATTGGTGGCACCGGGCCGCTGGCGTCGGCCGCCGATGCGGCCAAGGCACTGGAACCGCTGGCCGGTCAGTGGGCGGCCACCCTCTTTGGTATCGGTCTTCTCGGCGCATCGGCCCTGGCGGCTGCCGTCGTGCCCCTGTCGACCTCCTACGCCGTCGCCGAAGCCGTCGGCGTGGAGCGGTCGGTCTCCAAGAGCTTCCGGGAGGCTCCGCTGTTTCTCGGCCTCTTCACCGTGCAACTTCTGATCGGGGCTGCCGTGGTGCTGGTGCCGGGCAACCTGTTCACGCTCATCGTCAACACCCAGGTGTTCGAGGGAATCGTCACCCCGATCACCCTGGTGTTCGTGTTGGTGCTGGCCAATCGGCGCTCGCTCATGGGAGCGGCGGCCAACGGACGACTGGCCCGGCCGGTCGGATTCCTCACCGTGGTCTTCATCGGTGGCTTTGCGCTGGTGTTCGTGGCGATCACGGTGGCCGGCTGGTTCGGGGGATGAGCCTGGCGCACCCGTCCGGTCTGCGTTTGCGCCCCGGGTGCTGCTCGCGAGAGTATCTACTTTCTATGTGCCCCTCCGACGTGGTCTTCCGTGGCTAGCCTCCTGTTCAAGCGTGGTCAGGAGAAGGGCCCGGCGATGCCGCCGCCCGTTCCCGAGCGCATCATCCCCCGACCGCCCGAGCCGGGCGGTCTGCGCATCGCATTCCTTGTGTACCGGGGCAATCCCCGCTGCGGCGGCCAGGGCGTCTACACCCGGCATCTGACCCGCGAACTGGTGGCCCTCGGGCATTCGGTGGAGGTGTTCGCCGGACAGCCGTGGCCCGAAGTCGACGAAGGGGTCGGCTTCACGCCGGTGCCCAGCCTCAACCTCTACCGGGATCCCGATCCGTTCCGTGTGCCCCACCTGCGGGAGTTCATCAACCTGCCTCCGGTGTCGGTCGCCGCCCTCGAGTTCGCCGTGATGTGCACGGCCGGGTTTCCGGAACCGTGGACGTTTTCCCTCCGGGCCCGGCGGATCCTGGCCGGCCGGAGGAACGAGTTCGACCTGATCCATGACAACCAGTGCCTGGGCCACGGTATTGCCGGAATGATGGACGACGGCTGGCCGGTGCTCGAGACCCTGCACCACCCCATCACGGTCGACCGTCAGTTGGCCCTGGACCACGCCACCAATCCCTGGCAGCGGTTCTCCCAGAAGCGGTGGTTCGGATTTCTGCGGATGCAGGTGGCCGTCGCCCGCTCCCTGCCCCGCATCATCACCGTGTCCGAGTCCTCGAAACGGGACATCACCGCCCAGATGGGCGTGCCCGGCGACCGGATGACGGTGGTGCCGGTCGGTGTCGACCACACCATCTTCCGTCCCCGGCCCGAAGTTCAACCGGTGCCCGGCCGGATCATGGTGACCTCCTCGTCGGACGTCCCCATGAAGGGACTGGTGCCCCTCCTCGAAGCGGTCGCCAAACTTCGGACCGAGCGCGAGATCGAACTGGTGGTGATCGGCAACCCACGGGCGGACGGTCGGGTGGCCAAGGCCATCGAGCGCCTCGATCTCGCCCCCATCGTTCGGTGCGTCACGGGAATCAGCGACGACGAACTGGCCATCAACTACGCCCAGTCCCAGGTGGCGGTCGTCCCGTCCCTGTATGAAGGGTTCTCGCTGCCGGCCATCGAAGCCATGGCGTCGGGTGTTCCGCTGGTGGCCACCACCGGTGGCGCGCTGCCCGAAGTTGTCGGGACCGATGGCGAGACCGGCCTGCTGGTGCCCCCGGATGATCCCGGGGCCCTGGCGGTGGCCATCGGCCGCCTGTTGGACGATGAGGCACTGCGGGTCCGCCTCGGGGCGGCCGGACGCGAGCGGGTCATGGGCCGGTTCACCTGGCAGGTGACCGCCCTTGGCACTGCCGAGCAGTATCGGGCCCTGCTGGCCGACCGCACCGGTGGAAACCCGGCGTGATCGGCGTCCCGTTTGTCCCGCCACGTCCTGAAGACCTGCCCAGCTTCGCCGTCATCCAAATCCCGGGAGAGACCCCACCATGCTGACTGTTGACTACGACCGACTCCAAGTGGCACCCGGCGACCGTCTTCTGGACCTGGGTTGTGGCTTCGGGCGTCACGCCTACCAGGCAGCCCGCCTTGGCGCCCAGGTGACGGCGTTCGATTTCGGCGGTGACGAAGTCAGGAACGTGCAGGCCACGTTTGCCGTGATGGCCGAACTCGGTGAGATCGACGTGGAGACGGCGCGGGTCGGTTCGGTTCAGGGAGATGCCCTGGCCCTGCCGTTTGCCGACGGTTCTTTCGACCGGGTGATCGCTTCGGAGATCCTCGAGCACATTCCTGATGACGAAGGAGCCATGCACGAACTGGCCCGGGTCCTGCGGCCCGGTGGCACCATGGCGGTGACCGTGCCCCGCTGCGGTCCGGAGTTTGTGAACTGGGCCCTGTCCGAGGAGTACCACAACGTTCCTGGCGGACACGTGCGCATCTACCGGCAGAGCGAACTGGTCAATCGCCTTGAGCAGACCGGACTGATGGCCATGGGTCATCATCACGCCCACGGGATCCACGCTCCCTACTGGTGGCTGAAGTGCCTGGTGGGAACCACCAACGAGACCAATCCGGCGGTGGCGGCCTATCACCGACTGCTGGTCTGGGACATCGAAAAGGCGCCGAAGGTCACCCGCTGGGCCGACCGCCTGCTCAATCCCCTGGTCGGCAAGTCCCTCGTCGTGTATCTGGTCAAACCTGATCCGTCGATCGCCCCCACCCACCCCACGAAGGCCGTGGTCGGTCTGGCCGGAGCCCGGGCATGAGGTCGGTCCCCGAACTCCCCGGCATTCTCACCGCCGCCCAACTACACGACACGGCGCGCTCGATCGTGGAACTCCAACGGCCGGACGGGATGATTCCCTGGTTCCCCGGTGGCCACTGTGATCCGTGGAACCACGTCGAAGCCGCCATGGCCCTCACGGTCATGGGCCTCGACGACGAGGCGGACCGGGCCTATCAGTGGCTGGTCGACACCCAACTGCCCGATGGCAGCTGGTTCAACTACTACCTGACTTCGGGCGTGAAGGATCCCCGTCTGGACACCAACGTCTGTGCCTACCTGGCCACCGGCGTGTGGCACCGCTACATCTCGACAGACGACATGAGTGGTCTGGAGAAGCTCTGGCCCACCGTCGAAGCAGGCATCGACTTCGTGCTGCGCTACCAGCGGAGCGATGGCTCCATCCACTGGTCGGTGGACTCTTCGGGGATCCTCGAGGACTACGCGTTGTTGACCGGCTCTTCGTCGATCTACCACAGCCTCCGCTGCGCCATCGCCATGGCCGACACCCTGGGCCATCAACGGCCGGACTGGGATCTGGCCGCCGGCCGGCTGGCCCACGCCCTGGCGTATCTCCCCGAGGCCTTTGCGCCCAAGGTGGAGTTCGCCATGGACTGGTACTACCCGATGCTCTCCGGGGCGGTCATCGGCGA
>CAITPI010000103.1 GCA_903894295.1 uncultured Acidimicrobiaceae bacterium
GGCCAGACCCTGGAACCAGGTGGAGTTGATCGTCGAGCCGGTGCCCTTGCCCATGACGGGCCATCCGGCGTTGTTCGGTCCATACGAGGTCGAATATCCGGTCGGGACGAAGAGGATGGCGGCCAGCCCGCCGGCCCGGCCGTGGGGGATCAGCATGGACTGATACGCCGGGAGCCACTGCCCGGGATTCGGGATGAAGTCCTCGACCCCGAGGATGAAGGGAAAGCCGGAACCGGTCGCCCCGCCCGAGGCGGCGTAGTGGGCCACATACTGACGCTGGAAGTCCGGCATGACCTGGGCCGGCCCGCTCCCGCTCCAGTTGGTGGTGGACACCCAGACTCCCGAGAGCAACCGACCGGTTCCCACCTGGGAACGCAGGCGTTGGGCGGCCGCGAGGGCGGCCGGGGTGGCGAGCGGATCGGAGAGCACGGATCAGGCGAAGCCGGCGACGTAGGCCACCATGTCCCACACGGCGGTGGAGGCCCGCCAGACAAAGACGAAGTAGTCGGTCAGGCCCTGGCCGGTCGGGGAGATGGGCAGGGCCCCATAGAGGCTGCCGCGGATGGTGGTGGGCCAGGCGTAGGTCGGGGGCACGCCACCGGTCGGTGGGGTGGAGGTGATGCGGAAGCTCAGGCGCTGGCCGTCGACCGGCGTTCCCGACGGCGTCGTCACCGTCAGTGTTCCTCCCGACTGGTTGGTGGCCAGGTTGACCTGGTCGGCCGTGGCCGAGGGCAGGGTGACCGAGGTGGTGTTCGCCGGCAGGTTGACGATCCGGGGCGGGACGTAGGTGGTGGCCGCTGCGGCCGGCGTCTCGTTGGCCAGGGCCTCGGCGGCGCCCACCAACAGGGCCGAGGCGAGGGAGACCCCGAGGAACCGGCGCCGGGTGGAAGATGGGTCGGAATCCGGTGCCGGGACGGCATCGTACTCCGGACGGGTGTTTCGCATGGTCGCAGTATGAAGAAGGCGAAGAAGGGCGTCAACTCGCCACCGACGGGCTCCTCCGACCGGGAACCGACCGCCACTGACGGGAATCTTTGTGAGGATATCGGCCCTGAACAGGGAAAACGATGAACCGGGGACCGGGGGCCGACCGCACCCGGATCCGGCCTGTCACCCGGAAGTTACGAAGTGATCATCCAACGGACACCCCTGCGGATGAGGCGGGAGGCGCCCCGACGGGCCGACCGACGTCTAGCCGACGTCGTACTTGCGCTTGGGTGGCAGGAGGGCGCCGATGATCCAGAACAGGGGGAAGAAGAGGCCGATGATGAACATCACCCAGTGGCCCTTGCGGATCGACGTGATCCCGAGGCTGATCATGAGGATCAGCCAGACGATGCCGAGCAGGGCGTAGAGCCCTCCTCCGGAAAACAGTCCGGCCATCAGTGCAGCGGTCATCGGTCTCCCTTTCGGTTGAAGAATCCTTCAGCGTGGCACCGTCCACCATAGAGGCCCGAACCCGGCAAATGTAGGTGTTCGGCCCGGGCATCTCGTCGGCCCACCACACCGACGCTACGAGCCACCACACCCGCGTCAGGAGATGGTGGCCAGCAGTTTTCCGGTGGTGACGTCCATCTCGGTGATCGAGTTGCCGGTGGTGTTCACGACCCACAGGTCCGACCCGGCCACCACGGCGGCCGAGGGATCGTTGAACAGGTAGTTGTCGTTGAAGTTGCACATCATCCAGTTGACGTGACCGTCACCGTCACCAACCTGGCTGACCATCGGGTAGCGGCCCATGGGGCTGAGGGAGAACACGTAGCCGGAACCGCTGGCAAGGACCCCGGGGGCAGGCAGGAGGGACTTGTTGTGGACGACCCGGACCACCGTGTTGGTCGACGTGTCGATCTCGGTGAGGGAGTCATGTCCCTGGTTGGAGACCCACAGGTCACTCCCGGTCACGGCCAGCCCGGTGGGCTTGGCGAAGGCGTAGGTTGACCCCGAGAGTTCCTGCTGCCTGGCGAGCGACGACGGGTCGAAGACGACCACCGAGTTGGTCGACCGGCTGGTCACGTAGAGGTGACCGGAAGCGGCCAGCAGTGCGGTGGCCCCCGGGACGGCGCTTCCGGGCGCCGAACGGGCCAGGGTGGTTCCGGTGGCCAGGTCGACCCGGACGAGGGAGTACCCACCGGTCCCTTGATCGAGGACAAAGAGTGAGCCGCTTCCCACGGCGAGCGCCGAGGGGTGGATGAAGCCGGTGATGGTGCGGACCACGTTGTGGCTGGCGGCGGTCATCTCGGTGATGGTGCCACTTCCTCCGTTGGCCACAAAGACGTCCCCGCCGCTGGTGGCCATGGCGGTGGGCTGGCTGAAGCCGAAGTGCCCGGCCGTGAGCAGTGTTGTCGAGGACGGCCCGGCGAGGGAGATGACGGTGACCGAGTCACCCTTCTGGTTGGCGACGAACAGGGAGCCGTCAGCGGCCACGGCGCCCACCGGCTGGTCGAGTCCATAGAGCACCGATGCATACGCCGGAGGAGGCGACACCTTGGTGTAGTGGTGGTAGGCCTCGGTGACTCCGGCGCCGACCACGAGGCCGGCCACGACCAGGACCACCGCCCCGAGGGCCATGCGCCCGGTCACCTTCCGTCCGGCCGTCTCCGGTTCCGCCATCTGCCGTCTCCCGTTTCCCGTGTCGCCACCGTTGGCCTTCGCATCCTCCAGTGTAGGAACCCGACCTCGGTGACCGGGGTGACGCCACAACACGCCACCACCAACCGCGTCGTGGTGGCCACTCCCAGTGGTCTGACCGACATCCGGATTTCACCTGTGGCAACCTGAGGCGAGCCGCGGGGAAGTTCCCGTGGAGCCACGTGGGGCCACGTGTTCGTGCAAGGGGTGGTTAGACGCTCGAGTGATGTCCAGGAGGACGTTGTCATGCCCCGCCCCACGAAACTGGTCGCCCTGGCGGCCGCCGCCACCTTGTTGCCCTTTGCCCTCGTCCTGACGGCGCCGGCCGCCGGAGCTGACACTCCGGACGCCCCGACTTCGGTGGTGGCCACGCCCGGAGACGGCCAGGCCACCGTGACGTGGACTCCGTCGGACAACGAAGCATCGTCCGGCGTGACCGACTACACCGCCACCGCCACGGATGTCACCAGCCCGGGTTCCAACGGTGACGGCAACACGTGTGACTTCACGGTCCCCGCTGGTGGCTCCGGATCGAGCGCCACCTGCGACGTCCTCGGCCTCACCAACGGAGACAGCTACACCTTTGCCGTGGTGGCCAACTACGGCAGCGGCTCGTCGAGCGGCCCGTCAGCCGACTCGGCCGCCATCACGGTGGGCAGCATCCCGAATCCACCGACTTCGGTCGTGGCAACGGCCGGCAGCGGGAAGATCACGGTCTCCTTCTCACCGCCGTCAGGTATCGGCCACAACGACATCGCCAACTACGTGGCCTCGTGCTCCGGAGGCAACCAGCCGACCAAGGCCGGTCTGACGAGTCCGATTGTGGTGGGTGGCGCCCACAACGGCTCGGTCTATACGTGCACGGTCAAGGCCAAGAACTCCTTCACCACCTCGACGGTCTCCGCCCCGTCCGCTTCGGTGACCCCGGTGACCGTTCCCCGTGCTCCCCGGTTGGTCTCGGCCACTCCGGTCTCGGGTGGCCTGTCGGTCCAGTTCTCGCCCCCCAACCTGAACGGTGGCTCACCGGTCCTGTCCTATGGCGTCACCTGCACCCCGGCGGGCGGTGGCACGCCGGTCTCGGCATCGGGAAGCGCCTCCCCGGTCGTGGTGTCCGGCCTTTCGACCGGCACCACCTATACGTGCACGGCGATTGCCACCTCGGCGGTGGGCGACAGCGCCCCGTCCAAGGCCACCAAGGCCAAGGCGCCCCTGGCCTGATCCCCGACCGGCGTTCAGACTGGTTGACGGTTGCCGGGCTACGGTCGCCTGTCCGGTTCCGGTCAGAAGGTCAGTGATTCGACCGAGGCACCCCGGGCCACCAGGGCGATGGAGACCATGGACGGTGGAAAGAGGCCGTGGGCGACGACGCCCGGCGTGGTTTCGAACAGACGGGCCAGATCCTCCGGAGGCCCGGCCGGTCCGACGTAGTCGGCGATGATGCCACCGTCGGGACTGGCCGGGACGGGCCGCAGGGTGACCGGACCCAGGCGGCGCAGGGTGGAAGCCAGTCCGTAGGCGAGGAGTTCGAGGGGGATGGGGGGAACGATCGACGGTACCGTCTTGGTCGAATCGGCGATCACCACGAAGCGGTCGGCCGAGACGGCGACGATCTTCTCCCGGGTGTGGGCTGCCCCGCCACCCTTCACCAACCAGCCCTCCGGCGAGATCTGGTCGGCGCCGTCGATGGTCATGTCGAACCGGTCGATGGTGTCAAAGGGCTCCACCACGAGTCCGACCGCCCGGGCGGCATCCTCGGTGCGGGGTGACGTGGCCACACAGCGCAACGACAGGTTCCGCGCCGCCAGGGCCGGCAGCAGGTAGGCCACCGTCGATCCGGTGCCGAGGCCGACGGTCATGCCGGACTCGACCAAGCCGGCCGCCGCTTCGGCGGCCACCTTCTTCTCCAGTTCGATCGCCTCAGGGGAGAGCGAGGGTGTGGTCCGGTCGTCAGGGTCGGTCATGGTGGAGTCCTTCAAACGAGTGAGGTGTCGGTTGTGACCCTAACGAAATCTTTCCGCCCATCGGGAACGCCACCGGAGATGGTCACTGGTTGAAGGCCCGCAACAGTCATCGAGGCCGGCCCGGAGGCCGACCTCGATGTGACGTGTATGCAGCTCCGGCCGGTGGCCGGAGGACTTCTACGCGGTTGGCGGACTCAGCCGCCCCAGTTGTGGTGGCCCGGACCTGAACCGGATCCGTTCCACGAACCGGGACCACCGGACTGACCTGAAGCACCGGACTGACCTGAAGCACCGGACGGCACGGACGAACTCGTCGGCGGGTTCCAGCGACCGCCGTCCCCGGAGCCTTCGGGGTGGGCCCAGGGGCCGGATGAACCCCGGCCGGCCCACGTGGTCGAGGTGGTCGACGGCGATGACGATCCCGGTCCCCACTGGTGGCCCTGGCTCCAGTTTCCGTCCGGACCGGCCGACGATCCGCTGCCGGCCACGATCACCGTGGCGTCGAGGTTGCCACTGCCGTCGTCGGTGCCGAAGGCCAGGATGTGGTCGCCGACGGCAAGGCCGGCCAGGCTGGTGACCGAGGAACCGACGAACTTCGTGGTGTTCGTGACCACCACCGAGGCCGGAGTGGTCGAGTTGGCCACCGTGACCGAGACGGTGTTGCCGGAGATGGTGGCGACGGTGCCCCGGACGGAGCGACCGGTGGTCACCGGGCAGCCACTGCCGGTTGACGTGGTCGAGGTGGTGGACGACGTGCTCCAACAAGGTGCGCCCGGATGGTGGCCCGACGGATTCGAGGAGTGGCCAGCCTCGGTGTGGTCCGAGTTGCCACCGGAGTGGTCGTCGTCTCCGGAGAAGTACCAGTGGTGGTGCTCGCATCCGTAACCACCGAACCAGCCATACCAGTGCATCGGCGGCGTGTCGTCATGCGACGACCACGACGGCATGCGGTCGCCCGACCGGCTGCTGGCCGTCGAGGGAGATCCGCTGTTGCCAGCGGTCGTCGTCGAGGGCGAACCGCTGTTGCCGGAAGTCGTGGGGGTGACACCACTGTTCCCGCCCGTGGTCGTGGTGGTGCCCGGGGCGCACTGGTTCGTACTGGGCGTGAAGGCGTAGACAAACTGGGCGTCGAGCTGCGACGAGTCGGTGGCGTCCGGCAGGCCATAGGCCGTGGCGAACTCCCCGGCGGTCACTCCGGTGGCTGGCTGACCGTTCACGGTGTAGGTCGTGGTCCC
>CAITPI010000104.1 GCA_903894295.1 uncultured Acidimicrobiaceae bacterium
AGAGGGGTCGAGGTGGAACACGACGGCCCGGGTCAGGTACTCCTCGGCGATGGCCCCGGTCATGACTTTGATTGTCCGTCACGGGTGTGACGGTGCCAGATTTTGGATACATCTCATCTCACCTTGCTGCCGAACCCGCCATGCCCTGACCGCCCTTGGCTGCATGACCCGGCATGGCCGTCGGTCCGGAATCACCCGTGGGTGATCCCCATCGGCCGGAACATCTCCCGGTGCCGCACCGGCGTCCCGTCCCTCACAACCCGTCGGAGGCCGGGTCCTCGACTTCGTCGATCCACCGCCCGTCAGTCGGGAACACCGACGGGTCGACCTCGACCCAGCCCAGCACGGAGGGACCCACGAGGATGCCCAGGCCCAGCTCGAACAGCACGCTCGGGATGCGGAACCGCTTCAGCAACTCCGAGAAGACCGGGGCCAAAGCGGCGGCGGCGGCGACCACCAGCAGTGAGACGGCTACCGACCTCGCCATGGCGAAACCCTAGCCAGCCTGGCGGGCGAGCAGGGAGTCGATGAGCCCTCGACAACCGGCTTCGATCAAGGCCAGACACTCATCGAACCCGGCGTCGTCGCCATAGTAGGGATCAGGGACATCGACCTGGCCGCCCGAGGCGGGATCGAAGGCGCGCAACATCACCAGGCGGTCCTCATGCCGGTCGTCACCCATGCGACCCCGGGTCAGGGAACGGATGGTCTGTTGGTGGCCCCGGTCCAGACAGACCACGAGGTCGTGCTCCCCGAGGGCATCCCACCACGAACCGGTGTAGGCCCGGGCCTGGTGCACGTCCGGGTCGTAGCCGGCCCGACGAAGTGCGGCCCGGGCCCGGTCGTCCATGTCGTTGCCCACATGCCAGTTCCCGGTCCCGGCACTTTCCACCAGCAGTTCGGTACCGAGGGCCGTCCCTTCGGCCATCGTCTCCAGAACCACCTCGGCCATGGGAGAACGGCAGATGTTGCCGGTGCAGACAAAAAGCACTCGCATCGGCCCAGCATCGCACGTCCCTCCCACCACCGATACGCTGCCCGGATGAGCGAATCCGGAGAGTCCCCCGCCCCCATGGGTCACGGCGTCAAGCAGCGTGACCTGATCCGCATGACCGACGCCGAGATCGACGCCTTCCTGCACGAACGCCGACCCATGACGATGTGCACCATCAACCACGACGGCACCATCCACGCCGTGGCCATGTGGTATGGGTTTCTCGACGGCGAGATTGCCATCGAGACCAAGGCCAAGGCCCAGAAGGCCATCAACCTCCAGCGCAACGCCACCATCACCGTGATGATGGAGGACGGCGACTACTACGAGGAACTCCGTGGGGTCGAACTCGTCGGCCACGCCGAGATCGTCGAGGATGAAGCCAAGCGGTGGGAACTCGGGGTCAACCTGTTCGAGCGCTACTACGGCACCTACAGCGAAGAGTTGCGTCCCTTCGTGGAGACCATGCTGCACAAGCGCATCGTGGCCAAGATCATGGTGGACCGGACCGTCTCCTGGGACCACCGCAAACTGGGCCTTCCCTCCACCCGGCCGGCCGAGTAGCCGGACCCGGGCGGCAGAGGGCGCAGAAGCCCGACCCATCGGTCCCGGTCGTCGGGTCCGACCAGCCAGGATTTCCGGGCCCCTGCGCCTCCTTGGTGGCTTCGGACTGGTACACGTTCTAGTTTTGTTCCATCCACCGGGCACGAGTCCGCCAGCAACGGGAGAGTTCGTCACATGATCCTTGACCGATTCACCATGACCGACCAGGTCGCCATCGTCACCGGCGCCGGCCGGGGCATCGGTGCGGCCACCGCGGTGGCCGTAGCCGAAGCTGGCGCCGACGTCCTGATCTCGGCCCGTACGGCCGAGCAGCTCGATGAAGTCGTGACCCGGATCGAAGCGGTGGGGCGCCGGGCGGTGGCCGTGCCGGCGGATCTCAGTGACCTCGATGCGGTGGCCGGCCTCGTTGACCGGGCCAGGGACGAGTTCGGTCGCCTCGACGTGGTCGTGAACAATGTCGGCGGCGCCATGCCCCGACCGTTCCTCGACACCTCGCCCGGCCGGCTCGAACAGGCCTTCCACTTCAACGTGGCAACGGCCCATGCCCTCCTGAGGCCGGCGGTTCCCCTGATGCTTGACCGATCCACCAAGAGTGGCGGTGAACCGGGTGGCTCGGTCGTCAACATCTCGTCCGCCATGGGTCGGGTCGCCGGTCGGGGCTACCTCGCCTACGGCACCGCCAAGGCGGCCCTCGCCCACTACACCCGACTGGCCGCCGCCGACCTCTCACCCCACATCCGGGTGAACGCCATTGCGGTGGGCTCGGTCGCCACCTCGGCGCTCGACATCGTGATGCAGACCGACGAACTGCGCGAGGCCCTCGAAGCCGGCACGCCCCTGAAGCGCATCGGTGTGCCCGAGGACATTGCCGCCACCATCGTCTACCTCTCCTCGCTGGCCGGGTCGTACGTGACCGGCAAGATCCTCGAAGTCGACGGCGGTATCAACGGTCCCAACCTCGACATGGGACTGCCCGACCTGGCCTGAACGCCAGGGCACCCGAGGAACCGCCGCAGTCAACCCACCCGCATGTGAACCAAGATTCCGAACCCCTGAAACCCTGAAACCCTGAAACCCTGAAACCCTGAAGGAGCCACCATGTCCAAGACCTACCGGGTCGTCGCCTGGAGTACCGGGAACGTCGGCCGCCACGCCATCGCCGGGATCGATGCCCGGCCCGACCTCGAACTGGTCGGCCTCTGGGTCTCCAACCCGGACAAGGTCGGCCAGGACGCCGGACGCCTGGCCGGCCTCGACAGGGACCTCGGCGTCGCTGCCACCAACGATGTCGACCAACTGCTGGCCCTCAAACCCGACGTGGTGGTTCACACCGCCATGGCCGACCACCGGCTCTTCGAGGCGATGGGCGACATGTCCAGGATCCTCGAGGCCGGGATCAACGTGGTCTCCTCGGGACCGGTCTTCCTGCAGTACCCCTATGGCGTCGTTGACGAGTCCATGTACGCCGGCATCGTCGATGCCGCCACCAAGGGTGGCGTCTCGTTGTTCGTGAACGGCGTTGATCCGGGCTTTGCCAACGATGCCCTTCCTCTTGTGCTGACCGGCGTGAGCGAACGGATCGAGGAGGTCCGGGTCTCCGAGGTCCTCAACTACGCCACCTACAACCAGGGCATGGTCATCTACGACATCATGGGCTTCGGTCGCTCGATGGACGAGGTCCCGATGATCCTGCAGCCCGGGGTGATGACGATGGCCTGGGGCTCGGTTGTCCGTCAGCTGGCCGCCGGTCTTGACGTCGAACTCGACTCGGTCGACGAGTGGTACGAGCGGGTTCCGGCCCACATGGATTTCGAGATCGACTGTGGTCCCATCGAAAAGGGAACGGTGGGAGCCCTGCACTTCGAACTGCGAGGCATGCGCAACGGTCGGGCCGTGATCGTGCTGGAGCACGTAACCCGGCTCCATGACGACCTGGCTCCGGAGTGGCCCCAGCCGGCCGGTCAGGGTTGCTACCGGGTCCAGATCACCGGAGAGCCGAACTACACCCTCGACATGCAGCTCATGGGCACCGACGGCGACCACAACACCGGGGGCCTGAAGGCCACCGCCATGCGGCTGGTCAACGCCATTCCCGCCGTGGTGGAAGCCCGGCCCGGACTCATCACCGCCCTCGACCTGCCTCCGGTCACCGGCAAGGGCCTCGTGGTCTGACCCGTTGCCGGCCGCTCCCCGCCGGCTGACGTGGGGTCGGCCGGTAGGGTCATGGACGTGACGAGCCACCGGCAGCAACAGGTTCCCGGCCCGGCCCCGACCGAGGGGCCGGTCGGGGCATGAGTATGGGCATGGGTGGCCACGGCATGGGTGGCATGGGCGGACAGTTCGGCGGGGTGATGCGCTCGATGCGGCGGGACTCCTCGGTCAAGGAGACCCACGTCACCAAGGGAACCGGCCGCCGGATGATGCACTTTGCCCGGCCCTACTCGAAGATCCTCTCCTTCTTCCTGGTCCTGGTCGTTCTCGACGCGGTCGTCGGCGTCGTCAACCCGCTGTTGTTCCGGTCGGTGATCAACAACGGCATTCCCCATCACAACAAGTCCCTCATCATCACGCTGGCCCTCGTGGCCGCCGGCCTGGCCATTGCCGACGCCGGTCTTTCCATCGGCATCCGGTGGGTGAGCGCCAAGGTGGGTGAAGGCCTCATCTTCGACATGCGCTCCCAGGTCTTCGCCCACATCCAGAAGATGCCGATCGCCTTCTTCACCCGGACCCAGACCGGATCACTGATCAGTCGTCTCAACAACGACGTGATCGGGGCCCAGCAGGCCTTCACCGACACCCTCTCGTCCATCGTCTCGAACCTGATCAGCGTGACGCTGGTGTTGATCGTGATGTTCATCCTGTCCTGGCCCATCACCCTGATCAGCCTGGTGATCCTGCCGATCTTCGTCATCCCGGCCAAGCGGGTGGGCCGCAAGCTCTCGGCGATCACCCGCGAGTCCTACGCGCTCAACGCCCAGATGAACAACACCATGAACGAGCGGTTCAACGTGTCGGGCGCCCTGTTGGTCAAGCTCTTCGGCCGGCCCGCCGAAGAGCGGGGCCAGTTCGAGAAGAAGGCCGGGCGGGTCCGTGACATCGGCGTCACCCAGGCGATGTACTCCCGGATCTTCTTCTCGGCCCTGATGCTGACGGCCGCACTGGCGACGGCCGTCGTATACGGATGGGGCGGCCTCCAGGTCGTGGACGGCGCCCTCACCGTCGGCACCATGGTGGCCCTGGCTGCCTACCTCACCCGCCTCTATGCGCCGCTGACGGCCCTGTCCAACGTCCAGGTCGACATCATGACGGCGCTGGTCTCCTTCGACCGGGTCTTCGAGGTCCTCGACCTCGAGCCGATGATCGCCGAGCATTCCGATGCCCGGCCGATCCCGGGCGGGCCGGCCACCATCGAGTTCGACCACGTTGACTTCCGTTATCCGAGCGCCGAAGAAGTCTCGCTCGCCTCCCTGGAGTCGGTCGCCGTGCTGGAACAGACCGTTTCGGCCCAGGTTCTCTTCGACGTCTCCTTCCGGGCCGAGCCGGGCCAGCTGGTGGCCCTGGTGGGTCCGTCCGGGGCCGGCAAGACCACCATCAGCCAGCTGTTGCCCCGCCTGTATGACGTCACGTCCGGGGCCATCCGCATCAACGGTCTCGACGTACGGGACGCCACCATGGCCTCGCTGACCTCCACCATTGGCGTGGTCACCCAGGACGCCCACCTGTTCCACGACACCATCCGGGACAACCTCCTCTACGCCCGGCCGGATGCCACGGAAGCGGAGATCGAGGCCGCCCTCGCCGGTGCCCAGATCGCCACCTTGGTGAGCTCGCTGCCCGACGGCCTCGACACCGTGGTCGGCGATCGTGGCTACCGCCTGAGCGGCGGCGAGAAACAGCGGATCGCCATCGCCCGGCTGCTGTTGAAGGCGCCGGAGATCGTGGTGCTCGACGAGGCCACCGCCCACCTCGACTCCGAGTCGGAAGCCGCCGTCCAGAAGGCACTGGGGGCGGCCCTGGCGGGACGTACGTCGCTCGTGATCGCCCACCGGCTGTCGACGGTGCGGGAGGCCGACCTGATCCTGGTCCTTGACCACGGACACATCGTCGAGCGGGGTCGCCACGAAGAGCTGCTGGCGGCCGGTGGGCAGTACGCCGAGCTCTACCGGATCCAGTTCCAGCGCCAGGAGTTCGACCAGGCGCTCTGACCATCCCGGACACCGGCACACCTCCCGGGTGGTCACTACCATGAGGCCGCCCAAGGAGGAACGTCGATGACACCGGAGACACCCAGCGCCACCAGCCCCGTGCCCGGGGACCATCGACCGGATCCGGTTGGCTCACACCGGGACGAGGCCGGGCAACTGGTGGCGGCCATGACCCGGGAAGAGAAACTGTGGTGCCTGGACGGAGACGCACCGTTCTGGGCCGGGATCGCCTACCTCGGCCAGCTCGGCTACCACAAGAGCCCGTTCCGGGCCGCCCGGGTGGAACGGCTCGGGTTCCCCGGGTTTGCCTTCGCCGACGGTCCCCGCGGCGTGGTGGTCGACCAGGCCACCTGCTTTCCGGTTTCGATGGCGCGGGGTGCCAGTTTCGATCCCGAACTCGAGGAGCGGATCGGCGACGTCATCGGACGCGAACTGCGGGCCGTGGGCGCCGACCTCTACGGCGGGGTCTGCGTCAACGTCCTGCGCCATCCGGCCTGGGGGCGCGCCCAGGAGACCTACGGCGAGGATCCCCACCATGTCGGCATCCTCGGGGCCGCCCTGGTGCGCGGCGTCCAGCGTCACGCCATGGCGTGCGTCAAGCATTTTGCCGCCAACTCGATGGAGAACGCCCGGTTCGCGGTGGACGTCACCATCGGCGAAGCGGCGCTCCACGAGGTCTACCTGCCCCACTTCCGCCGGATCGTGGACGAAGGTGTGGCGGTCGTCATGAGCGCCTACAACTCTCTCAACGGTGCCTGGTGCGGCGAGAACTCGGAACTGCTCACCGACATCCTCCGCCACGAATGGGGCTTTACCGGTGTTGTCATCAGCGACTGGATCCTTGGACTGCGTGACGCCGGCCGGTCCCTCTCCGGTGGTCTCGACGTCGAGATGCCCTACCGCATGATCCGGGCCGGCCATCTGGAGGCGGCCCTCGCGGAAGGAAGGTGCACCTGGGCCGAAGTGGACGAGTCGGTGACGAGGACGGTGGCCACCGTCCTGCGCTTCGCTCCGGTCCTCGAATCCTCGGCGGAGATGCCCCGGAGCGTGCTGGCGAGCCCCGGTCACCGGGACCTGGCCCGGGAGGCGGCCGCCCGGTCGATGGTGCTCCTGCGCAACGAGGAGGTTGACTCCACCCCGGTCCTGCCCCTCGATCCGGCCTCGCTGTCGTCACTGGCCGTCATCGGCCCACTGGCCGATCTGGTCAATCTCGGTGACGGCGGATCCAGTGACGTGTGGGCCCCCGAGGTCGTCACACCCTGGGCCGGTCTGGAAGAACGCCTGTCCACCTCGTTCCCCCACGTCGCCGTGCATCTCGACGACGGCTCCGATCCCGACCAGGCCGCCGAAGCGGCCCGGAAGGCAGACGTTGCCATCGTCGTCGTGGGCTACACCAGGGACGACGAAGGCGAGTTCATCGGCGAGATGGCCACCGGTGACCTCACCCACCTGTTTCCCGGCCCCGACGACCCCGAACTCGCCGCCGCGTTCCAGGCCTCGATCGCCACGGAGTCGTTGGTCGCCGCGCCCGACCACGTCACGGCCCGGGGATCGAACGCCATGTTCTCCACCGGCGGGGACCGTCGCTCGTTGCGGCTCCCACCCGCCCAGGTGGCCCTGATCCGCGCCGTGGCCGCCGCCAACCGGCGGGTCGTGGTGGTGATGGTGGCCGGAAGCGCCGTGGTGGTCTCGGAGTGGGACGAAGAGGTTCCGGCCATCCTCCTCGCCTGGTATTCGGGCATGGAGGGCGGGCGGGCCCTGGCCGACGTGCTCACCGGAGAGTGCGACGCCAACGGGCGCCTGCCGTTCAGCATCCCGACCGACGAGTCGCACCTGGTCGACTTCGACCCGGATGCCACTGTGGTCACCTACGACGAATGGCACGGCTACTGGCATCTGGCCCGACAGGGCGTGGAGCCGGCCTATCCGTTCGGTTTCGGCCTCAGCTACACCGACTTCCATCTGGTGGACTCCGACGTCGTCGTGGTCGACGGAACTCCCACGGTGAGCGCGACGGTGGCGAACCCGGGAGACCGGCCGGGCCGGGATCTCGTGCTGGTCTTCGCCCAGCACGTCGACTCCGGACGACCGATGCGACTGGTGGGATTCTCGCGGGTCGCCGTCCCGGCCGACGGGGAAGCGACGGTCACCCTGGCCATCGACCGGTTCGACCTCGAGATTCGGGACGAGGGCCGACACCAGATGGTGGTCGAACCCGGCCTCTATCGCTGGCGGGTGGCCCGCCACGCCTCCGACCCCGGTCAGGTCCACGAGGTGTCCCTGTAGGTCCCCTTGGTCCCACCGGCGGCCCGACGTGGCTGGGCTGACCACTACCGTGGTCCGGTGGCCCGGGTCTTCCTCGACTTCTCCCCCATCCGCAAGCACCGCGACTTCCGCCGCCTGTGGACCGGACAGGTCGTCTCGGGCATCGGTTCACAGCTCACGCTCGTGGCCGTCAGCTATCAGGCCTACCACCTCTCCCACTCGACCCTGATCGTCGGCCTGATCGGTCTCACCCAGTTGATCCCCCTCCTGGCCGGATCCCTGTGGGGAGGAACCCTCGCTGACGCCTGGGACCGGAAGAAGGTCCTCTTGCTGGCCCAGTGCGCCATGGCCACGGCCATCGTCGGCCTCGCCGTGAACGCCGGCCTCTCCCGGCCGGCGGTGTGGCCCCTGTTTGCCTGCACCGCCTTGACCGCCGGATTCCAGGGGATCGAATGGCCGGCCCGACGGGCCGCGTTGCCCATGCTGGTCGGTGACGACGTCGACGAGGCAGTCGCTTTGCAGACCTCGGTGTTGCAACTGGCCCTCGTGGCCGGTCCCGCCCTGGCTGGCGTGCTCATCACCACGATCGGTCTCACGGCCGTCTACTCCATCGATGTCGCCACCTACGCCGTGGCCATCACGGCAGTGGCCCTCCTGCCCCACCTCCGACCGACCGGCGGCGGAACACCGATGGGCCTGCGGTCCATGGCCGAAGGATTCACCCACCTGCGGCGGGAAAAACTGCTCGCGGCGAGCTACTACATCGACCTCAACGCCATGATCTTCGGCATGCCCCGGGCGGTCTTTCCGGCCATCGCCACCAGCCTCTATGGAGGAGGCGCCGGGGTGGTCGGCCTCCTCTATGCGGCTCCGGGCGCCGGTGCCCTGTTGGGCTCGTTCGTCACCGGTTGGTGCTCCCGGGTCCGTCACCAGGGACGGGCCATCGCCCTCTGCGTCGTTGTCTGGGGCGGCACCATCGCCCTGTTCGGCATCGTCCCGGTCCTCTGGATCGGGCTCGGCCTGCTGGGCCTGGCCGGTGCCGCCGACGTGGTCAGCGCCGTCCTGCGCCAGAACGTCCAGTCGCGGTGCGTTCCCGACCATCTCCAGGGCCGGCTGTCGGGCACCTTTTTCGCCGTGGTGGCCGGGGGCCCACGTCTCGGCGATGCCGAAACCGGTCTGGCCGCCGCCATCGGGGGGCCCGAGTTTGCCGTGTGGTCCGGCGGTCTGGCCTGCATCGTCGGCGTCGGGGTGCTGCTCTGGCGGGTACCCCAACTCTGGGCCGACAGTGGTGGGGGCTCCACGGCCCTGTCCGAAGCCGACCGGGAACGGGCCGTCGGAGAGGCCACGTCCGAACTCGGCGAAGGCGAGCCACTGTGAGGGTGCGGTGAAACACCTCCGTCTCGTCCTGCTGCTGGTCGGCCTGGCCTCGATCGTGGCCGGGATCTTCCTCGGCCTGTACTTCGCCCGACACGGACCCGGCCCCAAGGGTTCCGGGGCCACGGGCGCGAACCCTCCCGTCGTTCTCCTGGTCTCGGCCCCGGCTCAGGCCCACCCTTCCGGGGCCCACCCGGACAACGGGTGACTCAGCGGGCGGACTTCAGCCGGCGCAGCTGGAATGACAGGCCGATCATCAACAAGCTGTAGATGATGAGCCAGATGCCCATGATCACGCCCAGCACCGACAGGGTGACGTGCGGCCACACCAGGGTCAGGATGCCGGCGGCCAAGGCCAGAAGGCCCATCACCATGCGGTAGCCCCGGGCCGGGACGTCAGGGTCGCCGGCGGCATGGGCGAACTCGAGGACGCCTGCGACCACCCAGAAGAGGCCGATCAGGAAGACGACCGTCGTGACCGACTGATCGGTGCGATGGAAGAAGAACACCCCAAGGATGATCGACACCAACCCGAGCAGGGCCAGCAGCCACCGCACGCCGGCCGTGTCACGCTTGTCGGCAATAGCGGCCACCATCCGGAACAGCCCCGAGATGAAGAGCCAGATCCCGAGCACGATGGCCAGGAAGTAGATGGTGTCCCGGGGGTGCGAGACCACCAGGATGCCAGCGACCAGAGTGGCGATACCGAAGGCAAAGACCCACCCCCACGACCGGCCCAACACGTCGAGGACTTCGCCCTCGCCAACCACGGTTGCTTCACCCTGTGCCATCGGATCTCCTTCACGTTTCACCGTTGCGGACGCCAAAACGCTAGGCCCGACGGGATCCTCCCGGGTGGATCCACCGGCGGGACAGGACGCCCGCGGGGGCTCAGGACGCCAATGCGCCGGGAACTGCCGCGTCGACCAGCGCTGCGCTGACCTCCCACAGCCGTCGGGCCGCTTCGGCGTCACGGGCGTGACCAGACGGTGTCTTCGGACGGCACTTGGCGAAATACCGACCCGAGACGCCCTCGACGTCGGAGGACGAGGCCAGGTAGACCGACGTGGCGGCACCCTTTTCCGGGGTCAGGCTGAAGGGCGCCCAGAGTTTGATCCCCAGGGCAAACAGGCCCGACGTATCCCCGTCGCGCCCGTAACCGGTGGCCACCGAGCCCGGATGCAGCGAGTTGGCGGTGACGCCGGTGCCGTCCAACCGTCGGGCCAACTCGTCCGTGAAGAGGATGTTGGCCAGTTTGGAACGTCCGTAGGTCTCCATCGCCCCGTAGGACTTCTCGGCCATCAGGTCGTCAAAGGCCATGCCCTTGCGGGCAAAGTTGTGGGCCGTCGACGCCACGTTCACGATGCGGGATGGCGCCGATTCTTCCAGCCGGCCCAACAACAGGTTGGTGAGCAGGAACGGCCCAAGATGGTTGATGGCAAAGGTCGCCTCGTAGCCATCGACGGTCTCGGTCCTCTCGGACAGCACCAAACCGGCGTTGTTGATCAGGACGTCGATCCGCGGGCAACGCTCCAGGAGCTCCACCGCCCCGGCCTGCACCGACCGGAGGTCGGCCAGGTCGAAGAGGCACAACTCGACCGTGTTGGAGCCACTCGCCTTCTTGATGTCCGAGACCGCGCTGGCACCACGGTGGGCGTCCCGGGCGGTGATGACAACCCGGGCGCCGGCCCGGGCCAGTGCCAGCCCCGTGGCCTTCCCGATCCCGGAGTTTCCCCCGGTGATGACGACGGTCTTCCCGCTCATCCGCTCGGCATGGACTCCGCCGCTCCGGTTCACGAGGCGACCCCGGTGGGCGTGGCGACCGGGTCCGGAAGGGATACCGGACCCGTCGCGGCTTCCTCCGGGCCTCCTCCGACCGCCACCGCCTGGTGGTCCGGCGAGCCCGAGGACGGGAGCCGAACGGGCCGGTTCCGGCGGCCGAGCACGATGAAACAGCCGATGGAGACCACCACGTAGGCCACCCAGACGACCACCTGGAGCACCGTGGGCTGTTCGGCGTAGCCCAACAGATTGTGGAAGACGTCACCCACCGAACTCGACTCGGACATGAACCCGCTCGAGTTCCAGAGCGCATGGGTGCCAAACGGCAGCCAGCCCAACTGCTGCATGTTCTGCACCGCATCGGCCAACAGGCCGGCAGCGAAGAGCATCAGGATGACTCCCACGATCCGGAAGAACTTGCCCAGATTGAGACGGCGGCCCATCTTGAAGATGGCAAACGCGATGGCGACGGCGACGGCCAGGCCCAGGACGGCGCCGAGAAGGACCCCCGAGCCATGAACCGGCGTACCGGCCTGGTTGCTCGAGGCAAAGATGATGGCGAGGGTGAAGACCATGGTCTCGAGGCCCTCGCGCCCGACGGCCTGGAAGGAGAGGACACCGAGACCCCATCGGGTTCGACCGTTGAGCGCCGCGTCCGACCGCCGACGGAGTTCCGCACTCATGGTGCGGCTGTGGGCCTGCATCCAGTAGGTCATGAAGGTCAGGAAGACCGCAGCCAGCAGGTAGGTGACCGTCTCGAAGACGGTCTGAACGGTGGATCCTTCGTACCGCTGGATCAGGTAGTAGGCGGCAAAGCCTCCACCCAGAACGAGCACCGTCGCCACCAGAACACCCAGATAGACGTCCCGGAAATGCTTCCGTTGCTGGATCTGGTCCAGATAGGCCAGAAGGATGGCCACGATCATCGACGCCTCGAGGCCTTCCCGCAGGAAGATCACAAAGGTGGGAATCATGCCGTCAGCCCGTTCTTGCGGCCGGCCCGGGAGGACGCGGTAGCCCGGACGGGTCGGAAACAACGCAGGTAAGGCTTCCCTAACTTCTGCACGTTCTTAGGTTTACCTAAGAACGACGGTTTGTCAAGATCCCGGATGGAGGTCGAGCACGACGACCGAAGCCAGGGCGACCAGACGGCCGTCGGCCCCAACGTCATGCATCGGCACCCGGACCAGGGTACGACCCCGTCGGGATCCGATCACCTCGGCCCGGGCCTCGATCGGCCCTACCCGTGATGGCCGGAGATAGTGCAGGACCGTGTCGCTGGCGGCGAGTTGCTCCTCACGGCGACCGGTGGCCGCCGCCGCCGCCCGGCAGGCCCCAACGTCGCTCAGCATGGCGATCCCGCCCCCATGGAGGATGCCCCAGGGATTCCGCAACCGGTCGTCAAGCCTCAGACGGGTGAGGGGACCCCGTGACGGTTCGATGGCAAAGAACGTTTCGGGGGCTGGAGGGTCGTCCCGGGCCGGCGCCATCGGAACGACCAGTGGACGGGAAAAGCCCAGCTCCATGTCGCCGGCGTCCAGAATGGCAAACGTTGCCGTCACCGTGGCCACCCGTTGTTGGCTCGCCCCTTCGTCGACGACCTCGAGCGAGGTCACCACCGACGTTCGGCCCCGTCGCAACACCCGGGAGTCGATCCGGAGTGGACCGACGTGTTCGAGCTCCGAGATGGTGGCCATCATCGAGCTGGTGACGATCCACTGCGGCAGCACGGCGAACCCGGCAGTCAGGCCACCCAGCGAGTCGACGTTCGTGAGCAGGCTGCCGATTCGGAGGCCACCGCCGGAACTTCGCTGGTGGTCTTCCACCGGACAACGACCCACCATCGTCGGATATCCGTCGGCCGATGTGGCCGGCACTTCATGGCGGGCCATCCGGAAGTAGTCACTGACGTAACGACGGGGATCGATGCCGATGTCCGGATCTTCGAAGAACTCCTCGGGTGACTCCGTCATGACACCTCCCCGTCGGGCACCGCAACCACGCCGACGTGGGCCACCGAGACCAGGCGGCCTTCACTGCCATCGTCAACCACTTCCACCACCGCTTCGCCCCGACCACCTTGGACCCCCACCCCGCCGGGATCACCCAGCAGCACGTTGGTCCGGGTGGCGGCCGGTCCGACCCGGGCCAGGGCCAGATACGCGATCTGGAGGTCCACGACGGCCAGTCGGGTCGGATCCGCTCCGTCGTGGCTGGCGACGGCCTGAATGCCGGCCTCTTCGGCCATGAGGGCGATGATGCCCCCCTGCAGGGCCCCAATCGAGTTGTGGACGTACGGCACAATCGGCAGCGCCACCCGTCCCGAGGGTGCATCTTCGACCCGCATTCCCACGGCCTCGGCCACCGGCTGGGCAAAACCGTCTCCGGCGATGGCGAAGGCGCTGGGCGTAGCCGAGGTGCCGGCGGAGTCCCTGATCGCCACCGGAGAGTCGGCCCGGGCCGGCAGGACCGAGAAGGTCATGGTGGCGAATCCGACCGGACTCCGGTGGCCGGCCCGATCGGCGGGATGGGCGGGATCGATGTTGTCGATACGGGCTTCCATGACGAGGGTGGTCCGACCCCGGCGGACCACTCCCCCGGTGGCTTCCACCACCGGACCAACCGCCGGAGCCACGACCTGGAGGGCCAGATCGGCCGTCGCCATCCAGTCAGGGGCCAGCACCCGGGCGCCCAGAATGCCTCCAACCACGTCGACCACGGTGGCCAGCATGCCGGCCCGCATTCCACGATCGGCCCCAAGAACTTCCGGCGATGGCGTCGTTCTCACCTTGACCACGAGATCGTCGGAGATTTCGGCATCGAGACCGAGGTCGGCCAGAAAGTGGAGGGCCTGGGGGTAATCACTCCTTGCCACTGGGGACTCCTGGCTGCTCGGATGAAACGAATGGTCCCAGGGACCAGGTCCGCTCCGACCCTGGACGTAGCAAGGTATCGGTCGGGACCCCAAGTCTAGCGAGTACGACCCGCCACCAAGATCCCCCAACCCTCCGTTCCGGGACGGCCCGGGCCGGGCACGATCCTTCCGCGTCATCTGCCACCACGACATCTCCCGCCACGACGAACGACGGGCCCGCATCGGCGGACCCGTCGTTCGTCTTCATTTTCGCCTCTGGTCGGTCGGTGGCAGCAGCATCACCCGGGTGATGCCGGCCCGGCATGACCGCCGGCCAACAGCGATGTCGATGGAGGTTTCCGGTTGGTCCGTCTCAGGCGGCGGTGGACTTGCGGGCCGGTCGGGGCGAGGCGCCAGGGGCCGCATCCTTCTTGGTGGCACCGGCACCCTTGCGCTCGGCTTCCACCATGGCGCCATAGGCCGGGTGGTTGCGGCGGTCACCGGGGGGATACGGCGCCCTCGGGACGTTGTTGGCCAACACCCGCTCGAGTTCGCGGCGGGAAGCCGACGAGTTCCGGCGACGACCCCGCTGGCGGGTCGAGGTGTCGAAGGGGCGACCGGTGGACGCCGGGCTCTCGTGGAGGGCACACCACTCGGTGCTGTTGTACCGGGAGAGCTTGGCGCCACAATCGGTGTGGGCACAGAGGCGTCCGGTCGGGAAGGTTTCCGGCGGGGCATTGCCGGCCAGTCCGTCCGCCATGAAGGAGGAGTCTTCCGAGGTGCGACGTTCAACCATGTTGCTGGGCCTTTCTTGCTGCCTTCGATCGGCGAGGATCACGAGGGGCTGGTTTCGATGTATTTCGTGATGTTTTGTTCATTTGGGGTGTCCCGCATGACTGACAAGTTCTTCGGCACGTGGCAGGAAAATCTGAACAAAAAGGTTGACAACTTCCCGAACGGCACACCAAAGCCATCGCTTCGCAGCCCGTGGCGGGACCACTCCAGGAGGCGCTGGGGTCGGTGACCCTTGGTACGATCCGCCCGTGAACTCCCCGCCATGGTGGCAAGAAGCGGTCTTCTACCAGATCTACCCACGGTCGTTTGCCTCCTCCAACGCCAGCGGCGTCGGGAACCTGGAGGGCATCCGGGAGCACCTCGACGACCTGGTCTGGCTGGGCGTCGATGCCCTTTGGATCTCCCCCTTCTACCGCTCCCCGATGGCCGACTTCGGCTACGACGTCAGCGACTACTGCGACGTTGACCCGCTGTTTGGCGACCTCGCCGGCTTTGACGCCCTCCTCGACGAAGCGCACCAACGGGGCCTGCGGGTGATCATCGACTGGGTCCCGAACCACACCTCGAACGAGCATCCGTGGTTCCTCGATGCCCGTAGCGGACCGGACGCCCGGCACCGGAACTTCTATGTCTGGCGGAACGGCAAGGGCGACAACACCGAACCTCCCAACAACTGGGTGTCGGCGTTCGACCCCGGTCAACCGGCGTGGAAGTTCGTGGCCGATGATCGTCTGGAGAACGGCGGCCAGTGGTATCTCCACCTGTTCGACCCGGCCCAACCCGATCTCAACTGGGATGAACCGGCGGTGGAACAGGCCCACCACGACATCCTGCGGTTCTGGCTGGACCGTGGCGTCGACGGCTTCCGGGCCGACGTCATCCACTGCATCGCCAAGGATCCTGCCCTGCCCGACGATCCGGTCGGGTCGGCCGGGATCCCGCACTGTGCCCTCAACGATGTGGAGGCCGTGCATCCACGCCTGCGGCGCTTGCGGTCGCTGCTGGACTCCTATCCGGGAGACCGGATGATGCTCGGCGAGGTGTACCTCTTCTCAACCGAAGCGGTGGCCACCTACTACGGAACCGGCGACGAACTGCACCTCGCCTTCAACTTCCCGCCGCTGTACGCCCCCTGGCGGGCCGACAAGTGGCGACAGGTCATCGAAGCGACGTCATCGGCCTTCGATCCCCGGGGAGCATGGCCCACCTGGGTGCTGTCCAACCACGACAACCCCCGTCACCGCCAACGCTACGACGACCAGGCCAGCCACCATGGCGAGGACGAAGCCACCCGGCACCGACGCAGCATGGCCCGGGCCCGGGCCGCCGCCGTGCTCTTGCTCACTCTGCGCGGTACGCCCTTCCTCTACCAGGGCGAGGAGTTGGGCCTGCTCGACGCCGTCATCGATTCGGGCCGCCGGGTCGACCCCGGGGGGCGCGACGGCTGCCGGCACCCGATCCCCTGGACCGCCGGTGAAGACCACGGCTGGCCCGGGGAGCCGTGGCTTCCCCATGCCCCCGAAGCCGAACGGCAGAACGTCGAATCCCTGAAGGCCGACGAGGGGTCGATCCTCCACCTCTACCGCCGCCTGTTGGACCTCCGCCGGAGGTTTCCGGAACTCCGGCGAGGATCGTTCACACTGCTCGACAGCCCACCGGGAACCCTCTCCTTCCGGAGATCCCTTGACCACGAGAAGGCGGTCATCGACATCCGGATCAACTTCGGCGGTGAGCCGGTCGTTGTTCCCCTCGAGGCCGGAGCGCCCGAATGGATACTGCTCGCCAGTGGCTCCCAAGGGTCCGGAACCCGCTTCCCGGGCGTCCTCGGTCCGGATGAAGCGGTGCTACTCGGCGCCCTGGCCTAGAACCAACGCTCCGGCCAGTAGTCCTCACCGTCGGCATCGCCCAGCGACATGGAGTGCTCCCCGTCGTGGCCACTGCGTCGGATGCAGCACACCAGCGTTCCGATCCACGGCCCGTTGTCGATGCAGTGGACCGAACCACAACGCTGCCACAGCGAGGACGGCGGAAGGTCCAGGTCATCCATCTCCTCGTCGCGGACGAGGCCGAGGTGGGAGTTGTCAACCTTCGAGCGGTTGAAGTCGATCGTCATGTCATCCTGCCCTTTGTGTCGTGGTGTCCGGATTTTCGAGGTCGGCGTGTTCCTCCCCTATGTCTTCGGACACTCACGGCCGTACCTGTAGCCCGCCGAGGAGAGATCGGCCCGGCGATGGCCCGAGGAGGCTCCACCAGACGGTCATGTTCAGAAAATGACCACCACACAACGCGACATATCGGCCGATAACCCGGCCAAATAGCGAGTAGCCTCACTCTTCGTGCAGTATCCCGTTCACCTTTCCAACATCCGCCTAGGATGACTGCCATGGCGGCCGGGGGACTCAGCACGATCGACGACATCGTCCGTCGCAACGTCGCCATGCTTCGGTCCCGGGCCAATCTCACCCAGCAGGGACTCGCCGACGAGATGCTGCTTCGGGGCCTGACCTGGAGTCGGGAAACCGTGGCCCAGGTGGAAACGACCAGTCGCCGAATCACCTTCGTCGAGGCCATTGCCCTCGCGGCCAGCCTCGATGTTCCGTTGGCCCGCCTGGTGTCCACCAGTGCGGAGGTCGTCAGCGTGGGCGAGAGCGAATGGACCTCCGCCTACGTGGGCGCCGCCATGGCAGGAACGGCGGGCGACGTGTTCACTCCCGAGGCCTACGCCGGCGGTGCATCCACATCCACCCCCACTCCGGCAACTCCAACCTCTCCGGCCGCCCAGGGTCCGGTTCCCCCGGGCAGTCGGGCCACCCGGGGAGACGTCGCACCCGGTCCGGTCCCACCGGGCGGAGTCGAACGACGGAACAGCGCGGGCGACCGTCGGCGGACCGATGACTCGGGAGAGCCCCGTCGCCCGGGCCGACGGAGTACCGATTTTGCCGTCGCTCCGGGGGACTGGGATCAGCCGGCCCCGGTCGTCGCCGAAGCGCCCTCGGCCGCGGTTGCTCCCGGCTCGGGACCCCAGCGCACGGCCGAGCGTATTGAACGCCGGATGCGGACCCGGGTGACGGCCAGCGATGTCGACGCCACCGCGCAGCAACTTTGGGCCCGCAGTCTGGAGGCCGAACGCGAGCGACGGGTCGCCGACCGGCTGGCCGTGGCCGGTGGCTCCCCGAAGACGGTACAGGGGCACATCACCCGGGATCTCGACCGCGAACTGGCCTTCGAACTGGAGCGTCGGGCCGAGGCCGGTCGCCAACCCGCCATGACTCCCGAAGAAGTGACCTGGGAGGCCACCCGTCTCCACATCATGTTGGCCAACAAGGGCTACGACAACGAAGACGTCGAAACGTGGTGGCACGACATGCCCCATCGTGAGCTGGGCGGACTGACGGTGGCCCAGGCGTGGGATGCTGGGGAGTACCGGGCCGTGGGTCAGTTGATTCGATCCCTGCCGGCCCGCCACGGCTGAGTCCGGCGACCCGCCCGGCGACGGGAGACCGGGAGGACCGGACCGATCACCCAGGAGACCCATGGACTACCCGCAACTTCCCGCCCGACTGGCCAGCGAACTGGCCCAGCACCACGAACGCAACCCCGGGTCCCTCGCCCAGTACCAGGCAGCCAGACATCTCTTCACCGGTGTTCCGATGACGTGGATGGCCAACTGGGCCGGCGGCTTCCCGCTCGCCTTGCACCAGGCCCGGGGAGCACGCATCACCGACGTTGACGGTCACACCTACGTGGACTTCGCCCTGGGAGACACCGGTGCCATGGCTGGCCACAGCCCGGAACCCGTGGTGCGGGCCATCGACGAACGCGTGGCCAGGGAAGGTGGCATCACCGTGATGCTGCCGAGTGGCGACGCCGAATGGGTGGCGGCCGACCTGACGAGGCGGTTCGGCGTGTCCCAGTGGTCCTTTGCCCTCTCGGCCACCGATGCCAACCGTTGGGCCCTCCGGTTGGCCCGGCTGGCCACGAAGCGGTCCAAGATCCTCGTCTTCTCCTACTGCTACCACGGAAGCGTGGACGAAACGTTCGTCGTGACCGGCGACGACGGGGTGACCCGCTCCCGACCGGGCAACGTTGCCCCAGCGGTCGACCCGGCGCTGACGACCGTCGCCGTCGAGTTCAACGATCTCGATGCCGTGGCCCGTGCCCTGCGAACCGGTGAGATCGCCGCCGTGTTGACCGAGCCGGCGCTCACCAACATCGGCATCGTCCTGCCCGAGCCCGGATTCCTGGAAGGGGTCCGGTCGCTGTGCGACGAGACCGGCACCTTGTTGATGATCGACGAGACCCACACCTTTTCGGCCGGCCCCGGTGGGGCCACCCGGGCGTGGGATCTCCACCCGGACATCGTGACGATCGGCAAGGCCATCGCCGGCGGCATTCCCATCGGAGCGTTCGGCCTGAAGGGCGACCTTGCCGATGCGATCTTCGCCCTGGTGGAAGCCGAAGGTGCCGACATTGTCGACGTGGGTGGCATCGGCGGCACTCTGGCCGGGAACGCCCTCTCGCTGGCGGCGGCCCGGGCCACCCTGGGTGAAGTCCTCACGGACGAGGCGTTCGCCCGGATGATCTCCCTGGCCACCCGGCTCACCGACCAGACCCGGGCCAGCATCGACCGCCACCGGTTGCCCTGGTCGGTCAGCCAGCTCGGCGCCCGTTCGGAGTACCGGTTCTGCTCACCGGCACCGGTGAACGGCGGTCAGTCACACGCGGCCGAACAGGGCGACCTCGATGCCTACCTCCACCTGTACATGAGCAACCGGGGTGTGTTGATCACCCCGTTCCACAACATGGTGCTCATGTGTCCGGACACCACCGAAGCCGACGTCGATCTCCACGGCGAGATCTTTGACCAGGCGTTGGCCGACCTCGTGGCCTGAGTCCTCCCTGACGTCAGGCCGGAGGCAACGGTGGTGGTGGCAGTGGCTTGTTGGCGTCAAGGTGGTCGAGGTCCGACTGAAGTTGCGCCACCAGTTCTGTCACCTTGTTCTGGAAGTGGGCGATGGCCAGTTCCAGACGGAAGTCGAAGTCAGTTGAGAGTTTCGGTCCGTAGTGCACGGTGGTCGGCTTGGACCGGTTGGACACCGAAAACGTCGTCGTGCCCGCCCCATCGTCGTGGCGGAACCCGATGAGGTTGTCAAACGCGCACTCCCGGGTCTGGGCGGCGCCCTGGAAGATCACCCGCAGGTTGGTCACGTAGATCGTTCCGTGGTCGATCTCGGTCGGAGATGGCGTGCCCGGGACGTAGTGCCCTTTGCTGGCCCCGACCCGATAGCGGACCGAACGGCCGCCGATGGAAGCCACCGGGATCGAGAACCCCTGGGAGTGACCTTCGTAGTGGCCCTGGCCCCGGCGCTCTTCGATCAGCGAGGCATCGGTCACGGTGAAGAACACCGACTCACCGGCCTTCAGCATGACCCCGTCGGTGGCTTCACCGTGGAAGGTCTGGGCGGTCTCGAGACAGGCGGCGATGCCGTCCCGTTGGGCTTGCCACTGTGTGAGGTGACCCTCCCACTCCTTGACCTCGTGATGGGCCTTCATCTCTTCGAACACGCCTCGGACCTTCCTCGCCGCACCGGCGGGCCACCGGGACCGCGCACCGGCTGACGTCCACCTTGGTCGCCTGGCGGCCAGAATAGGCTGAAGGGTGAATCCAACGGATGACCACGTCGCCATGGCTTGGCCGCATTCAGCCCGTGATCAGGGCATCGCCACCCCCATCCAGCATCAACCGGGCGGGTTTCCCACAGAAGAAGAGGGCACATGTTGAACGAGCAACGACGTGGTTGACCATCGGCGGGGCCGGAGGTTCCTCGTGGCGTTGGCCTCACTGCTCGCCTTGGTGGGCCTGGTGGCCCTGCCCGGAAAGAACGCCGGGGCGAGTCCCGTCCCGGCGTCGGGTGTTCCGGCCACAGCGTCCAATCTGCCACCGTCACTGGTGCGGGCGCTCTCGGTTGCGCTGGCCGCATTCGACCACATGCCCGCCTCCTCGGTCGGCAACCTGCGAGAAGGATCGGACCACCTCGGCTTTGACCGAAGTTCCCATCTCTGGTGGGCGACGGCCGGTTTTCTTCCGTCCACCTCCGCCACCACCGTCGAGGCAAACCGTTTTGAAGACGGTGGAGGCATCGGGATCTTCACCAGTCCCGACGACAGCCACTGGACCATGACCAGAACCGGCGGCCTGCCGTTCCCGTGTGGCAACGTCGTCCCCGGACGCATCCGGTTGCTGTGGGGACTCCACAACTCGCCCTACTGCGCCGGGACCACCAACACCACCCGCCAGTCGACCTCGCCGACCAGCACCTCGCCCATTGCCCAGAACGCCGAGTTGCAGGTCGGCGTCGGCGACAACCCGGCCAGCACGGACTTTTCCCGGGACTGCAACCCGTTCACGACCCTGGCCAACCCCGGCATCACCACCGCCGGCTGCGGAACGGATCCCGTCCACAACGTTCTGAACAGCAACGAGGAGTGGTGTGCCGACTTTGCCAAGTGGGACTGGCAGACCTCGGGCGTCACCGTCGATCTGGGAACCCTCACGGCCGGCGCCCGCAGTTTCTACGCCTGGGGTCGACAGGTTGGCGATGTCTTGATCCCCGACGGCAACAACCCGGCCGTCGGCGATGCCGTCGTCTTCTACCCGAAGGGTGATCTTGGCGCCTCGGGCCTGACCTACGCCGACCACGTCGGTCTGGTCGTCGGAGTGAATCCCAATGGCACGGTGAATCTGGTCAACGGTGATTTCGTTGGTCCCTCGAACATCACCGTCCAGCAGAACGACGGCGTCTCGATCGCCAGCTGGGCGGCCTCGATCTGGAACCCCAACGAGCAATGGGTCTACGTCGCCCCGACCACGGCCAGTGTCGTCGACCCGGCCCGGGCCGACTTCAACGGCGACCACCGGGACGACCTCGCCTGGATCCAGGGTTCGACCCTGACCAACCTCAGGTCGAACCTCAACGGCACGTTCACCAACGTGGGCTCCACCGTGGCGTCGGGCCCACCCACCTGGGCCGGGGTCGGGAACTTCACCGGGAACGGGTTGGCCGATGTGGCCTGGTATGCCGGAGGCGTGCTTTCCCTCTACCAACCGGTCAACAACGGCCAGTTCGCCCTGGTCAGCCAGACGGCCGGGCTCCCACCCCCCACCTGGGCCGGGGTCGGCAACTTCAACACGAGCGGCCTCTCGGGCATCGCCTGGTACTCGGGAACCACCTTGAGCGACCTCCAGTCGACCGGGACCGGCACCTTCTCCCTGGCCGGGACCACGACCGAAGCCACTCCCCCCACCTGGGCCGGGGTCGGCAACTTCAACTCGAGCGGCCTCTCGGGCATCGCCTGGTACTCGGGAACCACCTTGAGCGACCTCCAGTCGACCGGGACCGGCACCTTCTCCCTGGCCGGGACCACGACCGGACTCGGCACACCGACCTGGGCCAGCAACGGTTCGTTCCCGGTCGTCCCGACGTTCACTTCCCCCTCCTCGGCCACACTGACCGTTTCCCTGGGGGCCAGTGTGACGGTAGCCACCACTCCCACGCTCTCTCCGGTGCAACTCACCGAGTCGGGAAGCCTGCCGGCCGGCGTGGGTTTCACCGACAACCAGAACGGGACCGCCAGGATTTCGGGCGTTCCCACCTCGGCCGGGTCGTATCCGGTGACCATCACGGCCACCAACAGTGCCGGATCCTCCACACAACGGTTGTTGCTCAATGTGGGCTCACCGGGAGGACTGGTGGGCACCACCGACACCGGTTACGACGTCGCCACCTCGACCGGCCGGGTCTTCAACTTCGGCGCTGCCGTCTGGTCGGGTTCGACCGGAGGCAACACCTCGCTCGGCACGACGATGGGCTTCGCCACCACCCCTGACAGTCTCGGCTACTGGCTCGCCACCTCGACCGGCCGGGTCCTCAACTTCGGTGACGCCCCGTGGTTGGGCTCGGAGTACTCCGTCACCCAGGGCTCGTCGGCCGCGGGAAGCGTGGTCGCCCTGACACCCACTCCCGACGGTGCGGGCTACTGGATCCTGACGAGCACCGGACGGGTCTTCAACTTCGGCGATGCCCCCTGGTTGGGCTCGGAGTTCGCCGCCACCGGCGGATCAACCGCCGCCGGAAGCGCCATCGCCCTGGCCGCCACGCCCGACCGCCTCGGCTACTGGATCCTGACGAGCACCGGACGGGTCTTCAACTTCGGCGATGCCGTCTTCTTCGGCTGCATCGAAGGAGCCACCGCGCTCGGCAGTCCCGTCGATATGACCTCGAGCAGTGATGGCTCGGGCTACCTGATCACCACCGCTTCCGGCCGGGTCCTCAACTTTGGCGATGCGGGCTGGCTGGGCTCGCCGTATGCCCAGTCCGGCGGCGCACTCGGAACATCGGCCGTGTCGCTGACGCCCACACCCGACCACCTGGGCTACCTCGTCCTGTTGGCCACCGGCGCCGTCGTGGTCTTCGGGGATGCCGCCAATCTGGGGGCCCCGGCCAGTTTGTCCCCTGCGTCCGCCGTCAGGCTGGGACTCGCCTAGAAGGTCCGCCAGGTCGTCATTGCGTCGGTGGTGACCACAACTCCGACCCACTTGGAAGCCGGTGAACCTAGTCTGTTGCGGTGAGCAAGCGGACCTCGCGAAATCCGGGCACCCGGCCAGACTTCTTGGGGATCAACCGCCTCCAGGTCAGGCTTCTGGGATGGATCTTCTCGGTGGGAGCCGTCGTACTGGTTCCCTGGACCGCCTATCTGGCCTACACCCTGCCGAACCGGACCATCGACACCCATTACCGGATCGCCTGGGTCGGCTTCGACGTGCTGTTGGTGGTGACCATCTTCCTGACCGCCTACTACACGTTCCGCATGGATCCCCGGGTCGAACTTCCCGCCACGGCACTCGCCACCTTGCTGGTGGTTGACGCCTGGTTCGACATCATGACCTCGTCCAACCGAACGGCCGCCCTGGCTGCCGTCTTCCTGGCCCTCACCGTCGAGATTCCCTCCGCCCTGTTCTCGATCTACATCGTGCGCCGCATCAACCACCACGTCGACACGTTGGCCGAAACGGCCACGTTGGACGGCCTGGACTCCGACCCGTCCGACTGACGACCCGACATCTCCCCGGATCGTCCCGATCCGGTTCGGCCACACCATCGGCCCGGTCGGCCACTCCACTGATCTGAACTGGATCTACGGGCGAAAGACATGGATGTCACGGGATCTACTTCGCTCGGCGATCTGCGACTACATCGAGGGCTTCTACAACCCCGAGCGCATCCAGAAGCGCCACGGGTACCGTTCACCAGCCGACTTCGAATCGGCTGCCGTCGCTTAGAAAAATGTGCACGGGAGAGTGGGTCAACTCCAGATTTTGTCGCGGGTCCTGGAGGCCGAGCTGGTCACAGGTGAAGCTGGACTTGCCGAAGTTGCAGGTGTAGTAACTGGCCACAAGGTTTTCGTGGCTGTCGGCCAGGGCTGGATCAGAAAAGCTGGCAGCAGCCTCGACGTGATCCGCTACTCCGGACAAGACGAGCAGGGCTGCATGGCGTTGAGAGTCGAACCTTCCCCAGACCGGCGGGTCTCCGAGTAAGGCGACGAGCTGCTTGCGCGCTCTGCGGTCGATGACTCCAATCCCGCAGTAGCGACAGTGCCAGCCATCACGGGCCAGTACAGCGTCATGATCGGCTTCGCTCAACTGCTGGCGCTTGCCGACTGTCTTTGTTCTCGGAATACTCGGCGTTTGAGTCAGATTTTGGTTGACAAAGGGTCGAGTGGGACTCCTGAGGCCTGATTTGGCCCGTCTCCTTCAGTGGTCGGTGTCAGCGCTGAATGGCGGGAGGATCAGCCCGGGGCTGCCAGTGGCGGCGAGAAGGGGATGGTCGGCTTGTGCCCAGCCCGCGCAGTCGGATGGTGGTTCGGCCGCTCGATGGTAGAGGTGGCAGCTTGAGCGGCGCAGCCCGAGATGACGAGCCCGGCCCTCCTTTGGATCCGGGCTCGTCATCGCGACTGGATGCGGCCCGGAACAGCGCGCGTCGGCCGTGCCACGGCGGTATCAGCTGCGGGCGAAGCCAGCCTCCGCTCGAACCCGGTAAGAGCATCAAGGAGTCCGGCCACCTCGAAGACGCGATTTCGTCGCCCGACGGTGCCTTGGACAAGGATGCCGCGCTCGGCCAGGTGGTTGACGGCATCATTGGTCCGCTTGCGGGAACGGTCGATGGCGACCGATGCCGTCTCGACGGTGAGGATGGGGAGGCCCGGCAACGCCGACAGCAGCAGGTCGGTCGCCGAGTTGCGACGCACCTGTCCGGCGGCATCACGCCAGCGTCGTTCGAGCTCGGAGAGCTCCTCGGCGAAGCCCTCCGCGTCGGCACAGGCGCGCAGTAGCTCGTTCACGAAGCGATCGATCCACTGAAGTGCTGCCTCGTTGGCTGCCGTCTGGCCGGGTGGGCCGTCGTAGCGGAAGGAGACGAGACCCGCGATGTAGGCCCCGGCGTTGGTGGCCAAGATCAGGCTCACAGGAGGAACGAAGGTTGGAGTCACCCCACGACGGCGGAGGACGAGATGGATCAGTGCTCGCCCCACCCGGCCGTTTCCGTCGATGAAGGGATGGATGGTTTCGAACTGCGCATGGGCGAGGGCGGCCTGGACGATAGCTGGGTGATCGTCGCTCGAGAGATAGGCACACAGGTCCGCCAGGAGGCCGGGGACCTGCTCGTGGGGCGGTGGGACGTAGGCCGCCCGACAGGGGTTGGCGCCTCCGATCCAGTTCTGCTCGGTACGCACCACACCTCCCCAGTGCTCATCGCTCGTGCCGACAAGGAGGGCACGATGCAACGCACAGAGGTCATCGACGGTGAGTGCCCGGCCGAGGTCAGCGAGCTCAAGGGCCCCGCGCATAGCGCGGATGTTCCCGAGCACAGTTCGGGCAGTGTGATCGTTGGCAGGAAGCCCGACCTGCTCAGCGAACTCCTCCTTGGCCAGACGCCGAGCGTTGACTTGAAGACCTTCGATGTAGGACGACCCGACTGCTTCGGCCCGGAGCAGCAAGCGTGCTACTGACTCGGTGCTGGCCAGACCCACTGGGCTACGCTGAAGCGCAGCGATCGCCTGGCCGGCGTCAGCGAGGTCGGCCACGAGGTCAGCGGGGAGCGTGAGGGCTCGCGACGCAACACCGTCGGGGACATAGGCACGATACGAGCAGGAGGTTCTATCCCGTCGGGTCTGCCCCGTAGGGCTACCCTGCCAGATGTGGTCTTCGAAGTGAGCCATGTAATCGTCCTCCGTCAGTCATCATAGTGTCGGTTAGTCAGCAAGCGACACTATGGACCACTCGTGGGGGACAGTTGTTGGGGTCGATTCGGTGGTCCGGCGGCAACCACGGGCCGGTTCTCCGACCACGCAGTCCTGGAATCCACCGCTGAAGGTGACAGGCTAAATCAGGCGCTTGGCGCCACGATCGACCCTTTGTCAACCAAAATCTGACTCAAACGCCGAGCCCTATTCTCGGAATGCCTCGTACCTGCTTGCTGGCCCAATACGAGCGAAGCGGACCTTCGTCCAGCGATGCGAGCTCGGCTCTGGCACCAGTCAGGTCACCGGAGACGAGGAGGTCTGTGACCCTACCGAGCACCTCGAGGGCCAGGTGTACCTCTGGTCCCGGCTCGACGAGCGACCGGCGGAGCTCACGCTCATCGCCAGATCGTGGAGTCGTCTGCGGAGTCTGTTCATCAGTCGAAGCGGTGGCGCGCTGCCCTTGCCGATCGGCCCTGGTCGGTCGGGCATCCGCGTGGTCGAAGTCCTCACCAACGCCAGCGGGTCTCGACAGCGTGGATCCGACGTCACGGACCTTCCGCTTCAAGTCGCCCGGCCCCATCAGGTGTGGTTCGAGCTGGGATGCGAGCGAAGGTCAAGCGGTTGCTGACTCGCTTCGACTATCCGCCGGACAAAGAAGAGGCGGCCATCGAGTTGGTGCGGCAACAGGCCGAGATGTTCGCCACCGCAGAAGTTGGCTGATGTCATTCCCACCTCAGCTGACTTACCCCGCCAAGTAGCGTCCGCGTCCGACCTTCACCACTTTCCCTTGCTTCAGCAGATGATCGAGCGTGGCAGTCACAGACCGGGCATCGTCGTTTCGTCTGGAGGCATGGAGGCTGGCAACTACCCCGGTGGGAGAGAGGAACTCGTCAGCCTGACGCAGCACGGCGAGGATTGCCTCCGTCCGGGCGACCCCGACGAGGTCTCCTTCGTGTCCAAGGCCGGCCCGCAGGGCTGCTAACTCTGCCTCAAGCCCACGGCAGCTGGCGAGGACCTCGGCCGCCTGAGCCCTCTTCTTCGTCAGCTCTGCCTCGACATCGGCAATCCGCTTGGTGATCGAAATGGGGCTTCCAAAGACAAACAAAGAACAAAGAGTTCTTTGTCTTTAGGTTACCAACCCACTCTGTCCGGCAATGCCCCTGGGTGCACTCGGCCTAGGCTAAGGCCCTGATCGAGACGCGGAGCCTCGCGCGGAGGCTTACGCGGAAGTCCCGCCCACGTAGCTCAGGGGATAGAGCGTCGGTTTCCTAAACCGTGCGTCGCAGGTTCGAATCCTGCCGTGGGCACCTTTGTGATGTCGCGAGACATCGGAGACAGGTGTCTCACGACATCGTAGAAAATGGACTGCCGGTCACAGTTGTCGCTGGTAGTACTTCGTTGCATCCTGTGTTGCATTCTGGGTGAGGTGCCGCAGTGGCGATCCATCAAGCTCCAAGGTGTCGTTGGACCCCGAACGCCGGGCGTTGCCTTCGACCAGCGACGGGACAGCCCGACCTTCTCGTAGTCGGTCTGCCCCGGCCGTTTCCGGGAAACTACCTCCGCCGGAGGCCAAAGGTCGTTCCGGAATTGAGTCCGTCATTATGCTTTCATCATGACTCCCACCCGGCGGCACAGCTACCCGGCCAACCGGAAACCCCGCGGCCGGCTGCCCCGGGAGTTTCTGAACGACGCCCGTCTGGTTGACGCCGGAATCGAGGTACTGGCTGCCAACGGATGGAGCCACCTGTCACCGGTCGCCGTCTCCAAGGCGGCTGGTCTCTCCAACGCCACTGCCTACCAGCGCTTTCCGGATCGGGCGGCCACCGGATTGACCCTGTGGAACCAGCGGGGGGCCGGAATCTTCACCGACCGCCTCCTGCCATCGGCCCGGGCGCTACTGCAACGACAGTTCCGAGGCGGATTGGCCGGCCGGGTCGAGGCCTTTGCCCCCCTGCAGGATCCCGACAACGAACTCGTCGCCCTGGCCGAGTTGCTCGCCATCAGCCGGTTCGAACCCGATCTGGCCAATGCCGTACGTCCGGTGGTCCAACAGGGACTCAACGCCCTCGAAGAAGTCAGCCCGAAATCCGACCGGACGAAGGATGGTGCTGCCGGGGTGGTTGACCGGACACAGGCGTTCTACGCCCTGAACTGCGTATTGGGCGTGCTGCTCGCCTGGCAGCGACCGGAGGCAAAAACCGTCGACCTGACCTCGGCGGTGAAGAAGGTGACGTGGGCCCTGGCCCACCCGTCCGAGCCGGTCGAACTTCCACCAGACGAAGCGACGAACATGCGCCCGCACAAGATCAGGACCGGCGACCCCAAACTCGACAAGGTCCTCAACGCGATCAGGGACGAAGTGGGTGCCTCGGGCTACGACGCCACCACCTTGGCCCGGATCTGCGAGGTGAGTGGCCTTTCAAAGTCCTTCCTCTTCTCGGAGTTCCCGACCAAGCTCGACATGTTCATGGCGGCCACCGAGCAGACCTTGCGGCCCGGAGTCGAGAAGAACGTGAAGTTCGGACAGAAGATCGCCGCCGACCATGGAGCGGGAATCGCCGACGCGGTCACGTGGCGGGAAATGCTGCGACCCGAACACCGGCTCGGCGCCGCCATCGCTCTCGAGCAGGTACGGGTCGGCTGGCGGGAGGGCCGAATGAAGGCCCGGGTGGACGCCGGCGAGATGATGGCCATTGCCGACCTGGTCGGGGACCTCGCCCCAGCCGACCAGATCGTCGCCCGGACCGAGGCCCACTGGGGTCTGGGCCTTGGCTACGCCATCTATGTTCTGGGCCATCTCATGCCCGATGCGTGGAAGTTGCCGTTCGATGTGGTCACCGTGCCACTGAGCAACTATCGCTGACGGCAATCGGGTTCGCCCGGGAGTGGACCACTGCCCACCGCACGGGCAACTCCGTGCCACGATGGAGCCGAACCGGAGGGAGCAGCGATGACCTGGACCATGCCGCCCGAATGGGCGCCCCACACCGCCAGCTGGATGGCCTGGCCGACCGTCGGACCTTCGAGTTACGACCTGGATGCCGCCGGTCTGGCCGCGATGCGGGCGGCCTGGGCCTCGGTGGCCAACGCCATCGTTCCCTTCGAGCCCGTGCACCTCGTGGTGGACCCGGCCGATGTCGATTCGGCGAAGAAGCTTTGTGACCCCGGCATCACCGTCCATGTGGCTCCCCTCGACGACTCCTGGATCCGCGACATGGGACCGACGTTTGTCGTTGACGGCCAGGGCCGGCGGGCCGCCGTCAACTGGATCTTCAACGGTTGGGGAGCCCAGTCGTGGTCCGAATGGGACGATGACGCGAATATTGCCACCTTTATCGCCAACGAGGTGGGGGTAGAGGTGCTCGACTCCGCCATGGTCAACGAAGGTGGAGGCATCCACGTCGACGGCCGGGGCACGGTGTTCCTCACCGACACCGTTCAACGGGGCGAGGGGCGGAATCCGGACTGGAGCCGGGAACAGGTGGAAGCCGAGATCCACCGGATGATCGGCACCACCCGGGCCGTGTGGCTCCCCCGGGGCCTCACCCGCGACTACGACGATTTCGGGACCCGGGGACACGTGGACATCGTGGCGTGCTTTGCCGGACCGGACACCATCCTCTACCACGACCAACGGTCCACCGAACACCCGGATCACGAAGTCAGTGCGGAAGTGGCGGGCATCATGGGCGCCCTCCCGGGCATCGACGTCATCCCGGTGGCCGCCCCCACCGTGCTCACCGACGACCGGGGCTGGGTCGACTACAGCTACATCAACCACTACGTGGTCAACGGGGCGGTGATCCTCTGCTCCTTTGACGACCCCAACGACGAGGCGGCCAAGGAGACCCTGGCCCACTGCTATCCGGACCGGGAGATCGTCCTGGTCGATGCCCGGGGCATCTTCGATCGGGGTGGCGGCATCCACTGCATCACCCAGCAGGAACCGGCGGGCTGACTCCGGGCATGGATCTGACACCGACCGAGACGGATCGACTTCTGCTTCATCTGGCCGCCTCACTGGCCCGCCAACGCCAGGCCAGGGGGCTCCGGTTGAATGTCCCGGAAACCATCGCCATTGTGGCCGACACCGTGGCCGAAGCGGCCCGGGATGGACTCGGCGTACGGGACGCACTGGAGCGGGGTCGGTCCGTGCTCGGACCCGGAGATGTCCTGCCTGGCGTGGCCGACATCGTGACCCAGGTCCAGGTGGAGGCCGTCTTTACCGACGGTTCCCGCCTCGTCACCGTCCCCGATCCGGTCGGTGGCGGGCACCTCGGCGAACAAGCCCCTGGAGCCGTCATCGCCGGTGGCGACGAATCCCGCACTACCCCGCCCTCCGAGACGGTCACCGTGCGTGTGGCCAACCTGGCCCCGGTGCCCATCTCGGTGACGTCCCACTTCCACTTCTTCGAAGTCAACCCTCGTCTGCGCTTTGACCGCGCCGCCGCCTACGGACGGCACCTCTTCGTGCCGGCCGGGGCCGTTGTCCGCTTCGAACCCGGCGACGAGCAGGACGTGGAGTTGGTGGACTTCGGAGGCGAACGGGTCATCGTCGGGTTCGCCGGTCTGGTCGACGGCCCCCTCGACGCCCCCGGAGCCAAGGAGGCGGCACTGGCCCGGGCCCGGGCTTGCGGGTTCAGCGACGGAGACCCGAACGATGCTGTGGCCCGACGGATGTCCGACCTCAGGGGCCCGGGTAGCCAGGAGTTGGGTGGTCAGGAGTTGGACGACCGGGAGTTGGACACGTGAGCCGGCAGCTTCCCTGGGGCGAGGACCGGGCCATCAACGGGGCCCGCCTCGGCGACCGGGTCCGCCTCGGTGACACCGGACTGGTGGTGGAGGTGGAGGCCGACGCCCGGGTCGTCGGGGACGAACTCCTCCTCGGCTTTGGTCGCACGGGACGGGACGGCATCGGCCTGCAGTCGGTGCGCACCAGCGAATCCTGCGACATCGTCATCTCCAACGTACTGGTGCTTGATCCCCTGCTCGGCATCCGGAACGCCTCGATCGGCATCCGGGGCGGACGGATCACCGGTGTCGGTCGGGCCGGCAACCCGGACGTGTCGGATGGAATCGATGTCGTCGTGGGCAGCGGCACCCAGATCATTCCCGGCGAGGGCCTCATTGCCACGGCCGGCGGCATCGACACCCACGTCCACGGGATGTCGCCCCGGGTCTTCGAGGCCGCCCTCGCCAGTGGGGTCACCACCATTCTCACCCAGGAGCTCGGACCGTTCTGGGGCGTGGGGGTCGGATCACCCACCGTGTTGCGTCAGGGCTACGCCTCACTGGACGCCTGGCCGGTCAACGTCGGGGTCCTCGGGCGGGGTTCCTCGGCCCGGACCGATCCCCTGCTCGAGCAGTTGGAGGCGGGTGTCTGTGGCTTCAAGGTCCACGAAGACACCGGAGCCCACCTGCGAACCCTCGACACGGCATTGCAGATGGCCGAGCAGTTCGACGTCCAGGTCTGCCTCCACACCGACGGTCTGAACGAGGGCCTGACCGTCGACGACACCCTCGCCGTGACCGACGGGCGGGTGGTCCACGCCTTCCACGTCGAAGGGTGCGGAGGGGGCCATACCCCGGACGTGTTGCGACTGGCCGGAATCGACCACGTCATCGGATCGTCCACCAATCCCACCCTCCCCTACGGCGTCAACGCCCTGGACGAGCACGTCGCCATGATCGTCAGCGTGCACGGGCTCAACCCCGACGTACCCGGTGATCTCGTCCTGGCCCACGACCGGGTCCGGGCCGAAACCATGGGGGCCGAGAACCTCCTCCATGACCTCGGCGTCATTCCCATCACCAGCTCCGATGCACTGGGCATGGGACGGGCCGGCGAGAACTGGCGCCGGACCTTTGCCGTGGCGTCGGTCACCCGGGGTGCGCCCGGCGGCGAGTTGGTCACCCCGGGCCGTCCCGACAACGAACGGGTGCTCCGTTTTCTCGCCAAATTGACGATCAACCCGGCCCTGGCCCACGGCCTGAGCCACGAAGTGGGCTCCCTCTCCCCCGGTCATCTGGCCGACATCGTCCTCTGGAATCCTGCGTCTTTTGCCGCCAAGCCGACGCTCGTCATCAAGGGCGGACTTCCGGCCTGGGGCCGCCTCGGCGACCCGAACGCCACCACCGAAACGGCGGAGCCCCTCCGTTATGGACCCCAGTTCGGAGGTCTCGGTGCCGCCCCGGCCGAACTCTCGGTCCTGTTCACCAACTCGGCGGCGTCCGAGTCCGAATCGGATCCGTGGCCGACCCGGCGCCGGCGGGTGCCGGTGCAGGGTTGTCGCAGCGTGCGCCTGTCGCACATGGTGCGAAACGGCCGACTCGGGTCGGTCCACGTCGACCCGGTGTCGGCCCGGGTCACCCTCGATGGCGAGCAGCTCCACTTCGACGCCCAGGACAACGTGCCCCTGCAGCGCCTCTACTTCCTCTAGTAAGGCCGGCCGGCGTCAAACGGCCACACCCGGTCGCCCACGGGAAACCTCCGGGTCACTCCCCGGTCGGATAGACCACAAGGAGGCCCCGGTCCACGTCGGCCACCACTACGGTGGTTCCCGGGGCAATCGCCTCACCGGGGACCATGGAGACGGCGAACCACTCTTCGCCCCGGGTCAGCACCGAGCCGGGTTGGGTTCGACCCGCCACTTCCTTGGTCACCACGGCCGTCTCTCCGACCATCCCCAAAACGCCGTTCTGCATGCCATGCTCCCGAAAACTCGTTCCCCCACCCTACCGCCGCGCCCGGTCGTCCGACCGTCCGGATCAACCGCCTGGATCACCCGCCCGGATCAACCTTCCGGTCCAAGAACCTCCATGGCCAGATCGTCCATCTGGTCCGGCAGGACCACCACGGAGAAGCCGTCACGGTCAACCAGCCAGTCCCGGTTGGTCCGGTGGACCTTCTCGGAGCCGTCGTAACGGTTGAGGGCCACCAGAACGTCCCCGCCAAGTGCGTCGATGCTGCTCCGCACGGCATTGATCGTTCCCAGCCCGGCATCGGCGACCAGCACCACGAGGTCCGGAGCCAGGCGGTCCACCAGGTCGGTGACGTCTCCGTCGCTGGCCTGGGGGGAGCGGACACCACCGGCGGTCTCGACCAGGCCGAAGGTGGTTGGCCCGGAGGGCCAGTGAATCCCGTCGGCCAGCTCGGCCACCGTGAAGGCCGGGGTTCCGAGCTCTTCGGCGGCGATGGGAGGCGCCATCGCCACCGGATACCAGCGGGCCGGTGGGCAGACCGTCGTGGGATCTTCCCCACTGGCGGCACCGAGCAGGTCGGCATCGGTGACGTCCCCCGGCTCGAACGACTGGGCCGGTTTGCGGGCGGCCACGCCGACCCCACGGGCCCGAAGGGCCCGCAGCAGTTCCACCGAGACCCAGGTCTTCCCGACCTCGGTACCGGTTCCGGCGACGACGACCAATCTGGTGGGGCGCATGGGACGAGTCTTGCCGAAAGTGGCGACGGTTAGGATGCAGTCATGGACCGGATCGGCATAGTTGACACGATGTTCGCCCGCTACGACATGGGCGCCGAGGCCATCAGCGAGCTCGAGGCTTGCCCCGGCTTCGGTTCGACCTTCGAGATCGTCCACCGCACGGTTCCGGGCTTCAAGGATCTTGGCGTGGCGTGCAAGCGGCTCATCGAACAGGAGCAGTGCAGGATCGTGGTGGCGCTCGGCATGCCGGGCAAGGCACCGATCGACCAACAGTGCGCCCACGAAGCGGCCCAGGGCATCATGCTGGCCCAGCTGATGACCTCGACCCACATCCTCGAGGTCTTCGTCCACGAGAACGAGGAGTCGGACCCCGAAAAACTGGCCGTGGTGTGCGTGAACCGGGCCCGCAAACACGCCCGCAACGCCTACTGGATGCTCTACGAGCCCGAGCAGTTGACCCGGCGGGCCGGCCAGGGCATCCGCCAGGGCTACGAGGACGCCGGCCCCATCGTCTCCTGACGGAGCCGGAGCGTCCGTCCGGAGGCGCTCAGGCCGGAGGGTCGTGGGGCAGACCGAGGGTCCGCTCGGCGATGATGTTGCGCTGCACCTCGGAGGTTCCTCCACCGATGGTCAGGGCCGGCGAGAAGAAGAAGCCGTAGTCCCACAGGCTGTCCGGCCACGAGCCGGGCCCGGGCGGATCGTCCTCGGCCGGTCCCGCTCCGGCCAGCATGCCCCGCGCCCCGGCCAGGTCCCGGGCCAGCATCATCACGTGCTGGCCGTGGTCATCGGCCAGCGCCTTGCGGACTGACGCCTCGGGTCCCGGAGAGGAGCCGGCCACCATGGCCGACACGGTGCGCATACGCAGGAGCCGCAGGATCTCGCCTTCACTCCAGAGCCGGGCCAGCCGTTGCCGCAGGATCGGGTCGGTCTCCCCACCGGACCGGCGGACAACGTCGACCAGGTCCTCGGCGGTGGGCCCCATGCCCCATAGCGCCCCGGAACCCGACAGCGACACCCGCTCGTTCCCGAGCGTCACCTTGGCCAACGCCCAGCCCTGGCCGCGCTCCCCCACCAGGTTGGCGGCCGGCAGACGGACCTCGTCCAGGAAGACCTCGTTGAACGAGTGGGCGCCGGTCATGTCCACCAGCGGTCGGATGGTGACCCCCGGAGCGTCCATCGGGCAGATGAAGTAGGAGATGCCCTGGTGCTTCGACGCCTCCGGCTCGGTCCGGGCCAGCAGGATGCCGAACCTGGCCCGGTGGGCATAGCTGGTCCAGACCTTCTGGCCCTCGACGACCCACTCGTCACCGTCCAGCGTGGCCTTGGTGGTCAGACTGGCCAGGTCGGAGCCGGCCTCGGGCTCGCTGAAGAGCTGACACCAGATCTCTTCTCCCGCCAGCAGCGGCCACAGGTAGCGCTCCTTCTGGGCCTCGTTGCCGGCATAGAGGATGGTCGGGCCGGCCCAGCCGATTCCGATGGTGTTGTCCGGCCGGCGCACGCCGGCCGAACGAAGTTCGTCGTCGACGATCAGCTGGTGCGTCGGATCGGCCCCGAGGCCCCACGGCTTCGGCCAGTGGGGCGCCACCAGACCGGCTTCGGCCAGCTGGCGCGGCTCGGGATCCGGATGGGAAGCCAGCCAGGTCCGGATCTCCTTCCGGCGGGGATCGTCATCGTCGGGAAGCGCGAAGTCCATGACGACCAGCGTAGGCTCCTTCGGTTGCGCCAACCAGTGACATCAAGGTGCCGTGACACGGCTGAGTGCAGGATGGACGGGGAGTAGTGATGACCGCTTGGAACTTTGGTGACGTCTGGGAGACCGTGGCCGACATGGTCCCGGATTCACCGGCCCAGACCCACGGCACCAGGACCGTCACCTGGCGTGAGTTCGACCACCGGGCCGACAACGTGGCCCGGTGGCTGCTGGAACGCGGTGCCCTCCACCAGGACAAGGTCGGTCTCTACCTCTACAACTGCCCCGAGTACCTGGAGGCCACGTTCGCCTGCTTCAAGGCCTCGTTCGTGCCCATCAACACCAACTACCGCTATGCCGACGACGAACTGGCCTACCTGTGGGAGAACGCCGATGCCGTCGCCGTCGTGTTCCACGGCACGTTCGCCTCCCGCATCGAAGGCATCCGGTCCCGGGTGCCCACGGTGGTATCGTGGCTCTGGGTCGACGACGGGTCGGGACCCTGTCCCGACTGGGCGACCCCGTATGAACAGGTGGCCGGCGCCGAAGGCGGTGGCCGGGTCGTCACCCCCTGGGGCCGCTCCCCGGATGACCTGTTCATGCTCTACACCGGAGGCACGACCGGCATGCCCAAGGGCGTCATGTGGCGTCAGGACGACCTCTACTCGTTGCTGAACGGCGGCGGTTGGCGACGCTATCCCGAAGACGGAGGCCTGGACGGTGTGCGGGCGTCACTGGCCGAGAATCCGGCCGGAGCCACCGTGATGCCGGCCTGCCCGCTGATGCACGGCACCGGTGGATTCACCGCCATGGACTGCCTCAGCGGAGCCGGTCGGGTCGTCACCATGGCGAACAGGACCTTTGACGCCACAGCCCTGCTCGACACCGTCGAGCGGGAGAAGGTCAACGCCCTGATCATCGTCGGTGACGCCTTCGCCAAGCCGATCCTGGCCGCCCTCGAAGCCGAGCCCGGCCGGTGGGACCTGACCAGCCTGATCGGCATGGTCTCCTCGGGCGTCATGTGGAGCGAGGAGACCAAACAGGGCCTCCTCCGCCACCACTCCTCCATGTTGCTGATCGACGCCTTCTCCTCGTCCGAAGCGCTCGGGATGGGCAGCTCGGTCTCGGCGGCCGGAGCGGCGGCCAAGACGGCCAAGTTCACCCTGGGCCCCTTCGTGCGGGTCCTCGCCGACGACGGAACCGAAGTGAAGCCCGGCGACGGCTCGATCGGCGTGTTGGCGCTCGGTGGCCGCATTCCGCTCGGCTACTACAAGGACGACGCCAAGACCGCCGCCACCTTCCGGACCATCGACGGAAACCGGTACTCCATTCCCGGGGACTACGCCGAGGTTCAGGCGGACGGATCCATCAAACTTCTCGGCCGGGGATCGGCCTGCATCAACACCGGTGGCGAGAAGGTCTATCCCGAAGAGGTGGAGGAGGTCATCAAGACCCTTCCCGAGGTCCTCGATGCCGCCGTGGTGGGTCTGCCCAGTGAACGCTTCGGCGAGGAGATCGTCGCCGTTGTCGAACTCCGGCCCGGGATGGGACCGCTCGAACCCGACGCGGTCATCGCCCACGTCAAGGCCCGTCTTGCCGGCTACAAGGCACCGCGCCGGGTCCGCTTCGTGGATTCGATCGGGCGATCGCCATCGGGCAAGATGGACTACGCCCGCCACCGCCGTGAAACCCAGGAGGCTTACGCATGACCACGCCGGACGTACTCGAAGAGCTTCACGACTGGCTCGGTGACGAGTGGGACCCCGACCTCACGGTCGAGGCCTGGTGGGAGAAGCTCGGCACCGCCGGATGGGCGGCCCCGACC
>CAITPI010000105.1 GCA_903894295.1 uncultured Acidimicrobiaceae bacterium
ACATTGGTCTCCCGGAGGGAAAAACCGAGTCTGACGTAGAGCCGGTTGGCCGCTTCCCGACTGGGTCGTGATGTCAGGTCCACCGTCTTGGCCCCTACGTTGCCGGCGTGGGCCACGGCCGTCATGACCAGGGCACCGCCGATGCCGGATCCCCGGGTGGAGTCGTCGACCACCACGTCTTCCACCCATGCCCTGAGGCCGGTGGGCAGTCGGAACAGGGCGAGTGTCATGGAGCCGACGATCCGACCGTCGGGATTCCGGGCCACCAGCAACACCGTGGCCGGTGACGCCACGATCTCCTCCAACGCCACCCGGTCGGGGGCCGGAGACGACGAGGAGAGTTGGGGTGTCAGGACCCTGAAGGCTTCCACCAGTTCGTCGGTGACGTCGGTGGCCTCGGCGATCGAGTAGCCCTCGGGGAGTGGGACCGAGACACCCGCAATGGCGGCGGAACGGGCGAAGTCGTCAGGGGCGCTCATTCCGGCGAGTGTAGTGACCAACGGGGAGACATCCCGGGCTTGTGACGAGTTACGACTTGCCACGACCGGGTCGAAAATACGGAAACCGGCTCCGTCAGGTGTGCTCGGGGTTGCCCCGCCAGATGGGCTGGCGGACGTTGTTGTAGACCACGTCGACCGGTTCGCCCCGCAAGGCCGAGAAGACGGCGTCCCCCCAGAGGTTGAGGCCGGCCAGCGGATAGGGGAGTTGGTCGGGGGCGAACCAACCTACGTCGGCACACTCGAGGGGGTGGGCCCGCAACTCGCCGCCGACCGGCCGACACTGGAACACCAGGGAGTAGAGGGGAATCTGGCTCATACCCACCCGCAGGCCGTCGAGCACGGCGACCAGGCGGATGACTTCGACTTCGATGCCGGTCTCCTCGGCCACTTCCTTGACCACCACTTCGGCGGCCGAATAGCCGACGTCGGCCCAGCCGGTGGGGTACAACCAGACTCCCGAGTCGGCTCGCTGGACCAGCAGGATCTCGCCCTTGTCATTGCCGACCACGGCCCCGACCGCGACCTTGGGGGTGACGTATCCCGGTACGCCACTGCCGACCGAGCCCAGCCACTCCTCGACCTGGCCGTGGACATCGACGGCATCGTGGTTGCCTTCTTCCACCGCCGCCTTGATGTCGGCCGCCACGTGGAGCACCTCTTCGAACCGTTCCCGCTCATAGAGCGACTCGGTGAAGGCGAGTCCGGTCCGGGCGATGCCGGCCAACGCCTCACTCCAGCGCAACAGTTGCTTGTGGGTCGGTGCCGGTTCCACAGGCCGACGCTATCGCACGGATCTTCCCGCCGCCGGAGAGTGGATGGTTTCCGAACCGCTCCGGCTTCGGGCAGACTGGGGTCGTGGCCGTTAACGATGACTGTCGTCACTACATCATGCAGACCACCAGCCGGGAAGAGAAACTCGAGAAGTGCCGGGTGGGAGCGAACGAACAGATTCCCTTTGCCTGCCCGGAGGGTTGCCTCTTCTACGAACCCCGCAAGGTCTCCGGAGCGGGCTGGACCGTCCGGTCGCCGGACGACCCCTCCTGACCGCACCGTTCCCCGGTGGCGCGACCCGCACCGATCCCCGGTTCACTGGATGGGGGCCCTCGATGTTGCGCGGCCGGTTCGCCGGATCCGGGTTCAGTGGAAGCCCGGATGTTCCCGGTTCGCCGGGTTGGCGCTCGTCAGGAGCACCTCGACGTCCTTGCGGTTCCCGATGCGGAAGAACGCCGGGTCACCGGGATCCCGACGGGCGGCCGCCGCCCGGTAGCGGGTGGAGTTTTCGTGGTGCTTCACCCATGACCAGCGGATGACGTTTCGTTCCGGGTCCCACCGGGTGAAGTTGGCCACCGGCTCCCGGTTGCCGTTCCAGAGCACCTCCCGGGTGGCCGAGCGGCGCAGGGTCCGCCGGGTGACCCGGAGGGTGGTGAGCCATCGGGGGAGATCGAAGTAGACGACGAGGTCGGCCCGGCTCCAGATCAGGGGCTGCACGACCCGGTAGTTCCCGTCGGTGACCCAGCCGGACCCCGCAGTGGCCTGATTGACGTGGTGGAGGAACTCGTCGTCCGCCAGCGGCGTCCAGTTGGCCTGGTGGTAGATGGCGTCGAGTTCGATGTAGGGCACGTCGAGCAGGGTGGCCAACCGTCGGGCCAGGGTGGTCTTGCCGGAGCCCGAGTTGCCGACCACGGAGATCCTCCGGGCAACTCCGGGGCCCCCGGGTGTGGTCACGAGGTGCGGGTGGCCTGCAGGGTGAAGGACAGTGGAGCCCGGAGCTGCCCGTCGGGAACGGTGAACATCTCCTCACCGGTCCCGACCAGCCAGGGGAAGCGCTGGAAGCTGGTCCAGTCGTGTTCGTCGAGCCGGTCGATGCGCAGACCGTGCGAGATGAGGGCGTTCACCACCTCTCCGAGGGAGTGGTTCCACTCATAGGTCGGGATCCCGGGCAGGGGCTCGGCAGCTTCCAGGTCGGCATAGGTGCCCTCCGAAGCATCCATGTAGGGCTCCGCCTCTTCGAAGTAGGAGTAGGCCAGGGTGAGTTCGTTGTCGTCACACGCCTGGGAGAGTGGATGGACGTCGTGGATGAACAGCCGGCCACCGCTTCCGAGCAGCCGGGCGACCACCGAAGCCCACTCGTCGATCCGGGGCAGCCAGCAGAGCGAGCCGAGACTGACGTAGACGACATCGAATCTGCGGCCGGAGAGTACGTCGGCGGCCTCGGCGACCGGGGCGCAGTAAAACTCCGAAACTTCGTCCAGCCCGGCCCGTTGGGCGAGGTGCCTGGCGGCGCCGATCGCCTCCGGGGAGAAGTCGATGCCGACCACCCGGGCCCCGACCCGGGCCCAGGACAGGGTGTCCTTCCCGAAGTGACACTGCAGGTGGACGAGGTCCAGCCCGGAGACGTCGCCCAACCGTTCTGCTTCGTGGCGACGGGGACCACGGGCTTCGCGCAGCCAGCCCTCGACGTCGTAGAAGTCGGAGGCGACATGGACCGGCACATTCCGCTCCCACCAGGCAAGATTGGCGGCCAGGGCATCGTCATGCCGAACGGCACGTTCATCGTCCGCTCGGCCGGTCGGCACGGGATCAGCTCTCCACGATGTCGCCGAGCAGGTCGACCTCGACCCCTTCGGACGCGAGCCAGTCGACGACCCGGTCGATGGTCTCACCGGTACCGTCGAGCTCGCAGATGATCCAGCCGCTGTGTTCACCGATGTCGGCCCGGCGCAGGTTGACCAGGATGTCGAACTCCCGGATCATTCGGGCCACCACCGGTTCCCGCACGAGGGACTCGGGGAAGGTCAACTTGACCCGCACCCCGATCACGGGTGGTCCCCCGGTTCTCCGGAGTTTGCGACGTCGTCGGTGAGCATGGCGTTCAGGTTACCGGACCGGAATCCGTCGAGGTCAAGGGTCACGTAGCGGTAGCCGGCGGCGTGCACGGCGGCCGTGACTGCTTCCCGCTCGGCGATCATGCGGATCATCTCGTCGGTTCCCACCTCGATGCGGGCCGTGTCGCCGTAGTGGCGAACCCGCAGTTCCAAAAACCCAAGTCGTCGAAGGGCAGACTCGGCGGTCGCCACCGTCGAAAGTGTCGACAGGGTCACCTTCGTACCGTAGGGAACCCGCGAGGCGAGGCAAGCGGCGGCCGGCTTGTTCCAGGTGCGAAGGCCGAGCTTCTTCGACCAGTCCCTCACGTCCTCCTTGGTGAACCCGGCCTCGACCAGGGGAAAGACCGCCCCCCGCTCGGCGGCCGCCTGTTGGCCGGGCCGGTGGTCGCCAAGGTCGTCGAGGTTCACGCCAAGCACCACCGTTGGCCCCGAAACCCTGGGGTCCGACCCTGCCGGGACCAGCACGTCGATGGCGTCCATCAGGGAGACCTTGCAGTGGTAGCAGCGGGAACCGTCGTTGGCGGAATAGGACGGGTCGGCCAGTTCGTTGGTGGTGACCTCGTGGTGGTCAAGGCCCCACTCGGCGGCCAGCTGACGGCAGTCGGCCAGTTCTTCGGGTGCGAGCGAGGGGGAGACCGCGGTGACGCACCGGACGTGGGCCGACCCGAGGGTGTCGTGGGCCACCCATGCCAGAAAGGCCGAGTCGGCGCCGCCACTGAAGGCCACCGTCACCGAGCCGAGCCTGGCCAGATGGGCCCGAAGGGCATCAAACTGTGCCGCGTCGGGAGTCCCGGTGTCGATCGAAGTCCCTGCGGGAGCTCCCGTCACGGACGCCTCAGTTGGACGGGAGGAGCTGTTCGAGCACGGTCTCGATCGGGGCCACCATCCCGGTCAGGAACGGACCGAACTCGGCAAAGCGGGCCGAGCCCTCGTCGAAGCGCATGGTGTAGACGCAGTCCTTGAGATCGTCCGGATGGACGCCGAACAGCGTGACTCCCCACTCCCAGTCGTCGATGCCCGTCGAACCGGTGATGAGCTGCACGATGCGGCCATGGAACTTGCGACCGGCCGCCCCGTGGCCGTACATCATCTCCTTGCGCTCCTCGAAGGGAAGCGAGTACCAGTTCGAACCCTCGACGTCGCCCCGTCGCTTGGACATCGGATAGAAGCAGAACGCACTCATGCCTTCCGGTGGCAGCGAGGGATACAGGCGGGGCTGCTTCATCTCGTCCGGCATCCCGGCCGCATACTCGGACACTTCGGTGAGCGAGACGTAGGAGTCGACGATGACCACACCGGCGGCCTGCAGGTCGGACTGGAAGCGCCGCAGGCGCCACAGGTCGGCTCCGAGCACAAGGAAGCCGATGTCGGACTTGTGGCCCAGCATGGCCACCGGGACGACCTGGACCTGGTCGGCCTCGGCGGCCTTCACGGCCTGGATGATGGCCGGGGCGTCGACGTGCTCGTCGAGGAACTGGCCGAAGAGGTGCAACACCCCCAGGCCGACGGAAGGTTCGAGTGGTTCAGTCATCTCTTCCAGTCTAGAGACAGAACAACGGGCGCCCATCGGGCGCCCGTTGTTCTCCAACCGGTACTGCTTCCCGGCTGTTGGACCGGGGAATGAAGGTGGACTAGAAGTCGTCCATTCCGCCACCGGCCATGGCAGCGGCAGCATCTTCGGGCTTCTCCACGATCACCGCTTCAGTGGTCAGGAAGAGGGCAGCGATGGATGCGGCGTTCTGCAGGGCCGACCGGGTGACCTTGACGGCGTCGATGACACCGGCCTCAACCAGGTTGACGTACTCGCCGGTGGCGGCGTTCAGACCGTCGGCGGGGTTGGCCAGGTTGCGGACCTTGTCGACGATGACACCGCCCTCCATGCCGGCGTTGACGGCGATCTGCTTGAGGGGCGCCTCGACGGCCTGGGCCACGATGCGGGCACCGGTGGCTTCGTCGCCGCTGAGACCCTCGGCGGCCGTCAACACGGCCGACTGCGCACGCAGCAGGGCCACGCCACCGCCGGGCACGACACCTTCTTCGATGGCGGCCTTGGTCGTGGAGACGGCATCTTCGATGCGGTGCTTCTTCTCCTTGAGCTCCACCTCGGTGGCCGCCCCGACCTTGATCACGGCCACGCCGCCGGACAGCTTGGCCAGACGCTCCTGGAGCTTCTCCCGGTCGTAGTCCGAGTCGGTGTTCTCGATTTCGGCCTTGATCTGGTTGATCCGGCCCTTGATCTCGTCATCCGAACCGCCACCTTCGACCACGGTGGTCTCGTCCTTGGTCACCACGACCTTGCGGGCGGTACCGAGGAGTTCGAGGCCGACGTTCTCCAGCTTGAGGCCGACCTCTTCGGTGACAACCTGGCCACCGGTGAGGATGGCGATGTCCTGAAGCATGGCCTTGCGACGCTCGCCGAAGCCGGGAGCCTTGACCGAGACGCTGCGGAACGTGCCCCGGATCTTGTTCACGACCAAGGTGGCCAACGCTTCGCCTTCGATGTCCTCGGCGATGATCACCAACGGCTTGCCCGACTGCATCACCTTTTCGAGGATCGGGAGCAGGTCCCTGACGGCGGTGATCTTGGAACCGACCAGCAGGATGTAGGCGTCCTCCATGACGGCCTCCATGCGCTCGGGGTCGGTCACGAAGTACGGGGAGATGTAGCCCTTGTCGAAGCGCATGCCCTCGACGAGGTCCATGTCCATGCCGAAGGTCTGGGACTCCTCGACCGTGATCACGCCATCCTTGCCCACCTTGTCGATGGCCTCGGAGATCATGCCGCCGATCTCGGTGTCGGCCGCCGAGATGGAGGCCACCTGGGCGATCTGCTCCTTGGAGTCGGTGGGCTGGGCGATGTTGCGCAGGGACTCGATGGCAGCTTCGGTGCCGGCCTCGATGCCCTTCTTCAGCGACATCGGGTTGGCGCCGGCGGCTACGTTGCGCAGTCCCTCGTGGACCATGGCCCAGGCCAGGACGGTGGCCGTGGTGGTGCCGTCACCGGCCACGTCGTCGGTCTTCTTGGCCACTTCCTTCACCAGTTCGGCGCCGATGCGCTCGAAGGGATCCTCGAGTTCGATGTCCTTGGCGATGGAAACACCGTCGTTCGTGATGGTGGGGGCGCCCCACTTCTTGTCGAGGACGACGTTGCGACCTTTCGGTCCGAGGGTCACGCGCACGGCGTCGGCGAGCTTGTTCATTCCCCGCTCGAGCGCCCGGCGGGCCTCTTCGTCAAACGTAATCAACTTGGCCATCAGGTATTCCTCCGTGATTGATGCTGGTTGGTGACAGTTAGCACTCTCTGCTGTTGACTGCCAGTTTAGCACTCAAACAACGAGAGTGCTAGCAGGAGGGAAAGTTGGCCGAGGTGATGGGTGAGGGCTCAAGCCGCCGACTCACTCCGGGTCCCCGGGCCACGGGTTGGAGATTTCTCCCGACCCGTCTTCCGCCCCCCTGTCAGGGTCGAAGCCGTAGGACTGGATCTTGGCGTCGGTCGCCCGGCGGACAGCCGGCTGACCGGTGATGATCAGGATGAAGGACTCCTGGTCGAGGGAGTAGAGGAGTACCGGACTTGTCGTCGTCACCGTGGCGGTCCGGGGAACGCCGTGCACCAGGGCGATCTCGCCGAATCCGTCTCCTTCGACCAGGTGGTTGACGACGGCGCCGTCCCGTTTACTTCGAGGGTGCCTTGGGCCACGGCGTAGTAGAGATCCCCCGGGTCCCCCTGGGTGACAACGGGAAGTCCTTCCGGCAGTTCCACCGGTTCAAGCCGTTGGGCCAGCCCCTCGAGTTCGGGTGCCCCGAGCCCGTGGAAGAGGTCGATCCGTTGCAGCAGCCGGATCTGGACGACGGGCACCCGGGCCGAACTGTCGATCCGGCGGATCCGCCGGAACAGGACCAGGACCAGGATGACTCCGATGGCGGCTGGCGCCACGAGCGCCCCGCGGTTCCCGTCGACGGCCGAGCCGACACGGACCAGCAGGACGCCACTGGCCAGACCGATGTTCATCAGCGTCTCGACGATGGAGAAGACGCCGCTGATGGCATCGCTCGCCACGGTGCGCTGCAGAAGGGTCTGCATGGTCACCTCGAACACGCTGCCTCCGATGCCGGCCATGGCCAGTGCGACAAAGGCCAGCATCACCGTGGCGTGGAGCCCGAGCGCCGCAAGGACGAAGACGCCGCCGAGCAGTCCGGACACCATGAAACCACTGAGGTGCCGCCGACCGACGATCAGCGACGTGACGCCTCCGGCGAGGATGACGCCGACACCGATGGCGGCGTTCAGGAAGCCGGTGCCGCCAGCACTCATGTGGAGCACACCAACGGCGAGCACCACACACAACAGGTCGATGGCTCCAACCACGGCGAAGTAGTAGAGGTACAGAACGAGCAACGTACGGCTGGCCGGCTCCTTCGTGGCCGCCTTCAGGTTGCCCTTGAGCTGACGGACCGGGGACGACTCCTTTCCATGGGGTGCCGGGCCGGCAATGCCGATCATCAGGGCCGCCGCAACCAGTGAGATGGCCGCCGTGGCCACCAGGGCCAGGGCCGGGCCTTGTCGGTTGATCAGGACGCCTACCAGGACCGGAGCGAGCACTCGGCCGGCGCCGGCCAGCCACCCGCTCATGGCGTTGGCCGCGGTCAGTTCATCCGGGGTGCTGACCAGGGTTGGCAGCAGGTGGGCCAATGGTGGCCGGATGACGGTCACGGCCAGGTTGACCAGGACGGCGATGACCAGGACCAGGCCAAACGGGCCACCGGCGGCGATGGCGACGGCCGAGGCCGCCATGGTCAGCCCTTGGGCGCAGTAGCCGGCAAGAAGGACCTGTCCGGTGCGGTGGCGGGACGCCACGGCACCCAGAAACGGCGAGGCGAGGGCCGAGACCACGAGGGGAACGAGCGAGATGGTGGATGCCGCGGCTGTGCCCCCGTGGTGGTAGGCGTAGACGAGGAAGGCGAGCCACGTGGCCCATTCGGAGCCGGTGAACAGGCCCGATGCGATCTCCACGTGACGGAGGTCGCGTCGGGAAAGGGAGTTTCGGAAGATCGTGGCGACGTTGTGCAGGTGGTCCCGCATGGCACCTTTTTACTGCGTTGGAGGGCGCTGTGGCGGGGCTCGCGGTGAGGTCGTCTCGAATGGGAAGATCGTGGCGTCCGGGTCGTCAGTCGGACAGACGTGAGGCGCCCAGGAGGCCGGCCCGGTGGACGAACCCGTCAAAGAGCGTCCGGGCCATCGCCGACGCACTCTCGCCGAACGGGAGAAAACCGTCACGCAGGTTTCCGACCTCTTCCGGGCTGACCGAACCGGTATGGAGGGCACCGGTGATCCAGTGGTCGACGATCTCGGCGGTGGCCTCCGGATGGAACTGCACCCCGGTGTGGGTGCCCTGGATGAAGGCGTGTGGTGAGACCTCGGTGCGGGCAATGACGTCGGCTCCGGGGGGAACCACAAACTCGTCCTCGTGCCACGTGACCCATGGGCCCGGTGGAATGGCGGACGGGTCATCCGTTTCGACGAGATGCCAGCCCACCTCGGCCTGGGACGCCCGGTGGACTTCGCCACCGAGCACCTGGGCCAGCAGCTGGCCACCGAAGCAGACGCCTAGAACCGGCTGGCCGGCTTCGACCGCCTGGGTCACCAGCCGGCGTTCGGCCGGGATCCAGGCCACCGATGGATCGGTGACCGATGCCGCCGATCCGAGTGTGACCAGGACGTCGAAGTCGTCCACCTCGGGCAGGGCCTCATCCATCCGGTCGACCCGGAAGCGCGCCACGTCCCAGCCGAGTTCCCGGGCCCGGTCACCGAAGATTCCCGGCCGGTCCCAGTTGCTGTGCTGAAAGAAGGCGACCCGGGTTGCCACGCGACCATTCTGGCGCACGGTTTTGTCGCACGGTGTAGCCGGCAGGTTTCCGACCCCAGAGGTCGGTGGGATCCCGACACCCGGTCACGAATCTCTCGGTCCCGGATCGTTGCCTCTTGCCAAAGTGCAACGTCGGGGCATACGCTGTTCAAGTAATCCTAGTGAGTTTGTAGGAATACAAGGTTCACCGGAGGGTGTCCGGATTGATCCTTCAGGACCGCCTGCGTTCATCCGATGACGTTCGGAGGAAACGCCGGGTCGGTCCTGGAAACAGAACAGAAAGCGAGTGGGCGAGATGCATTTGGATCCGTACATTGTGTTGGGCAGTGCCGTGGTCGGCATTCTGGTCGGTCTCACCGGGGCCGGCGGCGGGGCACTGATGACCCCGATGTTGATTCTGCTGTTTGGGGTGAAGCCCTCGACGGCCATCTCGAGCGACCTGGTGGCGGCGGTCTTCATGCGCCCGGTTGGCGCCGTGGTCCACATGACCAAGAAGACCGTCAACCTGGCCCTCGTGGGCTGGATGTGCCTTGGCTCGGTCCCCATGGCCCTGGTCGGCTCCTACATCCTCCACCTGATGGCCAAGAGCGCCAAGATGGACCAGAAGAACATCGAGATCGCCCTCGGCGTGGCGCTTCTGGTCGGTGCGGCGGCCATGGTGCTTCGCGCCATCATGGATCGTCGGAGTGGTCAGACCCGGAGCGGCAAAGTACGGGAGATCACGCTGCGCCCGGCTCTTTCGGTGGCGATTGGCATGGTGGGTGGACTCATTGTGGGCATCACCTCGGTGGGATCCGGGTCGCTCATGATCGTCATGCTGCTCTTCGTCTATCCGATGCTCGGCGCCAAGCAGCTGGTCGGTACCGACCTGGCCCAGGCCGTGCCCCTCACCCTGGCGGCTGCGCTGGGTGCGGTCATCTTCGGCCATATCGAGTTTCCCGTCACCCTCTCGATCATCATCGGAAGCGTTCCCGCCGTGTTCATCGGTTCGATGGTCTCCTCCCGGATCTCCGACCGGCTCCTGCGTCCGGTCATCACCTTCGTGATCTTCGCCTCGGGATTGAAGTACGTCGGCGTCGCCACCACGACGCTGGGCTGGATCCTGGTGGCCACGTTGGCCGCCGCCGCCGTGGTCTGGGTGGTCCGGGGCCGGCTGGGCGCTCCGGCCGCATTGGTCGAGGCGGGAGTTGGAGACGATGGGGCAGAAGGTGTCATCGAAGTGCCGACCGGCGAACGGGTCGGTTCCTGACAACCGCCGCCGACGCCGTCGTTGACGATGTCCGATGATGGACGCCGGGCGGGTCTCTCTTCTCGCTGGCCGCTGGTGCATCTAGTAGCCTGACAAGACCTGGATCGGGCAGTTGACGATGACCAGGGAGTGGAGAGGTGCGAGAGCGGCCGAATCGGACTCACTGCTAATGAGTTGACCTGGGTAACTGGGTCCGAGGGTTCAAATCCCTCCCTCTCCGCAGAATGTCGCCCCGGCGACGAAGAAACGCCCCGGACCTGTGGTCCGGGGCGTTTCTTCTTGGAACGGGCCGTTGGCCCGGGTCGATGGGCCGTCTGGCCGCGTCGGCTGATTGAAACCATGAACTGGTTCTTGTAATCGGTGAGCACCTCATGTTATCTTTGAAAACAGGTGAAGGATCCCGGTTCCGGTGGCTGCGCCCAGGTGCGGCCCGGGATGGCAGGGGCGGGTTCGTTTCACCGACCGGACTCCCTGGGCAGGGGGGTAGCCAGCAGGTGGGGGTGGACCATTCCACCCCCACCTCGGCATTTTCGGCCATCGTCGGTAGGATACGGCGACCCCTGAAGACAGGGAGTCCCGGACCTGGAGATGCGGTGAGCCCTTTTCCCTACAGCGATCGTTTCCCGATCAACCGTGCCCTGCCCGACCAGGGCATAGACCGCCAGGAGATCCTCGGCCAACTCGAAGCCATGGCCACCGCCGAAGATGCGTCGTGGGAAACGGGTCAGTGTTCGGGAACGATGTACTGCGGCGATCATGACCACTATGAGTTCATGACCGAGGCGTTCGCCCGGTTCGGTCACGTGAACATCCTGCAACGGGACATGTGTCCGAGTGCCACCAAGATGGAGTCGGAAGTGATCGCCATGACGCTCGACCTGCTCGGAGCCAACCGACTTGATCCATCCGAAGCAGATGCCGACCCGGTCGGACTTCTCACCACGGGTGGCAGCGGCAGTATCGGCCACGCCATGCTCGCCTACCGGGAGCAGGCCCGGGCGACGCGGGGTATTGACCGCCCCAACGTCATCAAGCCGGAAACGGCCCATCCGGCCTTTGACAAGGCCTGTCACCTCTACGGCATCGAGGTGGTGGCCGTCCCGGTCGATCCACAGACCACCACCGTGGATCCCGAAGTGGCCAAAGCGGCCATCGACGGCAACACCGTCGCCCTCATTGGCTCGGCCTGCAACTACGGATACGGCACGGTCGATCCCATTGAAGCGCTCGGCCAGGTGGCGCTCGACGCAGGCATCGGACTTCACGTGGACGGCTGCCTGGGCGGGTTTATCCTGCCGTTCGGCCGGGAACTCGGCGAGCCCATCCCTGCCTTCGACCTCGCTGTTCCCGGGGTGACCTCAATGTCGGCCGATACCCACAAGTACGGCTATGCCTTCAAAGGCACCTCGGTGGTGTGTTTCAAGTACAAGGAGTTGCGCAACGCCCAGTACTTCTTCCTGACCGACTGGTCGGGCGGAAAGTACTGCTCGCCGGGGATCGAGGGAAGCCGCTCCGGTGGCCTTCTGGCGGCCACCTGGGCGTCGATGATGAGCCTCGGCCACTCCGGCTACAAGTCGTATGCGGAAGCCATCTTCGCCACCGCCGCCACCATGCGGGCGTCGGTGGAACGGCATCCGGAGTTGAGGATCATGGGTCAACCGACCTTCCTGTTCAGCTTCACCTCGGACGAATTCGACGTGTACCACGTGAATGATTTCCTCCGCACCCGGGGCTGGCGGCTGAACGGCCAGCAGTATCCGAACGCCCTGCACATGGCGGTCACCCGACCCCAGACCCGGCCCGGGGTGGCCGATCGTTTCGACACCGATCTGGCGGATGCCGTGGTGTACGCCAGGGAACATGCGTCCGAGGTCCCCCATTCGTCGGCCATCTACGGGGGTGTGGCCGGAGGCATGAACGACGAGGCCGATTCGTTCATCCGCATGGTCATGGCCGACATGATGGACGGCCATCAGGACCTGCCGGCTGTCGACTGAGTGGACCCGGCCGGACGATGAAGGTGGAGCGGAACGATCTGGCGCTGACGGTCGATCTCGGCAGCACCGGGCTCAAGGTGGGCCTCGTGACCCTGGATGGCCGGATGGTTTCCTGGCGGTCGGCCACCTTGCCGACCAACTACGGCGGATCGGCCGGGACCGGAGCGGCCCGACAGGATGCCGCCGCGTGGTGGGAACTGATCGAGGGTGCATCGGCCGGGTTGATGACAACGGTGGACGCCAGCCGGGTCCGGGCGGTGGCGGTGACCGGTCAGTACGCATCGGTCGTTCCCGTGGACGAACTCGGCCATCCGGTCGGCGACTGTGTGATGTGGATGGACACCACCGGCGGCCGGACGGTCCGGGAGCGGGTTGGTGGTCCGGCGGCCGGCTACCGACCGGATGCCGCCTGGTCCTTTGTCCGTCGGACCGGAGGTGCCCCGAGTCCATCGGGAGCCGACGGGGCCGGTGGACTCCTCTCGCTGCTCACCCACCAGCGGGAGGTGGTGGAGCGGGCCCGTTGGCTCCTCGAACCGGTCGACTATCTCGTCATGCGCTTCTGTGGCGTTGCGGCCGCGACCAAGGCGTCGATGGTGGGCTGGTGGTTGAGCGACAACCGCCGGCTCGATGGGTTCACCTACGACCAACGGTTGTTGAAACTGCTCGGTGTGGAGCCTTCGGTGCGGGAGAAGCTCGCCCCGCTGGTTCCGTTCGGCTCCATCGCCGGAGCGGTGACCGACGAGGTGGCCCGAACCACCGGTCTCATGGCCGGCACCCCGGTGCTGGCCGGGGCCCCCGACCTCCACGCAGCGGCCCTCGGGGCCGGGACGACGACGCTTGGTGGACCGGGTCACGTGGCCCTCTCGACGACGTCGTGGGTGTCGGCTCCGTTGGCCCGCAAGAAGACCGACATCCTGCACTCGATCGCCTCTGTACCCGGCCTCGATGAACGGTCCTATCTCATCGCCAACAACCACGAGATCGGGGCGAAGGCCCTCGAGTGGCTGGCCGGGGCCCTTGGTCCACCCGACGGCGGGAACACCGGGCCAGCGCGTAGCCCGGCTCCGGTCGATTACGACGCCTGGACCGCGGAGGCCGGACAGGCGGCACCCGGTTCGGGACGCATCATCTTCACGCCGTGGCTGGCCGGCGAGCGGTCGCCGGTCGAAAGCCACTCGGCCCGCGGCGGGTTCCACAACCTTTCTCTGGCCACGACCCGGCCGGATCTGGTCCGGGCCGTCCTGGAAGGGGTTGCCTACAACACCCGATGGTTGGCGGAGTATGTCGAGAAGTTCGCCGGTGCCTCGCTGGCACCCCTCCGTCTCCTGGGTGGCGGGGCGAACTCCCGGTTGTGGTGCCAGATCCACGCCGACGTACTGGGCCAAGCGGTCGACCAGGTGGCGGAGCCGACGGTGGCCCAGCTGCGGGGCATGGCGCTGCTGGCCGGCCGGACGCTGGGGGTGGTCGAGGCCGGGGAGGTCGACTCTCTGGTCCAGTTGGCCGGACGGTTCGAACCCGACGAGGCGGCCCATGAGGCCTACGGTCCCCTCTATGGGGAGTTTCCGGGACTGTTGAAGGTCCAGACGCCGATGTTCCGTCGCTTGCAACGATTCTGAGCATCTTCGCTCCACCTTCGGTAGGGTTTGGGGAAGTTCCGGACTTCATGATGTTGGAGTGGTCCGGAGGGGTGCAGGAACAATGGCTGGGCTTCAGCCCGATCGAAGCAAGCGAGCAAGGAGCGATATCACGTGTTTACCCAGATTGTGGTGGGAGCCGACAGTTCCGATACCGCGCGGGAGGCGGTGCGGAAGGCCACCGAGTTGGCGAAGGCGACCGGAGCGCAACTGCACATCCTGACCGCCCTGAACATCGAGACCGGACCGAGTCGGGCCCACGGTGGTGGCTACGTCGAGCACGACGGACCGGCCAAGCCCTTGCTCGATGACCTGCGTTCCTACGCAGACGAACTCGGGGTCGCGTGCACACTGCATCATGAAAGTGGAGAACCGGCCGAAGCCCTGATCAGGGTGGCGGCCGATCTCGGGGCCGACCTGATCGTGGTCGGCAACCGGGGCATGAAGGGCGTGCGCCGTGTGCTGGGCAGTGTGCCGAACTCGGTGGCCCACGGAGCCCACTGCAGCGTGTTGATTCTCGACACGATGGGTGACGCCTAAGTTCTCCGCCTCTCCGCCAGGGCGCCGGTCGGTGACTTCCGCTCTTCGCTGGAAACGCTGAAGGTTTCCGGACGGTGGAGTGTGCCAGCCCCGGGTGATCCCTGTGGTCAGCCGTCGCCTTTGCCGTCGGACTTCCGGTCCGGTCCGGTCGCGTCACCGATGTCCGGCACCGCCGCCTTGCGGCGCTTGTGGTGACGGTCGGCCAGGTAGAGAAGCGTTCCGGTGGCCACCAGTCCGAGGACCAGGATGGCGATGTCTCCGGCGCTGTGGTGTCCTGAGATCAACCGGCCGATGCCGTCGGCGGTGTGGCCGACGGAGATGGCGAAGATGAAGGACTCGATGAGGTTCCACAAGGCGAACTGCCGCGGTTTCATGCGGGCCGTACCCGAGATGACGGCCGGGGTGAAGAACACGGCCAACCGGCCCCATTTGGCGTAGAGGTCTTCGCTCTTGTCGAGGGCTTTCTGACGCCCCTCCTGATGCTTGCCGGGACGGTTCAGGTACTCGGTGCCCCAACGGTGACCGATGGCATAGCCGGTCAGTCCTCCGATCTCACCGGCCACGGTGGCGACGATGACGATGACGGTGATGGAAGCCACCCCCTGGCTGGCGGCCAGGCCGGCCGATCCCAGCACGACGGTCCCGATCATCGGGACGCCGGCCCAACTGGCAACTTCTACCACGAACAACGTGGCATAGACCCAGAGGGCGCCGGCCGAGGTGGCGTTCGGCGCCGTGGCGAAGAGGGTGGGGAGCACCGTCAACAGGACGGGCTGGAGTGGTGGCATGGGACGACACTACCGGCCGGTTGGGCCGTCGTTCCCCCGTCGGGGCTCCCGGGTCCCCGGCCCGGTAGATTGGTGAGGTGGCCGAGCAGTTCTGGATCGAGACATTGGGCTGCCCGAAGAACCAGGTCGATTCCGACAAGTTGGTGGGATCGCTGGTCGCCGACGGGTACCGGGCGGCAACGTCGGCCGAAGACGCCGACCTGGTGGTGGTCAACACCTGCGCCTTCATCGAGGCGGCCCGTCAGGAGTCGATCGATACCGTGCTGGCCCTGGACGACCAACGGCGGGACGGTTCCCGTTTGGTGGTGACCGGATGCATGGCCGAGCGCTACGGCGACGAACTGGCCGACGCCTTGCCGGAAGTTGATCTGGTGGCCCCCTTCGGCGTCCAACTGACCGGACCGGCTCCGGTGCCGGTGTCGCTCGGGCGCAAGAGTGCCGCCGAAGAGACGTCCCCCCTTCCCACGTTCGACCTCCTGAACCTTCCCCGGCCGGCATCGACTGCGCCGTGGGCGTACGTCAAGGTGGCCGAGGGGTGTGACCGGCACTGTGGCTTCTGCGCCATACCCTCCTTTCGGGGGAAGCAGCGGTCCCGGACGGGTGAGTCCATCGTGGCCGAGGTCGGACAGCTGGCGGCTGGTGGTGTGGGCTTGCGCGAGGTGGTGCTGGTCGCCCAGGACCTCTCTTCGTACGGGCTGGACCGCACGGGAGACGGCCGTCTGGGGGACATCGACGGCCCGGCCCCTGGAGGTCGTCGGCCGATCGTCGACCTGGTGCGAACCGTCTCCTCCCAGGTGGACTGGACCCGGCTGCTCTACCTGTATCCGTCCACTCTGGACGATGCCCTGGTCGAGACCATCCTGTCGACCGGAGTTCCCTATTTCGATCTGTCGCTCCAGCACGTTTCGCGGCCGTTGCTCAAGCGGATGCGGCGCTGGGGGGAAGGTGAGCGGTTCCTCGACCGTATCGCCTCCATCCGGGCCGCCGAACCGGCCGCCGCCTTCCGTTCCAACTTCATCGTCGGCTACCCCGGGGAGACCGAGGAGGACCACGACCTGCTCCTCAAGTGGATCGCCGAAGCCGAGTTGGACTGGGTGGGATTCTTCCCGTTCAGTCCGGAGGCGGGAACCTACGCCGCCGACCTGGAGGACCAGGTGGCGAGAGAACTCATGGTCGAGCGCATCGACGAGTGCACCGAGTTGCAGGACGCCATCACCGCCCGGCGGCGGGAAGCCCTGATCGGCGAGACGGTCGAAGTGCTCGTCGATGCCCCCGGTGAAGGCCGCACCTACCGGGAAGCGCCCGAGATCGACGGAATTGTCAACATCCCGGCCAACCTCGAAGTGGGAAGTCTGGTCAAGGTCCGGGTCGTCGATGCCGACGGGCCAGACCTGGTGGCCGTCGAAGATGCCACGCATGGATCGGGCGTGGATGGGAGAGTACCTGCATGACCACGAATGGACCGGACGCCGGGAACGACATGGGCCGGTCGCCCGCGCCGACCTTCGGGCCGTCGGCCATCGTGACTCCGGCCAACGCCATCACCACGATCCGGTTGGTGGCCACACCGGTCGTCATCGTGTTGATCCTGCTGTGGGGCGCGAGTTGGTTCACGTTCATCTTTGGTGGACTGCTCGCCATGTCGGACGGCGTGGACGGCTGGATCGCCCGCAAGCAGGGGACGACCCGCTCCGGAGCCTTCCTCGATCCGCTGGCCGACAAGGTCGTGGTCCTCGGAGCCCTGATTGCCCTGGTGGTCAAGGGCATCATCTGGTGGCTGCCGGTGGCGTTGATCGCCGTCCGCGAGATCGCCATGAGCGTCTACCGCTCGATCGTGGGCCGGGACGGCATCTCGATCCCGGCCCGGAACTCGGCGAAGTTCAAGACCCTCGTGCAGGACCTGGCCATCGGGATGTGTTTCTTCCCGCCCTTGGCCGGTCATTGGGTGGTACTCAACATCGGCATCTGGATTGCCACCGCCCTCACCATCTTCACCGGCTGGCAGTACTACGTCGACGGGAAGTCGGCCGCCCGGGAACGGGCAGCCGCCCGGTCGGCCACGCCGGAAGGGGAGACCCCGTGAGGTTCGAGATCGTGGCGGTAGGCACCGAGTTGCTCCTGGGGCAGATCGCCGACACCAACTCGCAGTGGTTGGGAGAGCAGTTGGCCGCCATCGGCGTGGCCTCGCACTTCCACCAGGCGGTCGGTGACAACCACGAGCGGATGGTGCTCGCCTTCCGCACCGCCCTGGCCCGGAGTGACGGGATCATCGTCTGCGGCGGACTGGGCCCGACGCATGACGACATCACCCGGGAGGCACTGGCCGAGGTGATGAACGTGGACCTGGTGCGGGACGACGCCGTGGTGGCCCGGATCCGGGAGATGTTCACGTCGCGGGGACGTGACATGCCCGAGAGCAACCTGCGCCAGGCCGATGTCCCCCGTGGGGCGTCGTTGATTCCCCAGACCATGGGCACCGCACCGGGGCTGGTCTGTCCGGTGGGCCAGAAGGTGGCGTATGCGGTTCCCGGGGTCCCCTACGAGATGGCCGACATGTTCACCCGGGCCATCGCCCCGGACCTGCTCGAACGGATGCGCCAACGGGGGGAGACCAGCGGCGTGATCGCCTCCAGGGTGATCCGCACGTGGGGCATGAGCGAGTCGGGCCTTGGCGAGGCGCTCCAGTCCCACATCGACGACCTCGACGCCGCCGCCCGGGCTGGCGCACCGGGGACCGCCACGATCGCCCTTTTGGCCAGTGGCATCGAGGGCATCAAGGTGCGGGTCACCGTGCGGGCCGAAGACGAGCTGGCGACCCGGTCCCTTCTGGATGCCGAAGAGGCTGAGGTCCGTCACATCCTCCAGGAGGTGGCCGGCGATGTGGTCTTCGGTATCGACGACGACGCCATCGAGAACGCCGTCGCCCGGGTCATGATCGACCACGGACTGACACTTGGCCTCGCCGAGTCGCTCACCGGCGGTCTGGCTGCGTCGCGTCTGGTGAATGTTCCCGGGGCCAGCCGGTGGTTCCGTGGTTCGCTGGTGAGCTACGCCTCCGAGGTCAAGTTCGACGTCCTCGGCCTCCCGGACGGTCCGGTCGTCACCGCCTCGGCCGCCCGTCAGATGGCGGAGGGGGCGCAGCGTCTGCTGGGCTCCGACGTGGGCCTGTCGATCACCGGGGTAGCCGGTCCCGATCCCCAGGACGACCAGCCGCCGGGCACCGTCTTTGTCGGTCTGGCCCGGCCGGGACGCGAGAGCGAAGCCCACCGGTTCAGCCTGCCTGGCGACCGCAACCGGGTCCGGCAGTACTCGACCATCTCGGCGCTCGACCTGCTGCGCCGTTCGCTGTCCTGAGCGGTTTCCGGGCGCTCGGGCCCGCTGCGTCCGTCGGGACGACCGGGATCCAACATCGAACACGTGTTCGGGTGTACGGTTTTTCCGTTGGCCGACTCCCGCTCCGGGAATGGGCCAACGGCCACCGCAAAACGGCCCCGTCCGGTTGTCACACCCCCTCTTTAGGGTCAGCCGGGTCAAGTGAACGACGACACCGAGGAGATGACAAAGATGGAACGTGACAAGGCGCTCGACATGGCTCTGGGCCAGATTGAAAAGCAGTTCGGCAAGGGCTCGATCATGCGGATGGGCGAGAACCTCCACATGAACATCGAGGCGATCCCCACCGGCGCCCTCGCCCTCGACCTCGCGCTCGGCATCGGCGGACTGCCCCGGGGCCGCGTCGTCGAGATCTACGGTCCGGAATCATCGGGCAAGTCCACGCTCGCCATGCATGTCGTGGCCGAAGCCCAGCGCAACGGGGGTATCTGCGCCTACATCGATGCCGAGCACGCCATGGACCCGGTGTATGCCAAGGCCATCGGCGTGAACATCGATGACCTGCTGATCTCCCAGCCCGACACCGGAGAGCAGGCGCTCGAGATCGCAGACATGCTGATCCGCTCGGGTGCGCTCGACGTGTTGGTGGTCGACTCGGTGGCGGCGCTCACCCCCCGGGCCGAGATCGAAGGCGAGATGGGCGACTCCCACGTCGGCCTGCAGGCCCGATTGATGTCCCAGGCCCTCCGCAAGCTGACCGGAACGCTTTCCAAGAGCCAGACCATCGCCATCTTCATCAACCAGCTACGGGAGAAGATCGGCGTCATGTACGGCTCGCCTGAGGTGACCCCGGGTGGTCGGGCCCTCAAGTTCTACTCCTCGGTCCGGCTCGACATCCGACGCATCGAGACCATCAAGGACGGGGCCGACCAGGTCGGAAACCGGACCCGGGTCAAGGTGGTGAAGAACAAGTGCTCGCCGCCGTTCAAGCAGGCCGAGTTCGACATCACCTTCGGCAAGGGCATCAGCCGGGAAGGTTCACTGCTCGACGTCGGCGTGGATCTTGGCTTCATCAAGAAGTCGGGGGCCTGGTTCACTTATGAAGGCGAGCAGATGGGCCAGGGCCGGGAGAACGTCAAGAACTTCCTGATCGAGAACCCGCAGCTGATGGCCGAGATCGACGAGCGGATCCGCGAGCACCTCGCCGCCATGAACGCGGCCAAGGCGGAAGGGGCGGACGCCGGCCACGGCATGGCCGTCGACGACATGGATGACGAGCCCATCTCGCTCAGCGAATAGACCCGCCACATCGGCAGGTGCCAACGGCCCGGGACTCCGGTCCCGGGCCGTTGCGCGTCCACCGACGGACCCCTACGCTCGACCCAGCGAGTACCAAGGAGGCCCGGGAATGCGCTTTGGAGTGATTCCCCCGGTGCGCGTCGGCGTCTGTGCGGACCCGGCGTGGATGCTGGGGTTTGCCCGACATGCCGAGGCCTGTGGCTTCGAGTGTCTGGTCGCCGTCGAGCACACCGTCGTGGTCTCGGAGTATGCGAGTCGCTACCCCTATGCCACCTCGGGCCGGATGCCCTTGCCGGATGACTGCGCCATTCCGGATCCACTCGACCTGCTGGCCTTTCTGGCCGCCGGGACCGACCGGATCGGGCTGTCGACCGGCGTGTTGATCCTGCCCAACCACCACCCGGTCGTGCTGGCCAAACGGATCGCCACCGTTGACGTCCTGAGCGGCGGCCGCCTTCGGATGTGTCTTGGTGTCGGGTGGATGGAAGAAGAGTTGCGAACCGTCGGGGTCGACCCGGCCACCCGCGGTCGTCGGGCCGACGAGCAGATCGAGGTGATGCGGACGCTCTGGGCCGATTCCGGTCCGGGTGGGGCCAGTTTCGATGGCGAGTTCTTCTCCTTCCGCGGAGTTCATTCGTTTCCGAAGCCCTCCCGGTCGACCGGGGTGCCACTGCACATCGGTGGCCATTCGCCGGCCGCCGCCCGCCGGGCGGGCCGGTGGGGAGATGGCTTCCAGCCCCTCGGTCTCGACGACACCCTCCTGGCCGAGCGCCTGGACGAGATGCGACAGGCCGCCGAGCAGGCCGGCCGGGATCCCTCGGCGCTCGAGGTGACGGTCTCGGGCTACCTTCCCACCACCGGGCCGGAGGACATCGAAGCCTTGGCCGCCCAGGGGGTGGACAGGCTGGTGATGTCGACCTCGATGAGCGACGACCTCGCCCGGGTGAAGGACGAGATGTCGGCCTTCATGGACCGGGTGGCCGACCTTGGCTGAGGCCGACGAGCTTCAGGCGTTGTGCGTCGCCTACGCCCGGGCGGCCGATGGGCGCGACGCCGACGGGTTTGCCGGACTGTTCACCCACGACGGCGAACTGGTCGTTCCCCGTCCGGACGAGGGGCCAGGAGCGTTCGTGGTGCGTCGGGGGAGACAGGAGCTGCGGCTGATTCCCCGGGCCCTTGGCCGTTATGCCAACACCCGGCACGACGTCGGCGAAGGCACGTTCGAGTCCGTCGGCGACCGCACGGCCCGGGGACAGGTTCCCTGCGTGGCTCATCACCTCTCGACACTTCCTGACGGAGTTGGCATCGACGTCATCTGGACCATCGACTACCACGACGACTACCGGTTGACGGCCGATGGGTGGCGCATCGCCCGCCGTCGCCTCGAGCTGCACGACGTGGCGGAGCATCAACTGTCGAGAGGTGACGCCGGGCACGACGGCCTACGCTGGTCGACATGACCATTCCCGCCCCCCACCCCGATCGAACCTGCCTGGTGACCGGCGCCTCCTCGGGCATCGGCCTCGAAATTGCCCACCTGCTGGCCCGCCGGGGCCTCGGCGTCACCCTGGTCGCCCGTTCCGGGGACAAACTGGAGCGCCTGGCCGAGGAGTTGACGAAGACCTACGGCGTCCGGGCCGGATTTCTGGTGTGCGACCTGGCGGACGAAACAGCCCGGGCCGGCCTCCCGGCCGCCATCGCGGAGCGGGGACTCGGGGTGAACGTACTCGTGAACAACGCCGGTTTTTCGACCACCGGGCCCGTCTGGCAGGCCGATTCGGCCGGTGAGCTGGCCATGGTCCGAACCAACGTCGAAGCGGTGGTCCACCTGTGCACGATGTTCCTGCCGGCCATGGTGGAACGTCGGAGTGGCAGCGTGCTGAACGTGGCCTCGACGGCCGCCTTCCAGCCGATTCCCGGCCAGGCGGGCTACGCCGCGTCCAAGTCGTTCGTGCTCTCCTACACCCACGGGCTCCGGGGTGAACTCCGGGAGACCGGAGTGACGGCCACCGCCCTGTGTCCCGGACCGGTCCGGACCGGCTTCGCCGAGGCGGCCGGACTGGACGAGAAGGTCCTTGACGAGACCCTTCCCGCCTTCGTGTGGGTCAGCGCCGCCGACGTGGCCAAGGCGGGTGTCGAGGCCATGGACGAGGACCGGGCGGTGGTGATTCCCGGGGCGGCCAACAAGGTCATGGCCGGGGCCGGCTGGCTCACACCCCGCAGTCTGATCGTGCCGTTGATGAAGAAGTTCCACCCGGTGTTCGCGGCCAAGGAGTAGGGGGGCTTCGCCCGTCCGGGCCGATCAGGGAATGACGTAACCGCCGTCCACCGGCAGGGCGGCACCGAGCACGAACGACGCCGCCGGGGAACACAGCCACAGGGCCGCCTCGGCGATTTCGGCGGCTTCGCCGATTCGTCCTATCGGGTGGAGCTGGTTCAGGTGGGCCTCGATCGACGGCTGGCGGACGATGGCGGCATCCACCATGGGGGTGCGGGCCGTGCCCGGGCAGATGGCGTTGACCCGGATGCCCCGGTGCCCGTAGTCGAGGGCGGCCTCCTTGGTCAGGCCGACCACACCGTGCTTGGCGGCCGTGTAGGCCGGTTGTTGGGGGTAGGCGACGAGACCGACGCCCGATGCGGTATTCACGATGGCCCCTCCGCCCCGTTCCAGCATGCGGGGGATCTGGTGCTTCATGCAGTAGTAGACGCCGGTCAGCATGATGGCGATGGTCCGGTCCCAGCCGTCATCGGGATACTCGGCCAGGTCGGCGAGGGGAGCGGCGATGCCGGCGTTGTTGTGGGCGAGGTCGAGGCCGCCAAAGGTGGTTACGGCGTGGTCGACCATGGCCATCACCTCGTGTTTGTCCGAGACGTCGGTATGGATGAAGCTGGCCTCGCCGCCGGCCGCCGTGAC
>CAITPI010000106.1 GCA_903894295.1 uncultured Acidimicrobiaceae bacterium
CAGCGACTACAACCGCATGGAGAACTTCCTCGACGCCCTGGTCCAGGAGCTCGAAGTGGCGGCCCGGGAACATGCCGACACCGAGCACTACTCTTTCATGGGTCCCGTGACCGTGGTCCTGGCGGAAGACGTGAACCAGCGACGGGGCCGCTTCTCGATCGTTTCGGAGATGGTGGAAGGCCCGACCCGGGCCGGTTCGGCGGCCCTCGTGGCGGTGGATGGCCAACGGTTTGTGCTGGGCGTCGATCCGGTGGTCATCGGGCGTCTGCCGGAGTGCGGGGTGCCTCTGGCGGATGCCAACGCATCCCGTCGCCACGCCGAGGTGCGACTCCAGGGCAACGACGTGATCCTGACCGATCTGGGTTCGACCAACGGCACCCGGGTCAACGGCCGGCCGGTGCACCAACGGGTGCTGGAGCACGGTGACGAGATCCTGATCGGAACAACGGCGCTGCGGTTCGAACTCTCGTGACCTCCGGCGATTGACCGTGCTGATCCCGCTCAATCCCCTGTTCCTCGCCGAGAACAACAACGCCCCGGCGTTCCGGGCGCTGGAACTGGTCATCATCCTCCTGCTGTGGCTCTTCTTCATGTGGGTGGTCCGGGCCGTGTGGGTGGAAGTCCGGCCCCTCAAACGCAAGCAGTTGCGGGCCGAGGATCTGGCCCCTTCGGCGGCCGGTCCGGCCAAGCCCCGCCGGGCCAGGAACCTCCGGTTGTACGTCATCCGTCCCGAGGAGCAGGCCGGTGTGGCTTACGAGATCGGCAACGAGGTCACGGTGGGCCGGGCACCGGGCTGTGGGGTCTCCATCGGGTACGACACCTACGCCTCCAACCTGCACGCCCGGCTGTTCCGGCTCGACGACGAGTTGTGGACCGAAGACCTGGGCTCGACCAACGGCACGTGGGTGAACACGGTCCGCATCGGGGAACGGACCCGGCTCGAAAAGGGTGATCTCCTGCAAATCGGGGGCACCGTCTTCGAGCTGAGCAAGTGAGCAAGGACGGCATGGCATGACCTTGCTGCGGGCCGGTTCAGCCACCGACACCGGACTGGTCCGGGCCGTCAACCAGGACCTGGCCCTGCAGACCACCAGCCTCTTTGCCGTGGCCGACGGCATGGGCGGCCACGTGGCGGGAGAAGTGGCGGCCCGCACCGCCATCGAGACCCTGGCCACGGTGTTTCGGACCCAACCCAACCCGGACGGGCTGGTCGGTGCGGTGGAAGCCGCCAACCGGGAAGTGTGGCAACAGGGCTTCGACAACGCCGACCTGCGGGGCATGGGCACCACCGTCACCGCCGTGGCGTTGGTGGAGGAAGACGGTCACGACATCCTGGCGTTGGTCAACGTCGGGGACTCGCGGACCTACCGGTTCCACGACGGCCACCTGGACCTTCTGACCCTGGACCACTCGTTGGCCGAGGAGATGGTGCGCAACGGGGAGATCACGGCCGAAGAAGCGGCCGTGCATCCCCACCGCCACATCCTCACCCGGGCCCTCGGTGTGGCCGAGGACATCAAGGTCGACCTCTGGCGGGTCCAGCCCATCAAGGGTGACCGGTTCCTCCTGTGCTCGGACGGGTTGACCAACGAACTCGACGACACCGTGATCACCGACATGTTGGCCACCATCCGCCATCCCCAGGACGCGGCCAACCAACTGGTGGAGGCGGCCCGGAACCACGGCGGCAACGACAACATCACCGTGGTGGTCATCGACGTCGTCATGGGCGACGAGGTCGATGAGGAGCAATCCGCCGGTCTGGTGGTGCCCTCCGAAGAGGTGCTCGAAGCCGAAGCGGCCGCCGAGGCCCGGGCCCATCGTCAGGCCGAAGCCCATGCGGAAGCCGAAGCCCAGGCTGCTGCCGGGCCGACCGGCCCCGGGCAGGAACCACTTCTCGCGACAGGCGAGTCGCTCGGACAACCTGACGCGTTGGTGGCACCGGTCGGTGCTCCGGTGCTCAGCCGGAGGGCGGAGCGGCGGATCAAGCGGCGCAACCGCCGCATCGCCCGTGGTCGGCGGCTCGTCACCTTGCGCACCTTCCTGTTCCTGATTCTGGCGGCGGCCATCATCGGAGCCGGGTACTTCGCGGTCCGGTGGTATGACACCAACTCGTACTACGTGGGCGTGGACCAGGGCCACGTCGTCATCTACCAGGGCCGGATCGGCGGGTTCCTCTGGTTCCACCCGAAGGCCGTGGACCACACCGGGGTCACCGTGTTCCAGGTGCCGGCGACCTACATCCCGGCGCTTCAGGCCGGGGTCGAAGAGACCTCGGTGGCCAACGCCCAGGCGTACGTCCGCAACCTCGAACAGCAGCAGCGGGAGATCCAGGCGACCGCCGCCAACCCGGCCGTGACCTCTCCGTTGGTACCCGGCACGCCGCCTTCCACCACGACGACAATGGCGGGGGTCGGCTGATGGAGAAGCGCATCCGCCGCATGGGCATCTTCTTGCTGCTCTGCTTTCTGGCCCTGTTCATCCAGTTGAACAACATCCAGATCTTCAAGGCCAACGCCCTGGCCAACGACCCGAGCAACCCCAACGTGATCGCCGCCCAGGAGAACCTCAGCCGGGGCAACATCCTCTCGGCCAACGGCGTGATCCTGGCCTCGAGCGTGCCGAGCGTGGGGACCTTCTCCAAGTACCAGCGGGTCTACGACCCCGCCACGGTCTCGCTGTTCTCCCAGATCGTCGGGTACGACTCGCCCATCTACGGCATGACCGGCATCGAGTCGGAGTACAACTCCTACCTCCAGTCCCACACCACGCCGGCCACCACCTTGCGCCAGCTCCTTGTCAGCCGGACCGGCACCGACAACGTGACCCTCACGATCTCCACGACGTTGCAGCAGGACGTGGCGAATGCACTCAATACTGCCAACGCCAGGGGAACCGCACCCGAGGCCGGGGCGGTCGTGTTGAACGTGAAGACCGGGGCCATCGAGGCCATGTACGGCAACCCCACCTACGA
>CAITPI010000107.1 GCA_903894295.1 uncultured Acidimicrobiaceae bacterium
GGCATGACCGAGCGAGTACTTGACCAGATCAACCGCTGCGGCGATGTGATCGACAGTCCAGTCACTCTGACGAACCTCTCCGACGGCTTCAGCGATCTGCCCTCGGTAGATCGCGACGGCCAGATGAACGGCATAGGTGTGTCGCAGGTCGTGGAGGCGAAAGCGATCCGGGAAGTCCGGATTGATCCGTTCACGAACGAAGCGACCTGCATCATCAACGGCATGTTGGTACGTGCTGTAGGCGAGGGGCGCTCCCGTGTACTCGTTCAAGAACAGGATCGGACTGGACCCGTCAACGTCGACCAGGCGGCGACGCTGGCCTTCGTCCATCTCTGTCCATCTGCGAGAAATGACCTCATCAGGGAGCTCCTCGGACACGAACTGGACGCCAGTGGCATCTGCCGAGACCATGTGGAGCGGGTGAGGAGGCTCAAAGCGCTTGCTCGCGACGATGTCCGCTCGGGCCCCGTCGAGATACCCGTAGACAGCAGGTAGGCGATGGGTGAAGACGAGCGCATCGCCACCGGCGTCGTTCTTGGTGATCCTGTCGGCAATCCGCATCGTCGTGAAACGGAGACCGCTGGGCTTGGGGATTTCGTACGTCGTCACGTTGGCGAGGTTGTTGCGGCGCAGGCCGGCGCCCAGCCCCAAGCTGATGATTGCGTGGTCGCGGTCTGCAGCCCGGTAGGTCGCTTGGTGCCCGCCCCTGTCAACCCTGAGCGCCCCCATGAGGAGAAGCTCGGCAAACTCTGGCGTGATCGGAACACCAGCCGACCCCGTACTTCGTCGCCTTGGCTGGTACTTGGCGATCATCGTCCCGCTTCCCATGCCTCGGAAGTTGAAGCTCACGATGTCGAAGGGGGGTGCATGCTGGTAGCGGTTCCGCGTGTACTCGTAGTAGCGCTTGATCGCCGAAGCGGCCCTAGCCCACCCTTCAGAGGTCAGAACCTGTTCCGGGCTGCCGTACTGACGCATGCGGTAGTACCGAGCGAAGTGGTCCTCAGTAGCAACGAGGGTCGGATCTCGACCATCTTCAAAGGGGATCAGGCCGCAGTCGTTGCGAGGTAATCGAGCCAACCTCGTAGGTCAGATGCGAGCCTTCGCGCCGACGCCAGGTTGGGTCGAGCAAAGCAGTAGTTGCGAAGGAAGTCGCTGGTTGGCCCATGGATGCGTCCGTCGATGGAGATGAACGGAGCGAGCACCCGATCAGTGACGTCAACCGGAAGGGGATCGTCTTCCAGCGCCTCGGCGACGATCTCGTGGTCGTACTCGATGGGCATCTCCACACGGACTCGACGCTCGAGCGTTCCTGCCGCGTTGGTCACAGCACCTTCTTCTTCGCTTTGCGAGCCAATGCCCGGTTCGCACCTTCCTGGAAGAAAACCATGTCGATCAACTTCGCCCGGCTGTAGGTCCACCTAGTGGGCTGCCACTGGTCGAAGGACCTGACTTCGATCTGGAAGCTGTCGATCACGTCCGACCGGTCCCGGTAGAAACCAACGACCTCTGCCAGGAACTCCTCGTTCAGAGAGAAGGGACCAAAGGAGTCGAGGAAGTTGGCGTCAAGCGCCGGGACACATCCGAAGACGCCGAGCAGCACCTTGGTGACAAGCGTGTCCGTGGTCCTCGGCGCCCCGTCGTTCCCTCCCGGCAGCGCAGCTCGGAGATCTCTCGCCTGGGAGAGCAGGAGGTCACCATGCTGCCCGTAACCGGTGACATCAAGATCCCAGAGCGCAGCAGGCGCGCCGGCGATGAACCTCACGGCTCCTTCGAGGGCTCGCACGCTGACCGGGAGCAGAGGGCCGCTCCCTCGATACATGCCCCAGCTGGCCAAGTACATGCCGAGCTGGAAGCACGAATCCTTCAGGTGATCTTCGTCGGCGATGGTACCTGCGCCCTCGTCTGAGCGAAGGCTCCGGAAGTAGGAGTAGCAGTAGTCAAACGAGGCGTAGCGAGCTTTAGGGCCGATGTCTTTCCGGTACTGCTCCACGAGGGCTCCGACGTCGAGGCCGAGGCGATCGCTCCGGTAGCCCTCAAGCTTCGCCTGTCGCCTCTCCGCTCGAACTCCCATCGGCCCACCCCATCCCGACTGGCCTGCACTTGGTCATCGCCAAGCCCAAACCCAACAGGGGCTTCGACGCGCCAGTCCCCCTGAGCCTAGCACCTCAGGGGGACACACGCTTTGGTCATCTCTGCCGAGAAGATCACTTCCCAACGCTCAACACCAATCCCCACCTAGGGGGACACTCAAAGATTGGTCATTCTCAGGAGCAGCCGCTCGTGGCTCCGCACGATCCACACACGTAGCAGGAACCGGCCCGCTGCATGGCGTTCCCGCACTGGTAACAGTAGGGAGCGTCCCGCTGTTCGGCCCGGGCGAGCGGTCCGTCCACGGGAGCCGACGGCGCCGGGGCCACCTCGACCACTTCTTCGGTGAAGAGGGCAGGCTGGGGAGCCACGCCATCGGTCACCGGTTCGGCGATGGAGCCGGTCTCGACGATTCCGGTCGACTCGGTGGCCGTCTCCTCCACGCCCGGCAGCGTCGGCTGGGTGCGCTCGGAACTCGACAGCACGCCGAGGTCGGCCCGCTCCTCGATCGTCAGGTAGTCGAGCGCCAGACGACGGAAGATGTAGTCCACCAGGCTCGAGGCGATCCGCAGGTCGGCATCGTCGGTGATGCCGGCCGGCTCGAAGCGCATGTTGGTGTACTTGCGCACGTAGGTCGCCAACGGCACACCGTGCTGGAGACCGAGGCTCACCGAGATCGAGAAGGCGTCCATGATCCCGGCCAGGGTCGAGCCCTGCTTGGAGACCTTCATGAACACTTCGCCGGGTCGGCCGTCCTCGTACTCGCCGACGGTGACATACCCCTCGCAGTCGGCCACCCGGAAGGCGAAGGTGTAGGACTTGCGACGACGGGGCAGACGCTCCCGGACCGCACCGACCACCACCGTCTCGGTGGGGCGGAGGCTGTTGGCGGCCATGGCTGCTTCCAGCTGGGCCACCTGGGCGTTCAACTCGGCCACCCGGGCCTCCACCTCGGCGGTGGCCTGCGAGGAGCCGCCGGAGACGTCCGCCTCCGACCCGTCCTTCTTGGTGGTCGAGAGGGGCTGGCCGACCTTGCAGTTGTCACGGTAGATGGCGACCGCCTTGATGCCGAGACGCCAGGCGTCGATGTGCAACTGCTCCACATCCTCCACGGAGACGTCCTCGGGCAGGTTCACCGTCTTCGAGATGGCACCCGAGATGAACGGCTGCACGGCACCCATCATGCGGACGTGGCCGAGGTAGTGGATGGTGTTGTCGCCCATCGAGCATGCGAACACCGGCAGGTGCTCGGCCTTCAGGTGCGGGGCACCGACGATGGTCTTGTTCTCGTCGATGTAGGCCACGATCTCGTCGATCTGGTCCGGGCCGTAGCCGAGGCGCACCAGCGCCCGGGGCACGGTCTGGTTGACGATCGACATGGTGCCGCCACCGACCAGCTTCTTGGTCTTGACCAGTCCGAGGTCGGGCTCGACGCCGGTGGTGTCGCAGTCCATCAGGAGGCCGATGGTGCCCGTCGGAGCCAACACGCTGGCCTGGGCGTTGCGGACGCCATGCTGCTCGCCCAGCTCCACCGCCAGCTCCCAGGACTCCTGGGCGGCGCTCAACAACTCCATGGGGACAACTTCCTCGTCGATGGCGGCCACTGCGTCACGGTGCATCTTGAGCACCTTGATCATCGGCTCGGCGTTCTCGTGGAATCCGGCGAACGGTCCCATGCGGGCCGCCGTGCGGGCCGAGGTGGCATAGGAGTGACCGGTCAGCAGCGCCGTGATGGCACCGGCCCACGCCCGTCCGCCATCCGAGTCGTAGGGCAGACCCTGGGCCATCAGCAGGGCGCCGAGGTTGGCGTAGCCGATGCCCAACTGACGGAAGCGCCGGGAGTTCTCGCCGATCTTCTCGGTCGGGTAGTCGGCGTTGCCGACGATGATCTCCTGGGCCGTGAAGATGGCCTCGGTGGCCGACCGGAAGCCGTCCACGTCGAAGCTCGAGTCGTCCTCGAGGAACTTCATGAGGTTGAGGCTGGCCAGGTTGCAGGCCGAGTCGTCGATGTGCATGTACTCGCTGCACGGGTTCGAGCCGTTGATCCGACCGGTGTTCGAGGCGGTGTGCCACTTGTTGATGGTCGTGTCGAACTGCATGCCGGGATCGGCACACTCCCAGGTGGCCTGGGCGATCTGACGGAAGAGGTCCCGGGCGGGAACCGTGTCGATGACCTCGTCGCTGCCCCGGGCCAGCAGGTTCCAGTCCCGACCGGCCACGACGGCCTCCATGAAGGCGTCGGTCACCCGGACCGAGTTGTTGGCGTTCTGGTACTGGATGCTGATGGAGTCCTTGCCATCGAGATCCATGTCGAAGCCGGCGTCACGCAGGACGCGGGCCTTGCGCTCCTCGACCGCCTTGCACCAGATGAAGTCCTCGATGTCCGGATGGTCGGCGTCCAGGATGACCATCTTGGCGGCCCGGCGGGTCTTGCCGCCGGACTTGATGGTGCCGGCCGATGCGTCGGCACCCCGCATGAAGCTCACCGGGCCCGAGGCCGTGCCCCCACCCTTCAGGAGTTCCCGGGAGGACCGGATCTTCGACAGGTTCACGCCGGCGCCCGAACCGCCCTTGAAGATCGTTCCCTCTTCGGTGTACCAGTTCAGGATGGAGTCCATCGTGTCCTCCACCGAGAGGATGAAGCAGGCCGAACCCTGCTGGGGCACGCCGGCCACGCCGATGTTGAACCACACCGGCGAGTTGAAAGCGGCCATCTGGTGGATGATGAGGAACTTGAGTTCGTCCCGGAAGGTCTCGGCCTCTTCGTCGTCGACGAAGTAACCGTCCTTGATGCCCCACGCCGTCACGGTGTCGACCACCCGGTCGGCGACCTGGCGCAACGACCACTCACGCTCGGGCGTGCCGGGGGTGCCCCGGAAGTACTTCTGGGCGAGGATGTTGGTGGCGTTCACGCTCCAGGTGGAGGGAACCTCCACCCCCAACTGCTCGAAGGCCACCGAACCGTCGCGGTAGTTGGTGATGCGGGCATCCCGTCGCTCCCAGGTCACCATGTCGTAGGGATGGACCCCGGGGGTGGTGAAGTGGCGGCGGATGCCGATGCCGGTCCGCTGGGGGGCGATGGCCATGATGAAACCTCTTTCTGGGCAGGTGGTGCGTTGGTGATGCTGGAGTTGTGTACTTTTCGGCGATTCGACTTGGCTGCCGGCCGGAGTCCTCGTGGCCCGGCGTGGCAGATCTTGTTCTGAGGGTGTGACTACTTCTCTGAGGCGTACAAAGGTCCTGCGATGGATCCCTTCACCTGCCCCGAAACATCCCCCCCAGGACGAAAGAAACCCCACTTCCGGCCGCCCGGACTGCGACGGCCGCCCATCTCGCTGAAACTTACCGCTTCTGCCACTCCAACCACTACATCTTGTGGTTGGAGCGACGCCCGCTACGAGATAAGGGGTCCATTACATCAGCGTAACTACACCCCTGTCAACGCAATCGCGCCGTTCGGGCCCCGGGTGCGGCCTCGAACATGCAGGTCAGAACCCGTTCGCGAAGATTCCCACAAATTTGCTGTCCGCTAGCAACATCGGCCGGGAACCGGACCCCCGTCCGGCCCCGGCGCGGGTCCACGAGTCACTACAGTCGGGCCATGAGTTCGACCGCCGGGTCCCGTGCCGTGGCCGTCGCCATCGACGCCGGAACGACCGGGGTGCGGGCGCTGGCCATCAACCTCGCCGCCGAGGTCGTGGCCGTCACCTACCGGGAGTTCCCCCAGTACTTCCCCACCCCGGGATGGGTGGAGCACGACGCCGAGGAGATCTTCTCGGCGGTGGCCACCACATTGAGGGAACTCATGGAGGAACTGCGGGTGGGCGGCTACGAGGCCCGGGCCATCGGCATCACCAACCAGCGGGAGACCACGGTGGCGTGGGACCGGCAGAGTGGAGCCGCCCTTCGACGGGCGATTGTCTGGCAGGACCGCCGCACCGCCGGGCTCTGTCGCCAACTCGAAGCCGACGGACACCTTGCGAAGGTGCGGGCGCGCACCGGCCTCGTCCTCGACCCCTACTTCTCGGCCACGAAGATGCACTGGCTGCTCCATGAAGGTGGCGTCGCCGTAAACCCGTCGCTCGCCCTCGGCACGGTGGACAGCTGGCTGCTGTGGAGGCTCACCGGCTCGGTGGATGGCGGAGTGTTTGCCACCGACGTGACCAACGCCAGCCGCACCTTGCTCTACGACATCCACGCCGGCCGGTGGTCAACCACCCTGGCCGACCTGTTCGGCGTGCCCACCTCCGCCCTGCCCGAGGTCTTCCCCTCCAGCCACGTCTTCGGCCACGTGGCGGCCGGACTGCATGACGATCTCACCGGCCTTCCCGTGGCCGGCATCGCCGGCGACCAGCACGCCGCCCTCTTCGGCCAGGCGTGCTTCACCCCGGGTCAGGCCAAGGTCACCATCGGCACGGGCAGCTTTGCCCTGTTGAACGCCGGGGTTGTCGCCCCCGAGGTGATCCCGGGCCTGCTCACGACGCTCGCCTGTCCGGGCCCCGGGGGCGAAACCGTCTACGCCACCGAAGGTTCGGTCTTCGTCTCGGGGGCCGGCGTCCAGTGGCTGCGGGACGGACTCGGCCTGTTCTCCTCCTCCGCCGAACTGGAACAGTTGGCCCGTTCGGTCGATTCGAGCGAGGGCGTGACCTTCGTACCCGCCCTCACCGGGCTCGGCAGTCCCCACTGGGACCCCGAAGCCCGGGGCATCATCATGGGCCTGTCCCGGGGCAGCGGGCGGGCGGCCATCGCCCGGGCCATGATCGACGCCATGGCCTTCCAGGTCACCGACGTCATGGCCGCCATGGCCGCCTCTCCGGTGGCGCCAACCGAGATCCGGGTGGACGGTGGAGCGGCGGCCAACGACCTTCTCCTTCAACTGATCGCCGACTTCACGCAACTCCCCGTTTCCCGGCCCCGGGCCGTGGAGACGACGGCCCTCGGAGCCGCCACCCTGGCCGGACTGGCCACCGGCCTCTGGTCCTCCCCGGCGGACCTGGCGCACCTGTGGCACCTCGAGGCGACCTTCACACCGGCCATGGGTGCCGACGAAGCCGAACATCGCCGCGAGATCTGGCGTCGGGCCGTCGACCGCAGCCGGAGATGGGCCACGGACTGAGCGGCGTCAGTCGACCCAGCGCCAGGCCTGATCGGCCAGTTCCACCATGATGGCGATCCACTGACGCTCCCGGGGCCGCCAGACCGGCGCCCTGCGACCGGCCACCACGGTGTGGCCGGCCCGCATCATGGCCGCCACCGCCACGTGTTCACTCCCCAGTCGGCCGGGGTCGTCGTCGGACCAGTCCCGCGGTGAATGGGTGCTGAGGGCGAGAGCCCGGAGCTGTTCATCGGGCAACAGGTCACCCACCCCGTCCACGATCGTCAGGGTCTCCCCGTCCACGAGGGCCACGAAGTCGGTCCAGAGGCTCGTTTGCACCCGCCCCACGAGGTCACGGGCCAGTCGGTCCAGGGTGGAGGCGCCAACGAGATGGGCTGCCAGCTCGAGCAGTTCCCCATCCCGGTCGATGAAGGGTCCCTCGCGGTGCCGGATGATCTCGACCGAGACGCCGTCGACTTCGAGGATCTCGGCCTCCAGCAGGGCGATGGACTCCCGGTCGGGCAAGGTCACCCCGAACTCGTCGACCACCGCCCCTTTGTCCCGCTGGAGAATCTCCAACGAGACAACGTCGCCACCCACGGCTCCGATGCGGCTGGTCACGGCGCCCAGCGCCCCCGGCCGATCAGGCAAGACCACCCGAACGAGAAAGTTCTCCACGACCCGAGGCTAGAAGGACTTCGTTTCCACCGTGTTTCCGGGACGTTACAACGTCCGTCCGTCACAACCCGGGCCCGGGGACCGGAGCGACGTCTTGTGCTCTACTGCTTCCATGAAGGATGCCACCCCCGACTCCTGGACCGTGCTCGGGCGGACCATCTCCGCCCCGGTCGAGGTCCGCCGGGCGGCCCAGTGGGGAGCGCAGTTTCTGGTCGACCTGACGGCCGCCCAGAAACTGGTGGCCCCGACCGGACTGGAGGCCACCGGTCCCCTACCTGGCAAGGCCCTCGTGGCCCTGGCCGTCTGCCGTTACGACGACACCGATCTCGACCGCTACCACGAGGTGGCGCTCAGCTTTGTGGTCCGGCGCCACGATGCCGACAAGACGGCCGGATTCACCCAACGCCTCCGGGAGTTCTCCACCGGGGCGATCGGCGCCTACATCCACCGTCTGCCCGTCGACCAGGAGTTCACCTGCGCCGCCGGCCGGGACATCTGGGGCTTTCCGAAGTGGTTGACCGAGATCACCATCGACGGCGAAGCCGGTCAGACCACGGTCGTCCGCCTCGTCGACGATGGCGCACCGGTGTTGACCCTGGCGTTCAAACCCGGATGGGGCCTGCGCCTGCCCGAGAAGGTTCCGCCGTCCTACTCGTTCCGTGACTCTGTCCTGCGTCTGACGCCCTGGACCATGCAGACCGAGGGCAGCTCCGGCCGGCCCGGAGGCGTCTCGCTGGTCCTCGGGTCGCACCCGATGGCCGACGAACTGCGATCCCTCGGACTGCCCAAGGCCGCCATCTTCTCCTCGTCGGCCCGCCAGATGAGTGCCTCGTTCTCTCCGGCCGAGATCGTGACTCCACGCCAGGTCTGAGATGCAGGCGCAAGGCCCGAGACGCAAGGACAAGGCCGGAGGCGCAACGACCGGTTCCGCCCTCGTGGTGGCCCGGCGTGGCTCCGCCGCCCCCGGTCGACGGGCCGTGATGGCAAACCTGCGACCTCCGATTGACCTGATGGACCGCAGTCATTAGCGTCGCCCTCCGGAACGTCCCCTGCACGTTCCGGACGACGCCACCACTGCCCCAAGCCCAAGGAGTTCGCCATGGCCAGTCCCCGGGAAACCACCACCTCCACATTTCTGACCGGCCTCCGCTTCGGCGAGTGCCCGCGCTGGCACGACGGCCGGCTCTGGTTCTCCGACTTCTTCGCCGCCACGGTGTCTTCGGTGGACGTGACCGACGCCGCCAGTCTCCGGGTGGAGGTCGAAGTACCGAGTGAGCCCTCCGGTCTCGGATGGATGCCTGACGGAACCTTGCTCATCGTCTCCCGCCAGGACCGGGTGGTGCTGAAGTACCGGGACGGCGTTCTCAGCCATCACGGCGACCTGCGCCCCACGGCCACCTTCCACGCCAACGACATGGTGGTGGACGACGAAGGCCGGGCCTATGTCGGCAACTTCGGCTTCGACCTCGACAGTTTCCTCGAGACCAGAGGGGCCATGGCCCTCTTCGAAGAGCCCGGTCCGACCAAGACCGGTCTGGTCCGCATCGACCCTGACGGGTCCGCCCACGTGGCCGCTTCCGACCTGGCCTTCCCGAACGGGACGGTGATCACTCCCGACGGCGCCACCCTCATCGTGGCGGAGTCGGTGGCCGGCCACCTCACGGCCTTTGACCGGAGCGAAGACGGCACCCTGTCCAACCGTCGGGTGTGGGCCGCCGTGCCGGGACTGGCCCCGGACGGCATGTGCCTGGATGCCGAGGGCTGCATCTGGGTGGCCAACGCCCTGGCCCCCGAGTGCCTCCGGGTGGCCGAAGGCGGCGAAGTCATCGAGAAGGTTGTGACCTCCCAGATTGCCTACGCCTGCATGCTCGGCGGCGAGGACCGCCAGAGTCTGTTCGTCATCACGGCGCCGACCTCGATCGAGGCAATCGTCTCGAAGCTCACCGACGGCAAGATCGAACAGGCCCGGGTCGACGTACCTGGCGCCGGCCGTCCCTGAACCCTGCGGTCGTCAACCTTTCGGCACCCGCACCGGCTCGGCGACGACCACGGTCGTCGACCCAAGGCCCGGTTCCGGTTCGGCCCGGTTCCGGTTCGGCCCGGTTCTGATTCGACCCGGTTCCGGTTCGGGCCGGTTCAGGCGAGCCGGTTGAGGGTCCGGCGGAGGTTCCGCACGGCCTGGGAGATGCGCTGCTCGTTCTCGATCAGGGCGAAACGAACATGCCCCTCCCCCCCGGGGCCAAACCCGACGCCCGGTGAGGTGGCCACGTCGGCTCCGCGGACGAGCAACTTGGAGAACTCGAGCGACCCCATCTCCCGGTAGGGCTCGGGGATCGGCGCCCAGGCGAACATGGTGCCCCGGGGCGGAGTGATCTCCCATCCGATCCGGTTGAGGCCGTCACAAAGGGCATCCCGCCGTGACCGGTAGATGGCGTTGAGCTCTTCGGGATAGGTCGACGACTCGTTCATGGCGACGATGGAGGCGATCTGGATGGGCTGAAAGGTGCCGTAGTCGAGATAGCTCTTCAATTTGGTCAGGGCCTGGACCACTTCGGCGTTGCCCACCAGGAAGCCCACCCGCCAACCGGCCATGGAGAAGGACTTGGTCAGGGTATAGAGCTCGACGGCGACCTCCTTGGCCCCGGGGACTTCCAGGATCGAGGGTGGGCGGTAACCGTCAAAGCCAAGGTCGGCGTAGGCAAAGTCGTGCACCAGGACAATGTCGTGCTCCTGGGCGAACTCGACGATCCGGGTCATCCAGGCCAGATCGACGCAGGTGGTCGTCGGGTTGTGGGGAAAGGACAACACCACCACCCGGGGCTTCGGCCACGCCGACTCCCACGCCTCCACGAGGTTGGCGAAGAACGCTTCGCCCGATTCGGTCTCGGTGGCTCCCACCGGGGCCCGCGGGTCGTCGAGACGCACGTGGCGGATGTCGGCGCCGGCGAAGAGCGGTGCGTAGATGTGGATCGGATAGGACGGTGACGGCACGAGGGCGGTGTCCCCGGGACCGGTCAGCACCCACATCAGGTGGGAGAAGCCCTCCTTGGCGCCGATGGTGGTCACCACCTCGGTCTCGGGATCGAGTTCCACGCCGAACTTGCGCTGGTAAAGGTCGCAGATGGCCTGGCGGAGCCGCGGGATGCCCCGGCTCGAGGAGTACCGGTGGTTGCGCGGATTCTGACCGGCTTCGGCCAACTTGTCGACGGCAACCTGGGGCGACGGCAGGTCCGGATTGCCGAATCCGAGGTCGATCACGTCCCGTCCGCCGTGACGTGCCTCGGCCTTCAGGTCGTTGATGGTGGCAAAGACGTAGGGAGGCAGGCCGTTGATCCGACGAAAATCCATGCCGAACGTTACCCCCGGTGCCCGCCCCCAAAAGTTGTCTCGTCGTTCAATACGGAATCGACGGGCCGGTCATCCTCGAGGCATCCGGGTCGCCCGAATGGGACCGCTGCCGCCAGAGGGATCCGACGCCCGTCCGGTCCGGTTCAGGATGCGGCGAGAACTTCCTGGCGGGCGGCCGCCAGGGCGTCGAGATCTTCCGGCCAGGCGGCCACCGCCCAGGAGACGCCGGATGACTCGAGGCGAAGCAGGGTGTCGGCCATCTCGGCCTGGCTTTGCCCGATCCGGCCGCCCCAGGTCACCGTCAGCCCCTGGCCGACCAGATCGGCGAGATGTTCCCCGGACGGTTCCCACAGGTTGACGGCCGCTCCGGGCACCGCCGTCGCCACCGCCACCGTCTTCGGTCCCCCACCACCGATCCACACCTCGAGACCGGCGGCCGCCACCTTCTCGGCCACCTCCCTGAGGTGGGTCCGGCGGTCGTCGGCCGGTTCGAACTCCAGGCCGTAGGCATCGTTTTCGGCCCGGGAGAGATGGTCCCCGGTGCCGAGTCCGGCGATCATCCGGCCTCCGCTCAGCTGCTGCACACTCACCATGACATTGACGAGGACGTCGTCGGGCAACAGGCCGATCCGGGCCACCAGGGACCCGAGACGGATGGTGGAAGTCGCTTCGGCCAGCAGGCCAAGGAACGGCGCCATGGACAGCGCGGGGCGACCGGGTTGGCCCATCGGCCACAGGTGGTCGAAGCAGAAGACGCCATCGATCCCGAGGGCTTCGGCCCGCTGGGCGGACTCAACTGCTTCAGTGGCGTCGTCCCGGAACTGGGGCAACGTGATCCCGACCCGGATCGTCACGACGTGGACTCGACCCGTGCTTTCAGATCCCGCAAGGCGATGGTCATGATGCGGCTCTGGGCGCGCATCTTGATGAAGCCGGGCAGCGGCACCCGCATCTCGGCTTCAAGGTGGTAGACGACCTCGGTGAGCCCGTCGTCCGTGGGCTTGAAGACATAACAGCCGTCAAGCTTGGCGGTGATGTCCCCTTCGACCTGGGTCCAGGAGAGTTCGCCCGGCGCCTGGGAGTAGTCGTAGGCAAGGGTGTAACTCGTGGAACGGCCAAAGGCGGCCGCCCGGAACTGCACGCGGGTGGGGCGACCCTCGTCGTCCCGCTCCTCGACCAGGACCTCCTTGATGTCGGCGGCCCATTGCGGATACGAAGGGATGTCGGCGCTCACCGCGAAGCAACGCTCAGGCGTGGCGTTGACGATCATGCGCTCGGTGGCTTGTTCGGCCACGGTGAACCCTCCTTCAATCGTTGATGCACGGACCCGGCCCCAGCGGGCGGCCCGGTTACCAGTGTCCCACGCCCTGCAGCGCTTCAGCCAGCCTAGGGGCGAGAACGTCATAGTCGAAGGATGCCTCGACCCGGTCCCGTCCGGCCCGGCCCATGGCGGAAAGGGCCCCGGGGTCCTCCAACAGGTCGCCGATCACCCGGGCCACGTCCTCGGGGCTGTCCGGCCGGTCCACCAGCCGCCCCGTCACCCCGTCCTCCACCGCTTCATGGGCTCCTCCGGAGCGTCCCGCCACCTGGGGAACACCGGCGGCGGCGGCCTCGAGGAAGACGATGCCGAAACCTTCCTGCTCGAGACCGAGCCACCGGTTCCGGCACAACATGGCAAACAGGTCGGCCGCAGCGACCAGTTGGGGCAGGTCCTCGTCGGAGACCGACCCCAGCATCTTGACCGGCGCGCCAAGTTCGTCCACCAGCCGTCCAAGATGCTCCGCCTCACGCCCCTTCCCGGCGATGGCCACCGAGAGGTCCGGCACGTCCTTGCGCAAAAGCGCCGAGGCCCTGATGAGGACGTCCATCCCCTTGCGTGGCACCAGTCGGCTGACGCTGACCACCAGGGGGCCGGGTCCACCGAGACCGAGACGCTGTCGCACCTCGTCCCTCTCCTCCCGACCGAGCGGCCGGAACCGGGCGAGATCCACTCCGGGGGGCACGTTCACCACCGGGGGCAGGCCTCTTCCCCGCATGGACCGTCCGGCCTCGGCGGCCGGATAACCGCCGGCCGAGATCAGCAGCCTGGCCTGTTTGAGGACCCGGTTGAGCAGTTGCTGGGTCACCGGAAGCCGGCCCGGCACGGTCACCTCGGCGCCGTGCAGCAACACGGCATAGGGGTGACGCAGCTGTGGGCCGACCAGTCCGAGAGGCAGGGCCGGATCCAGCACCACCAGGTCGGCCCCGATGGAATCGGCCATCGCATCGATCCGACGGGCCAGTCCCGGGGTCGGCCACAACACCCCTTCGTTCACCCGTTCCACCCGGATGCCGGCGGTTGCGCATTCGGCATCGAAACCGGTGGCGTCGGGATGCGACGACGCCGTGAGCACGGCGTAGGTGGCCGGGTCCATGCGCCGCCACAACTCCCAGAGATAGACCTGGATCCCGCCCACTTTGGGCGGAAAGTCGTTGGTCACGAGGAGATGGGTCACCGGCCGGCTCCGTCGTCGGGGACGGGACGGGAGTGACCGTCGACGAGGTCGTCCCGGCCCAGTTGGCGAGCGGCCCAGGCCGCATGTTCGTTGAGGAGTTCGTCATCCACCGCCAGCCAGTGTTGCAGGGTCGCCACGGTGGGAAGGTCATCACCCCGTCCGACGTTCCCGAGCGCCACCAGGGCGTTCCGGCGCAGATGCCGGGGGTCGCGCCCGGCAATGTAGAATCGGCCAAAGGCCGACAGCAGTTCCCCGTCGCTGGCGGCCAACAGACCCAACAGGTCCACCGCCCCGTCCGAGGGGAGAACGTCGGCTGGTTGACGGCGGTCGGCCATCCGGTTCACCGGACAGACCACCTGGCATTCGTCACAGCCGTAGATGCGCCGTCCCATCGGCTGGCGCAGTTCGACCGGGATCGACCCCGGCGCCTGGACCACCCAGGCCAGGCACCGGTTCGCGTCCACGACGCCCGCTTCGTCAAGGGCACCGGTCGGACAGGCCTGTTGACACGCCGTGCACGACCGACAGCCGGAGGCGTGTGCCAGCCGTTCGCTCTCCTTGGCGTGGGGCAGCGGAGCGTCGGTCACCACCGACCCCAACAGGAACCAACTCCCGAGCTCCGGCAGCAACAGCAACGAGTTGCGACCGAACCAACCCAGGCCCGCCCGCTGGGCCGCCGCCCGGTCGACCAGGGCGTTGTCGTCACAGACCACCGTGGCCTGCCAGCCGGCCGCCCGCAGTTGGTCGGCGAGGTGCCCGAGGGCTTCCCGGAGCGCGGCGTAGTGGTCACTGCGGGCGTAGCGGGCGACCAGGCCGGTAGGCGGAGCCACGACGTCACGCCGGGCGTCCTGCCCTGTTACCTGGTCCTCCCCTGCCCGGTCGTCCTTGTGCTGGTCGAGCCCGTGCTGGTCGAGCCCGTGCTGGTCGAGCCCGTGCTGGTCGAGCCCGTGTTGGCCGTGCCCGTGCTGGCCGTGCCCGCGACCCGCCTGTTCGCCTTCCCGGTAGCTCAGGGCCCCGACGACGAGGGAGCGGGCTCCGGGCAGGATCCGGCGGGGGTCAGTCGAGCGTTCGGGGTTCCGATACGTGAACTGCATCCCGGCATCGAGTCCCCGGGCCTTGCGTTCGATCAGGTGGCGCCGGGTATCAACGAACGGCTCGGCCGGGGCAATCCCGACCGCAGCCAAACCGGCCGCACGGCCCGCAGCCGTCAGCTGTCCGGCGAGCACCGCCATGGATGAACGTCCATCCCCGGCCGGATCCGGGGCCGACCCGGTGATGTCGTCCCGATCATCCCGTGTGGTGTCTTGGCCCGGCACGGACCTATCGTCGCACGCCGGTCGTCGCCCGCCGGTCGTGATCGTCGGAACGGGAGTCGAACGTGGGCCGGCCACGCCGCCGGCCCGGGCGAGGCCTACCCGGTGACCGGACGAAGATGGTGCCGGCTTCCCGGCATCAGGCCGGCCTTTTCGAGGGCCCGGACGGCCCGCAGTTCGTCGGCGTCGATGATGACGGCGTCTTCGGGATCCCGGTCGACGATGAAGCTCACGACGCAGTCGTCACAGACCGAGGTGTGCTGATGTTCACATTCCCCACAGTCGATCACCAGAACAGGCGGCGAGGACGTCCCCGACCGTGACGACCGTCGGTCCGTGAGTTCCACCATCACGGCCGATGTGCCGGGAAGCTCTCCGGGGGCGCTCTCGTGAACTCGTTCGCTCGCTTCTGGCATGGTGTTCCTCCTGGCGGTAAAGGACGGGCCTTGTCGCTGGCTGCGGTCGCCAGCCCGCCCATGTTGACCGGAGGGTGTGACAACACCGGGTCGACAACCGACCCGGCGCCAGGAGTGAGACTCAGTAGCCGGCGACAACGTCGACGAGCCCGATTGGTTCACCCCCGGAGGCGAATCGTTCGACGTTCTGGCGGATGCGGGTGGCCAACAAGGGCCGCACCATCTCCGGCGTGTCGGCGCTGTGGGGCGTGATGATGCAGTTCGGGGCGCTCCACAGCGGGTGGCCCTCCGGCAGGGGTTCGGGATCGGTCACGTCCAACGCCGCTCCCCCGATGGTCCCGGCGGACAGCGCCGACACCAGAGCAGTGGTGTCGACGTGGCCACCCCGGGCCACATTCACCAGCCATGCATCGGGCCCCATCAACGCCAACTCCGGCGCTCCGATGATGCCGGTGGTGGCGGGAGTGAGGGCGAGGGCCAGATAGACCACCAGGGCGTCGGGCAGGACGTCATGCAGCCGGTCGGGTCCGATGGTGCGGGCCGAAAAGGGAAGCTCTCCGCTCCCCCGCCGGACCACGGTGGCCTCCACCCGGAACGGTGCCAGCTGTTCGAGCAGGCACCGGGCGATGCCACCACCACCCAGGATGACCACCGGCTGGTCGTAGAGGCTCAGTCCGGCCGCCGGGGCCCACGCCGAGGCGCCGATGCGGACGTGCATGAGCCGAAGCCCGGCCAGCGAGAGCATCAGGGCGTGCTCGGCCACCGGTTCCCCATAGGCGCCTTTGGCGCAGGTCCAGATGCGCCCGTGGTCGAGCAGCCCGCCGGAGGCCATCTTCTCCACGCCGGCAAAAGGCAGCTGCACCCAGCCCACCTCCGGGGCGACGAGGAGCGCCGAGCGCAGGCCGTCCACGTCGGCCGGATCCAGCCAGACGAGGGCGTCGGGCGATTCGTCCAGGCCAACAACCGTGCCACCTCCGTCCCGGACGGCGTCGGTGGCGAAGTCGAACGGCTCGGGTCCAACCGCCACCCGGGGCGTCGGTGTTCCAGGAAAGCGGGTCATGCCTCAGGGTGCCACAGGTCACCGGCACCGGCCAGACGTTGGGTCACCCTTCCGGAGAAGACGGCGGACGGAGGGCAGCGGAGAGGTTCTCCTGGTTGGTGTCCAACCAGGAGAGGATCTGTGCCGCCGTCCACTCCGGCACTTCCAGCATCGGTACGTGGCCAACATCTTCGGCCACGGCGAAGGTCCACGCCGGATGGTCTTCGGCCACCTTGGCCGTGGCGGCCAGCGGGACCAGGAGATCGGAATCGCCCTGCAGCAGGAGGACCGGCACCCCGGGGGGATCCCCGGCAACGCCCTTCCCGCCCAGTCGGTCAAGGGCGGCCTGGCTGCCGGCCGGAAGGGCGAGGTTGAGCGACAGGGACCGGGCCGAGCGCAGGTAGGCGTCGTCGCCCTCCGCCCGGTCGATCCGGGCCGTCAGCGCCACATGGGCGGCCACCACGTCACTCGGTACCCGACCCATGTCCACGCAGCACGTGGTGAGCACCCGGCGCACGGTCTGTTCCGGCGTGAGCCACCGACGGCGCTGGGTGAGAAAGGTTTCACCCACGAAGGGAACGGCGCACAGCAGGAAGTTGGCCAGGATCCGGGGGTGGACCAGGCCGAACCGGTCAAAGGGCAGGGCGGGATCGACGAGGACGAGACCGTCCACCATCTCGGGATGCCCGGCGGCCACCATCACCGAGACCATGCCGCCCATCGAGTTCCCCACCAGGGTCACCGGCCCGAGGTCCAGTTTCCGGACCACGGCGGCCACCAGGTCCCGGTGGGCCTCGAGGTCGGCCGGACGGCCGTTGCGGGCACTCAGGCCATGCCCGACGAGGTCGACGGCAATCAGCCGTACCCGGTCGGTCACCAGTGGAGCCAACGCCAGCCAGTTGACATGCGATCCCCCCAGACCGTGGATGGCGAGCAGCACCGGCACGTCGGACTTCCGCTCCCACTCCGAGGCCGGTTTGTCCCGACCGGAAAGGTCCGACGGTCCACCCGGACCGCCAAAGTCCACGACGTGGGCCGGACCGGTCCACTCCCGCCCGGACGCGTCCGAGAAGGCCACGTCGAGAATCGCCGAGGTCACCCCGGGCAACCCGGCCGGTCCCGGGTCGCCGGGAGAAGGTCCCGGACCCGGCCCGGGTGTGTCGTCATTGACGGAGTCAGGTTGGACGGCCACCGGTCACCTCGCAGCCATCAGGAAGTCCAACAGGAGTTCGTTCGCCACGTCAGGCGCCTCGAGCATGAACCAGTGGCCCAGCTCCTCGATCCGCTCGTAGCGCCAGGGCCCCGACACGTAGCGGGCCGAGTGGGTCATCTGCTCCTCGGTCAGGGCGAACTCACCCGAGCACCAGACCCCGAGCACCGGACAGGTCACCGAGGGAAGTTCGAGGGGCGGGGCCACCAGGGTGTCCGGGGTGACGTTGGCCCGGTACCAGTTGAGCGACGAGGTCAACGAGTCGTGCCGCTCGATGTTGGCGATCACCCCCTCGGCGTCGGGATGACCGGCCCAGACACGGAAGTTGGCCCAGTTGTCCGCCCGCAGCCACTCTTCGGCCACGCCGACGAACTGGAAGAAGAAGATGTACCACGACCGCGAGAGTTGCTCGAGACCGGCCGACCGGAAGGCCAGGGGATGTCCCACCTCGAAGGCGGCCAGGCGTTCCACCCGGTCGGGATGGAAGATGGCGAGATACCAGGCCAGGGCGGCCCCAAGATCGTGGCCCACCACCGACACCGAGGACAGACCCAGTTCGTCGAGTATCCCGGTCACGTCGGCGGCCAACTGCCAGATGGCATAGGACCCGACCTCTTCGGGACGGTCCGAGCGACCGCACCCCCGCAGGTCGGGAACGATCACCTGCATCCCGGCCGCCACCAGGGCCGGGATCTGGTGGCGCCAGAGGTCTCCGGTGTCGGGGAAGCCATGCAGCAACAGGACCGGAGGGCCCTCGCCGTGGATGTCGACCACGGTGTCGACCCCGTCGCGGGCGAACCGGCGACCTTGGTCCACCTTCGGACCCACCGGCTCAGCGCTTGTCGCCGGACGGGAAGTTCAGGCTGGCCGAACCGGCTTCGGCCGGCGTGGCCGGCCACCGGGTGGTCACCGACTTCAGGCGGGTGTTGAAGCGCACGCCTTCCATGCCGTGGATGTGCGAGTCACCAAAGAGCGACTGCTTCCAGCCACCGAACGAGTAGTAGGCCATCGGCACCGGGATGGCCACGTTGATGCCGACCATGCCCACCTGCACGTCCCGTCGGAAGCGCCGGGCGGCGGCGCCGTCACGGGTGAAGATGGCCGTGCCGTTGCCGTACGGATTGGCGTTGACCAGTTCGATGGCATCGTCCAGGGTGTCGACCCTGAGGACCGAAAGGACGGGACCGAAGATCTCGTCCTGATAGACCGACATGTCGGTCGTGACCTGGTCGACCAGACAGGGCCCGAGGAAGAAGCCGCCCGCTCCGGCCGGCACCTCCACGTCCCGGCCGTCCACGACAACTTCGGCCCCGTCGTTCTGGGCCGAAGCAACGTAACCGGCCACCCGGTCGCGGTGGACCTTGGTGATCAACGGTCCCATGTCCGAGGCCGGATCGGTGCCCGGACCGGTGACCAGGGCAAGGGCCTTCTCCTTCAGGAGGTCAACCAGCTCGTCGCCGCCCCCGACCGCCACGACGGCGGAAATCGCCATGCAGCGCTCACCCGCCGAGCCGAAACCGGCCGCGATCAGGGCGTCGGCCGTGGACTCGAGGTCGGCATCGGGCATCACCACTGCGTGGTTCTTGGCACCCCCCAGCGCCTGGCAACGCTTGCCCGAGGCCGTGGCCCGCTCGAAGACGTGGCGGGCCACGGGGGTGGAACCAACGAAGGAGATGGCCGAGACGTCAGGATGGTCAAGCAGGGCGTTCACGGCCACCGAATCGCCATGGACCACGGTGAACACACCGTCGGGCAGGCCCGCCTCGTGCCACAGACCGGCGATGAAATCGGACGCCGACGGGTCCCGCTCGGACGGCTTCAGGACAAAGGCATTGCCGGCGGCGATGGCCACCGGATACATCCACATCGGGACCATGACCGGGAAGTTGAACGGGGTGATGCCGGCCACCACGCCGAGCGGTTGACGGGACGACGACGCATCGACACCGGTGGAGACGTCCTCGGAGAACTCGCCCTTCAGAAGGTGGGGCATGCCACAGGCAAAATCAACGACCTCGAGGCCTCGGGCAACCTCGCCCCGGGCGTCTTCCAGCACCTTTCCGTGCTCGGCGGTGATCAACGCCGCCAGATCTTCCCGATGACGGTCGGCCAGCTCCCGGAAGGAGAACATGATCTTCGTGCGGGCCGTCAGCGAGGTGTCGGCCCACTGTCGGGCCGCCTGCCTGGCCCGGGTGACGGCCGCATCGACGTCCGCTTCGGTGGCCAGAATGACCTCGGCCGTCTGCTCTCCGGTCGCCGGATCAAACACCGGCGTCTTGCGGGCATCAGGACCGGCAGTCGAACTTCCAATGGTCTTCACAGGGACTTCTCCTCAACACTGGGGCGAACACAACCACCGTTGAGCATAAGAGCCAAACCGGGGTCGCGTTGCCTCACCCGTTGCGTGGCGCCGACGAAGATGTTCCGCTCCGGACGGGCGCACGCCGAAGGCAGGGAGACATGGGTCGCAGTCTCCCTGACGTGGAACAATCGGTTCATGTCACCCAACACCGACCCGGCGAACGCATCCGACGAGGAACTCGCCGTTACGGAGAAGACCCGCCTCAAGCGCTTTCCCGAACAGGGCTCGTTTCTCCGGCAGGATCTCCACTCCATCCTCGATGCCGGCTTCATCTGCCATCTCGGCTGGAACGCCGCCTGGGGGCCGATGGTCCTGCCGACTTCCTACGGCCGCCTCGATGACCAGCTCTTCCTGCACGGCTCGGTCGCCAGTCGCAGTCTGCGGGCCGCCCGGGAAACGGTGCCGATGTGCGTCACCGTCACCCACGTCGACGGACTGGTGTTGGCCCGCTCGGTCTTCGAACACGCCGTCAACTACCGGTGCGCCATGGTCTACGGCACCCCCCGCATCGTCACCGACCCGGACGAGAAGCTGGCCGGACTGAAGGCCATCAGCGACCAGATCGCCCCCGGCCAGTGGGGCTACGCCCGGGAGCCGGCCAAGGAGGAGCTGGCCGTCACCACCGTGCTGGTCATGGACCTGGAAGAAGCCTCCGTCAAGATCCGCCTCGGTCCCCCCGACGACGGGGACGGCCCGGATGCGGACCGGGCCATCTGGGTCGGCGAGATTCCCCTGCGCATGGTGCGCACCGCACCGGTGGCCGATCCGACGATGGTTCCCGCCACCCCATTCCCGGACCACCTGCAGCCGGGCGCCTCCCGGGTCGCCGGTGGCGTGCCGGAGTGGCCCGTCACCGGTTGACGAGGACCTCCCGGGACCTCTCCGATCCAAAGGCGGTGGACCGCGGTCGGGTCGGGCCTCACCCGGAAGGGGGTCGCCAGGCACGAAGACGGTCGGCTCCTGTCCTTGGGCTGCGGCGTCAACGGGATGGGTGACAACCGTCGGGCCGCGCCCATCAAACAAAAACTCGCCACCGTCCGGGATTCTGCGTTGGGCGGCCATGGGGCCGCCCGGAGAACTCAGGCCGTGGCCAGCACCTCGTCGAGGGAGAGGCAGGGAAGGCCGTGGGCTTCGGCCACCGGTTCGTAGACGACCTGTCCGTCGGTGACGTTGACCCCTTCGGCCAGCGCGCGGTCCTGACGGGCCGCTTCCTTCCAGCCCTTGTTGGCAATCGACACCACATAGGGCAGGGTGGCGTTCACCAAGGCGTGGGTCGAGGAGTTCGGGACCGCACCGGGCATGTTGGCCACGCAGTAGAACAGCGAGCCGTTCACCTCGAAGGTGGGGTCCGAGTGTGTCGTGGGCCGGGTTGATTCAAAGCAGCCACCCTGGTCCACCGAGATGTCCACCAACACCGAACCCGGACGCATCCGGCCCACCAGGTCATCGGACACCAGTTTGGGCGCTTTGGCCCCCACGACCAGCACCGCGCCGATCACGATGTCCGCATCCACACAGGTCTCCTCGACGGCATAGGTCGAAGACGCCACCGTCTCGAGTTCACCCCGGAAGTGGTGGTCCACCTGGCGCAGGCGTTCCAGGTTCTTGTCGAGGATATACACCTCGGCGTGCATGCCCACGGCCAGCGTGGCGGCCGCCATCCCGGCCACCCCGGCGCCGAGGATGACCACCTTGGCGCAGCGCACACCGGGCACGCCGCAGATCAGCACGCCGCGCCCACCGCTGGGCCGCATCAGATGATGGGCCCCCATGAACGGAGCCATCCGGCCCGCCACTTCGCTCATGGGCGTGAGCAGCGGCAGGGAGTTGTCGGCGCGCCGGACCGTTTCATAGGCGATGGCCGTGTTGCCTCCGGCCATCAGGGCGTCGGTGCAGACCCGGGAGGCCGCCAGATGCAGGTAGGTGAAGAGCACCTGGTCTTTCTTCATTCCGAGCCGTGGGTACTCCTCGGCCACCGGTTCCTTCACACCCAGGACGAGATCGGATGCCCCCCAGATGTCATCGGGGTCGTTGATGATCCGGGCACCGGTCGCGACGAACTCCTCGTCGGGAATGGACGAGCCCACTCCGGCCGAGCGCTCGACGAGGACGGTGTGGCCGGCCGCCGTCAGTTCACGGACCCCGGCCGGCGTCATGGCCACCCGGTACTCGTCCGCCTTGGTCTCCTTGGGTA
>CAITPI010000108.1 GCA_903894295.1 uncultured Acidimicrobiaceae bacterium
GGCGTACATCACCGGAGCGGGCAGGGGCACGTTGAGGGCCACGTCAGGAATCTCGGTGATAGTGGACGGTTGCACCATGCCGTAGGAACTCTCGGCGATGGATCGCACGCTGCTCGGGTCCATCTTCAGTGCGTAGGAAACCTGTTGGTTCGACACGCTCTGCTGCAGTGAGGCGTCTTCACTCTGCACGGTGGCCAACCGAACCTGACCCTCAGCCAGATAGAGATTGCCCATCACCACGAGGAACAGAGACCCGACAATCATCGCCACCGCCACCCACACTGCGGTGGCTCTCGACATGGACCGGTGGGACCTGGCCTTGGCGACCCGGCGCTGCAGCACCTCGAGCGGTGGCCGGGCTGGCGAATGGGGCCGTCCGGTCGGTCGGACCCTGGCCTTCGGCGCTACGGCAGTCGACATCAGAAGGCCATCCCTTCTCCGGAGTTTCCGTGGGCGTCGGCGGAGTCCTTGTCTTCGGCACCCGGATCGAGGTCAACACTCGCCGGTCCTTCGGGTCGGCGTTCGATCACCCGGAGGCGTGCGGCCTCGGCTCGGGGATTGCGCGCCACTTCGGCGGCCGTCGGCTTCCTCGCTCCCCGGTAAACCAGCTGGAAACGGGGATTTGCCCCACACCCACAGGGCAGCCCGGGCGGACAGAGGCATCCCCCGGTGCTGGCCTGGACAAACATCGACTTGACCAGCCGGTCTTCACCGGAGTGATAGGACATCACAACCAGGCGGCCTCCGGGCCGAAGGAGTTCGAGTACTGCCCCGATGGCCTGCTCCACCTGATCCAGTTCCTCGTTGACGGCGATCCGGATGGCCTGGAACACCCGGCGGGCCGGGTGGCCACCGGTGCGTCGGGTGGCGGCCGGAATCGCCGTTCGCACCACATCAGCCAGTTCGCCGGTGGTGAGAATCGGGCGGGCGGCAACCAGCGCCCGGGCAATGCGGTGGGCGAAACGACCCTCGCCATTCTCCCGGAACAGTTCGATCAACTCGTCTTCGGTGAACGTGTTCACCACGTCGGCTGCCGTCCTCCCGGTGGTCGGATCCATCCGCATGTCGAGCGCCGCATCCCGTCGATAGGAAAATCCCCGTTCCGTGGTGTCCAACTGAGGCGAACTCACGCCGAGGTCGAACAAGGCACCGCTCAGGCCCCGCTCCGCTTCGGGAATACCCTGCGCCACCTGGATGTCCCGGACCACGTCAGCCACGGCATCGAAACGGGTCCGTCGCACGATGGCCCGCGATCCGAACCGGGCCAGCGCCGTCGTGGCCGCCGAGATGGCGAACGGGTCCCGGTCGAGGCCCAGCAACGTGATGGCCGGGTTGGCGTCAAGGAGGACCCGGGCATGGCCCGCTCCCCCGAGGGTGGCATCCACCACCAGTCCGGCGGGCACCCGACGCAAAAGGTCGACGACCTCGTCGGCCATGACCGGGCTGTGGGCAAACGCCTGGCTCATCCGCAGTCCCCCGACCGGCGACGTGCCCGCGGGAGGAGCGCCACGACGGACCGCCCGGGAGGAAGCGGGGGAAGAATCTCCCGGAGATCCAGTCGAAGGACTGCGCATGGGCCAAACCCGCTCGATGTGGATCCCGGGAAGGGCAACCGCATCAAGTCCGGCCTGGTAGGGATTTCGGCGTTGGTGTCCGGGAGACGACTCCGGCCGGGTGGCCGGCGGCTGGGTCGACGTGGAGATGCGCCCGACCGGGCGGCTCCCGCCAAGGTGCTCCCAGTCCGGGGCGTCCTCGAAAGGACCGGACCGCGCCGGACGGGCCACGAGATCGTTGCCGGCGGGGTGGGCCAGCCGGCTGAGCTCCCCGAGAAGATCCCGCACGCCGTTGGGCTTGGATTTGCGTCCCGACCGTGGAAACGAAATTGCCATGGTTGCACTCAGCCGTCCTCGCCCATCGTCAGGCGCTCTTGCTCCGGCAGAACGATCTCGTCCCACCGCTCCCGATTCCACAACTCGACCCGGTCGATGGCCCCGATCACGAGAACGTCGGATCCCAGTCCGGCGAAGTCCCGCAGATGGTTGGGGATCATCATGCGCCCCTGTCGGTCCAGTTCCACCGGGGCAGCCGCCGATGACCATTGACGGGCCAGGTTCCGGTCACTCCGGCCCGTGGCTGCCCGCTGGCGCATTGCCTCCGACTGGACTTCGAACTCTTCGGGGGTCCACAGGGCCAGACATCCGTCCTGGTACTCGGAGACGAACCCTCCGTCATCAAAGGGGGCACGGAACTTCACGGGGAGGATCACCCGTCCCTTGTCGTCGAGCGAGTGCTCGAACCGGCCGAAGAACTTCGCCATCTGCACCCTCCCTCCCACGTCGATCCGCTTTTCGGTGCGAAGTTGCCGGGATTCCTCCCTTTCGCGCCACTTCGCGCCACAATAAACCCTCTTCCCCCATCCTGCAACTACCCCGCGCCAAAACTGACCGGTTTTTGCCCTGGATCGGACTTCTCCTTCGTCGACGCCACCAGACCGTCTGTGCGCCTTTCGGTCACCGGCCAATCCAAGGAGACGACCGGCGGTCAGGATCGACCCGGGCCCCGAGGGTTCAAAAGGGCCGCAGGCCGCCAGGATGCCCGGGGCAGCCGGGGTCGGCTCAAGGCGACTGGGGTGTCTGCGGGTTGCCGCCGACGGGCGTCCAACTCGGCGCCCCGTGACTGGTCGGGCCGGTCGGGCCGGTCGGGATCAGGAGATCGTCCTGGCGTAGGTGCCGGGAACCAGCAGGGGTCAGCAGGGGTCAGCAGGGGTCAGCACGACCAGCAGGGGCCAGCCGGAATCAGAGACTGACGGTACGGAGCTCGAGATGCTCGCCGAATGCCTCGAGAACATCCCGGGACTCCACCGCTGGTCCGCCCCTGATGGCCGCCAGCTCCTCCCACCCGACTGCCTGGTCCGGTCCGAGGGCGGTGCGGGATGCACCATCGGTCCCGCCGGTCGCCGCTCCCACCGGTGATGGCCACGGCTGCCACCGGTAGGCCGCCGAGGTGAACCACGCCCCATGCCTCGTGCGGCGTTGGGCCAGGCCCACCACCTTGCGGCCGTTGGCAACCACCACTTCACCCGGACCAACCGAGCCGAAACACCACTCGCCCACCCCGGAATCCGGGACCTCGTTGCGCTGGCGGATCATCTCCGGCCGACCCAGACCGAGACCCGTCAGGGCATCGCGCCACACTTCACCCAGCCAGTGGAAGGACGTGGCGACATCGGCGGAGAACAGGGTGTCGTTGCGGGGCACCCAGAGGTCAATCCACAACGGATCGCCCGGCCGGACCCAGACCAGCCCACCACCGGTGCGCCGACGCACCACGTCGTGACCTTCCCGGAGGAGACCCAGGTCTTCCACGACCCCATCGCGCTGGGTCGAACCCAGAATGTAGGCCGGCGAGTCCACCTCCACCTGAGCCAGACGGCGTCGCCCGGGCCACCGGTCGGTCTGTGGCCACGAGGCCACCAGCGAAGTGGCCGGGCCTCGCCGA
>CAITPI010000109.1 GCA_903894295.1 uncultured Acidimicrobiaceae bacterium
CGAACTGCGGGCCCACCAGGTGACGTGCCTGATCGGCTCGTCGGGATCGGGCAAGTCGACCCTGCTCCGATGCTGCAACCTCCTCGAGCGCATCGACGCGGGTACGATCACGTTCCTCGACCACGACCTCACCGACGACCGAATCGACCCGGACCGGGTCCGTCGCCACGTCGGCATGGTCTTCCAGTCCTACAACCTGTTCCCCCATCTCTCGGTCCTGGACAACGTGACACTCGGGCCACGGCGGGTGTTGAAGCGGCCAAAGGCCGAGGCCGAAGCCGAGGCCCGGGTCCTACTTGAGAGGATCGGCCTCGCCGCCAAGGCCGGCGACTTCCCCGACCGCTTGAGTGGCGGCCAGCAGCAACGGGTGGCCATCGTGAGAAGTCTGGCCATGCAGCCGAAACTTCTGCTGCTCGACGAGATCACCTCGGCCCTCGACCCGGAGCTCGTCACCGAAGTGCTGGGACTCGTGGCGGACCTGGCCCACCAGGGAATGACCATGCTCATCGCCACCCACGAGATGGGCTTTGCCCGCCAGGTGGCCGACAACGTGTGTTTCCTCGAAGGAGGCCGGATCGTCGAATCGGGGACGCCGGAGCAGATCTTCGACGATCCCCGGGAAGCCGGCACCCGTCGTTTCCTTCAGCGGTCGCTCGACTGAACCGTGCTCCTCCGGGGACATGACGCCGACCTCGGTCCGTCGCGAACCGCCGGACCATCGTGCGGGCCAGCGGAACAGGGACTCCATGCCGCACCGGTCACGCCGATCCGGCCGGACGACCTGATTGCCCCCGAATGAAACCTGCGATACCGTTTTTCCGTTGTCGTGGTCGCCTTTGGGGACCCGAAGATCCGGTGGATCCAGAGCCGACGACCTGATGAGGAGGGGAACCATGAGGGGATCAATCGTCCGCGCCGGCGCGGCGTCGTTGGCCATCGTTGGCGGTCTGGGTCTGGTCTCGGTACCGCTGGCCACCGGGGCCGGGGCCGCTTCTTCTCCCCTGGTGGCGGTGCCGTCGAGCGTCACACCGACCACCGACACCATCACGGGCAGTTATTCGTCACCAGCCATGACCGTGGAGGTGGCGCTGGCCCCGAGCCACCAGGCACTGCTGGACGCCACCCTGGCCAACGAGTACACCCCCTCGAGCCCGACCTATCACCACTGGCTGTCCACCGGTCAGTTTGATGCCCGTTTCGCTCCCTCCCGGGCGACCACCACCGCCGTGGTCGCCTACCTGAAATCCGAAGGGCTCAGCGTGGACCAGTCGTCGTCCCCCTTCCTGATCCGGGCCACCGGATCGTCGGCCCGGGTCTCCGGGGCCTTCCACACCTCCCTGGCCAACTACCGGGACCGACGGGGACACCGCTACTTTGCCAACCGCACCGCCGTGCGGCTGCCCGGCACCATCTCCTCGGCGGTCTACGGCGTCGTTGGACTGACCAACACCGCCCTGCACTCCACCCAGGTCGAGCGCGTCCGGGCCACTCCGGCCAACCACGGCCCGGGACAAGGCAGTAGCTGCGAGACGCCGTATGTGACCTCGGACCAGTTGTCGGCCGCCGTGAATGACGGCACCTCCTTCCCCTACGGCTACGGCGCCGGACCGGGCTGCAGCGGGTTGACGCCTTCGCAGACCAACGCCCTCTACGGCGCACCCCAGGTGGGTCCCCGGGGGCAGGGGGCCGGGGTAACCATCGCCGTCTTCGAACTCTCGGCCTACCAGCAGAGCGACATCACCACCTGGGCCCACACCCTCTATGGCCCCCGCTACAACCCGACCATCAAGGACAAAATCGTCGACGGTGGTCCGCTCAATCCCATCTGCCCGGCGGGTGACACCTGCCCGGCCGAGTACAACGGGTACTCCGGTGACGTCGAAGTCGCCGCCGACATCGAGATGCAGCTCTCCATGGCGCCGGCCGTCCAGAAGCTCATCGTCTACAACGCCCCGAACGACTACACCGGCCAGACCTCGCTCGACGAGTACGCCCAGATTGCCCAGGACAACACCGCTTCGGTGATCAGCTCGTCGTGGGGAGTGTGCGAGAACGATGCCGGCACCGCCTACGTGGAGGCGGAGAACACGGTCTTCAAGCAGATGGCCGCCCAGGGCCAGAGCCTGTTCTCCTCGTCTGGGGACACCGGCGCCTTTGACTGTCTGCGTGGGGACGGCACGACCATCGCCAACACCGACGACCCGTCGTCCCAGCCGTGGGTCACGAGCGTCGGTGGCACCTCGTTCGCCGACATCAACCCGGGCCAGAATCCCTACCCCCGCTACCCGGCCCTCGGTGAGTCGGTGTGGAACGTGGACAACCTCTGCAACGCCAACGACAACGTGCTCCAGCAGGCCGCCTTCTTCTGGTGCGGAGCCACCGGAGCCGGTGGTGGCGGATCAAGCCAGTACTGGGGCCGCCCCTCCTACCAGCAGGGTCCCGGCGTGCTGAACCGCTCCACCTCGTTTGGCAACGGGTCAACCCAGTGCGCTCTGGCCCGGGTGGGTGCCGCCTGCCGAGAGGTGCCCGACGTCTCGGCCAACGCCGACCCCTACACCGGACCGGCCGAGTACTGCACCGGCAACGCCAACACGCCCAACAGCGCCTGTGCCACCTTCACCTCGACGGTGCCGGGCTGGTTCCAGATCGGCGGCACCAGCCTGTCTTCGCCGCTGTGGTCCGGGGTGATCGCCGACCGCAACAGCTACACCGGCCGCCGGACCGGTTCGGCCAACGTCTTCCTCTACGGTCTGTTCAACCAGGGCCCGGGCCGCTACTTCAACGACCAGACCGGATTCGGCCAGGTCGCCAAAAACAACGGACTCTTCCCGACGACCCCGGCCTTCGACCTGGCCACCGGCATGGGTTCACCCAAGATGGCCGCCATCATCGAGGCGCCCTCCCGCTGGTAGACGGTGGCCTGATCCCCGGCCGGAGACCGGCCGGTGATCAGATAGGGAACGCTTCCGAGACGAGCTCCTCGCTCAGTTCCCAGAGCCGGCGCGCCCGCCCGTCATCGACGATCCACGACTCGAAGCCGTTGGCGTCCGGACTCGCCCCCGGCACCCCTGGGCCACAGTCGGCCAGATAGGCGCCGTTCTGCCCGGCCAGACCGGTTGCCGTGGCGGCCCAGACCTGGGTGGCGGCACCGGCTTGAACCGATTTGAAGGAGAACGGCTCCCCGGGTCCCTGGCCCGCTGCTTCGGCCGCCGTGGCCCGGTCGGCCATCATCCGCATCATGTCGTTCATCAAATCTTCGGTCAGGTGGCGTCCGAGGTCGGTGATGATCCCACCGGGATGCACGGAGAACGAGAGGAGCCGATCCGACCCGGCCCGGCGGGCCAACTCCCGGGCGAAGAGGGCGTTGGCCGACTTGGACCGGCCGTAGGCGACCCAGGCGTCATAGGGGGTGGTGGCAAAGTTCCAGTCGACGAGATCCACGTCGGCCCGGGCGTGCCCCGCCGAGGAGAGGGTGACCACCCGCGGGTCGTCGCCCCGGAGCAAGGCGGGCGCCAGCCGGGCCGTGAGCAGGAAGTGGCCGAGATGGTTTGTTCCGAACTGGGTCTCGAAGCCGTCGACGGTCAGGGAGTACGGCGTGGCCATCACGCCGGCGTTGTTGATCAACACGTCGAAAGCGTCATGGCCATCCAGCCAGGTGTCGGTGAAAGCCCGGATGCTGGAGAGATCCGCCAGGTCGACCACCCCGGGCGAACACCGGCCCCCGGGCACCAACTCCTCCAACTCGCCCACGGCCGACCTGGCCCGCTCCTCGCTGCGGGCCAGCACCGTGACCGAGGCGCCCCGGGCGGCGAGCGCCCGGGCGCTCTCCTTGCCGAGGCCCGAAGCGGCCCCGGTGATCATCACCCGCCGCCCCGAAAGGTCGAGGCCGGCCAGTACGTCATCGGTGGTGGAGTTCCTGTCCCAGGTTGCCATGGCCCACTCTGCCACCCGGAGAGGTCCGGGGCGACCTCCCCGTCACCCCGGACGAACGACCCAGTGGCTCACTTCGGTCAGAGACGACAGGCCGGCGTACCGCCCGGGAGGTGGTGGCGCCATCGGGCCACCATCCGGTAGCCGAACGGCGCCACCCAGGAGACCGGTGGCCACAGCAGAATCCGGCCACACGCGGCCCACGGAGCCCGGGCTGCCATCAGGGCCCGGGCGATCGAACGGTGGCCACCGTCGATCCGGTCACCATCAACCCAGAACGCCGAGGTGGCAAAGTCCTCGTCGGTGAGACCCCACCGATCCACCTGTTCGGCGGTCAGTTGTTGCCAGGGAACGGCCACCGGCGTGTTGTCGGCCCGCCAGCGGGCGGCGATCCACCGGGCCGACGAGGTGCAGAAACCACAGTCGCCGTCGTAGATGAGCGTGGGGCGGGGACCGGCCACGTCAGTGCGGAGGAAACTCCGTCGAAGGAATCTCGCCCACGCCGGCCTCGATGCCCTGCACGAGGATCTCGGCGACATGACCGGGATCGAGTCCGTCGGCCAAGCGGGGCGGCGAACCGAAGATGGCCCGTCCGGCCAGACCGGTCTCGCTGTGGGGCGGGCGGGCATCGATGACGGTGATACCCCGTCGGCGGAGCTCCCGGTGCAGGGCCCGGGCGGCCGAGCTCAAGGCCGCCTTGGAGGCTCCGTAGGCGGTCATTCCGGGCAACGGCTGTTCGGCCAGGACGGCCGTGACGAACAGGATGAATCCGCCCGACTCCTCGAGAAGTGGCGCAACCCGCCGCGTCAGCCACAACGGACCGAGCACGTTGGCGAGGAAGAGTTCCTCGATGATCTCGTCCGGCATCTCCTCCAGCGGTCCGAACGCCACCACCCCGGCTACATCCACCACGCCATCCAGCCGCCCATGCCGGGACCGAACCGCCTCGACCAGAAGGTCGCCGGCCCGAGGGTCCCGCAGGTCCAACTCGACGACCAACCGATCCGCTTCCGGGAGGACCGCCTCGAGCTTGCCCCGGTGGGGACCGGCGGCCACCACGGTGGCACCCCGGGCGAGAAGGGCATGGCACACCGGGGTTCCAAGTCCCCCGCCAGCCCCGATCACGGCCACCACCGAGCCGGCGAGGTTGCGGTCAGCCACGGGGAGTGTGGGTGAAGTTCCGGTAGAAGAGGTGCTGGTAGGCGAGGTGCTCACCAACCAGGCCCTGGGCTGCCGGGCGTTGCGCCCGCTGACGTCGCCGGGCCCGGCGACGGGCCGCTGCCATGCGGACGGTAGCCATCTGACCTGTTCCAGGTTGGCCCCGTCGGGCGGTGTGCTTCGCCGTCGACGTCATCTGGTGTCCATCCCGGCCGGTCACGACGCCACCTCCTGGCGAACGGCAGCCGACTGGGAGTACTCGACGATCCGGGCGAACAGGTTGGTGGCCCGCACCAGATCAGGCGACGGCGGGGCCACTGCGTCGGACAGTTCGGACGCCAGCCGGTCAGCCAGGTCCGGATCGGCGTCACGCAACAAGGCCAGACCCAACTTGGTGGCCCGGCGGACCAGGCCGGGATCGAGGGTCCAGGTCGTCTCGAACCGACGATCTCCATCGGGCGTGCCCGGTGACGACGGCAGTTCCCACGCCGCCACACACGCCGTGAAGCCCGGGGCATCACAGACGAGCACCCACTCCCGCAAGACGGGTGAGTCACTTTCGAGGGCGACTTCATTGGGCTGGCGCTCGGCCCGACGATGGTGTCCAAATTCGGCGAAGACCACGGTTCCCGCCGAGGTCCGGCTGAGTTCCTTCCACCGGGACTCGGACTGACGGTAGAAGCGGGGCTCCTGGAACGTCCCGAACAGCACCGGCCGGGAAGCCTGGGCCAGGCACTCATCTTCAACGGCAGAGGTCACGGCGGACAGGGCCCGCTTGGACAGGACATGGCGTCGGAGTCCGGGGTCCGCCTCGACCAGGTTCGAGAAGAAGGACCGGGCGGGCACCGAGGACGCCTGCGTCGCTTCCGCCACGGCCGAGGTCATCGAACGCCCCGCATTCCGGAGGCGGACCACGTCGAGGACGTCGTTGACCTGTTCGGGACGGTAGCGCCGGTGTCCTGACTCCAGAACCTCCGGCACGGGAAAGCCGTGCCGGCTCTCCCATGACCGCAGTGTGGCGACCGGAACGCCGGTCTGCTCCGCCAACTCACCAATACTCAATTTCACGTTCGCTCTGCCTTGCCTCTTGTCATCGTGTCGAGTTTTCCACTCAGCATGTCTAGTTTATTGAATCATAGTGCATAGGTTTGCGCTAGTGTGACGTTTGGCGGCGAACACATGAAGCGGCCCGGGCACACCGGGTCGGGTCCATGGAAAGAAAGAGAGAACCCGTCATGGCGATTCCAGTCAGCCCAGAAGTGGCAAGCGACCTCCCCCGGGTGCCCCGCACTCCAGCCGAGGCGGCCACCGAGTTCGCCCGCATCGTGTGGTCCTCCACCGAGTTCGACAACCGGGGCTGGCGCCTTCAGGCCGCCTGTCGGGAGACCAATGCCAAGGTGTTCTTCCCCGTTGGCGCCACCGGGCGGGCGGTCAAGCAGATCGCCCGGGCCAAGGCCATCTGTGCCGGGTGTCCGGTGCGTCTGACCTGTCTCGAGTATGCGCTCGCCACCCACCAGGACGACGGAGTCTGGGGCGGGTACGACGAAGCCGAACGTCGGGACCTCCGGCGGAAGTGGCGGAGGTCGGGACGTCCCGAGCTGTTGGAGATCGGCCCACTTCCGCCTTCATTTTCCGCCGGTGGCGAGTCCCGTCTCATGGACCGGACGCCGGAAGCCAGCTGAGCGTGACCCCCGGAGGGGAGGTGGACGGGTTCCGGTCGAGCTGGGTCGTGATGACCCAGACCTGGAGCCGGATCATCTGGGCCCACTGGGCGGTCGACCCGGATCTGCTGGCCACACTGTTGCCGCCCGGCCTCGTTCCGGACACCTTCGACGGGGCGGGATGGGTGGGTCTCGTACCCTTCCGCATGGAGAATCTCCGCCTGCCCGGTGTGCTCTCCGGCGTCACCTCCGTCCTCGGAGTGCGCAACTTTGGCGAGTTCAACGTCCGGACCTACGTGAAGGGACCGGACGGCATGACCGGCGTCTACTTTTTCACGCTCGATGCCGACAACCTTCTGGCCGTGGCCACCGCCCGGCTGGCCTTCGGCCTCTCCTACCGGCGGGCGACCATCCGGACCACCACTGCCGGGCATGGAACCCCCGGGCAACCGGGCTGGACCAGTGTCCGCCACTGCGACGGAGCGAGGGCCGAACTTGTGGTCATCCCCGATGACAAACCGGGCCGACCCGCGGCCCCGGGCCTCGAACACTTCCTCGTGGAGCGTTACGCCCTCTACTCGCAGTGGCACGGACGCCTGTTGCGGGGAACGCTGTCCCATGCCCCGTGGCAGGTCCGGGGCGCCCATCTGGAGTCGGTTGACACCGGCACCGTGACCGCCGCCGGATTCGCCGTGACGGGAGAGCCCCACCTGCTGGTGGGCGAGCCCGCCCAGGTCCGTATCCACCCATTTCGTTTGGTCCGCCCGGGACCCCGGACATCGGCTCACTCCAGGTCAGGAGCCGGGTCGGGCCATCCTCAATGGGCCTCCTTTCCCAGTCCGGGAGCCGGATCAGGCTCCTCCCCTCGAATCCGCCAGCCCGACCCGAATCTGGCGACTACCCCGGACCGCGCAAACGCCCAGGCTGGATCTGGCGTGGCCCTCGCGAAAACGGAGCATCCCGAGGCATCGCCATTGACACTTGGCCCGGTCTGATCAGCCTCCGACCGTCAGGGTCTGCCTGATGGAAGAAGACCTCATGGGACCCGTACTGCCGACAGTGTGGCCACCAGGCTTGAGGGCCGAATCGGTGGGGCTGCACGTACCCACACCGGAGCCGTCAAGGGTGGCCGAGCACAACTTCTCCCTTCCGGCCCGGATGACAACGGTTCCTACTCCGGGAGTTCCGTTGGGGCCCGACGCAGCCCCGTGGAAGCTCTCTGTCCTTTCCGCACCAACCGCGATCGAGCCAGTCGACATCAAGAGACTGGTCGTCGACGGGCTCTTCTTCACCCGAATGGTCGTGGTGACGAACTGGACCGAGCAGTTCCGGGTGTCGTCGGGAACGAAGACGGCGTGGAGGGTCCGCACCCCACCCGGAATGATCGTTCCGGCCGGGTCGAAGATGCCCCGGTGTCACGCTTGCCTCACAACCACCAGTGCTGCCGATCTCGACCGGCGCGCGCTGCTGATCTCGACCGGCGTTCACATGTGGGAAACCCCGCAGAATCCCTACGCCAGGGTGGATTGGGCTCATCCGACCGGTGGACTCAACCTCGGCGACGGCCATAACGGAGGCGGAGCCCCGGACTGCGGACATCCGACAAACGCTCCAGCCGAACGTGCGGTTCCCCCGACCTCGACAGGCTGAGTTGGCTGCTTCTGCAGCCCGCACCGAGTTCCGGGCCGACACTCACCAGATGTGTATGGTGGCAACGTGATCTATGGCCTGAGTGCTCCGCTCGCTCGGTGTACGCGGCAAAGCACGCCGTGAGAGGAGCGACTCGGGTGCCTGATGGGAACTCCAGCGAGGAACCCTCGGTCCTCGTGGCCGCAGAGGATCCGAATGCCTCGATCCGTAAGTGGTACCTCATCACGCTGTTCATTGCCTGCTTCGGCGGCGGCATGATCTCGTTGGCGAGCACCTACATCATCTACAACCAGACCGGTTCCCTCAGCGTGACCGGGCTCATCGTGGTGGCCACCAATCTCCCGTCCCTGGTGTTTCCCGGCTGGGCCACCCGGCTGGCCAATAGATGGGGCGGCGCCAAGTTGTACTTCATCAGTGCCGTGGCCTTGGGGGTCATCGGATTGGTCCCGGCCATATTGCTGGCCATGGGTGATCTGACGACGGCCAGCCTGCTTGCCTGGTATCTGGCGGGCGGAGCAATCTTCGGCCTCTCTTCGCCGGCAGCCGGACTATTGCGTCGATCGATCGCGGCACCTGGCCAGGTTCCCGAGTTCAACAGTGCCGCCACGCGATCGGTCTCCATCGCCACGGTGTTGGGCCTGCTCACCGGTGGGGCACTGTTTGCCGCTGTAGGTCCGACGTGGATCTACATCATTTCGGCGGTGGCCCACTTCCCGATCTGTTTCGCCGTCTATCCGGCAATTGCGCGAGACGATCACGAGAATGTCAGTGGAGGCCGGTTCAAAGACTCATTTGCAATCCGCAAGAACCACCACGGGCTGCGCGCCGCGTTCTACTTCACCGGTTTCTGCTTCTTGATCAGCTGCTACGGCGTGACCTTCCCGGCCATGGCCGCTGCCATTGGCTCCAATGCCGGTATCCTCTCACTCCTCCAGGCCGCTGCCGTCTTCGGCGGACTATTCGTCGTTGTCGCCATCCGCAAGATCCATGGGCGAGTGGGTTGGGGCACTGCACAACGGGCGTGCTTCCTGGTCGCCGGCGTGGGGATCCTGGTGCTCGCATGGATCAACCACCGAGGAGCCACCCCGGCCTCACCTTGGTCATCGCCCTCGTGGCCATTGTTCCGGTCGGGTTCGCGCTCAACCTTGATGCATCGATACTCAATGCTCTTGTTCAGGTCGCCGCACCCCGGGAGGCGCGCAACGCGGTTCTTACGTACTACGCACTGATCCCTACGTTGGCGATCCCGGTGTCTCAAGAGTTGCTGGGTGGCCTGTCTGACCTGACATCGGTCAGCACCGCCCTCGTGGTCGTCGGATCCTTCACGTTGTTCATGATCGGTTTCGGACCCCAACGCAAGGTCAGGTCCGCTTTCGACACGCTGGGTGAATCGGAGGAACCGCCGTCTGGATTCCCGGTGGCGCCGCAGTTGGCCCGTCCCGAGATAGTGACCGCACACGCACCGGTCAAACGGTGGACGCCTGAAGGTGGCCGGCCCGATGGCGTGGCAGGTCCCGAAAAGCCCTATGGCGATGTGGCCGTAGAGACGATCGAGGCCGAGGCGGGTCCGATCGCCGATCAGCACGCGGGACCTCAGATCCCTGACCGTCCAGAAAGCGAACGCTGAGCACGTTGCTGTGGCCACCATGTCTCGTCTCTGAGCGCAAGACCCGTACCGTGGCGCGCCGATAGCGCCCTCTGGCGACCAAGTCGCGAGGTGGAATGACGCAACACGATGTGAGCGAAGGCGCCGAAAGCCCTGGCGCTCATGACGGTTCACCCGAAGACGGCGGCGGTATGGGTTCGCACGGGAACAGCCCGTCGACCTATCTGGCACTCGTCTACGACTGGAGTTGACCCGGTTTCCCGAGCAGCCGATAGTGAGTCAAGGCTCACAGGAAGGCCTCCCCGATGGATCGCCACTCGAAGGACTCGAGAAGCACTTTGGTGTTGGCCGACTCCTGCGGATTCCTGGCCATAATCCAAGCCAGAGATTCAGGGGAACTGGGCCCTACGGGCTTCCACCGCCTGAACTCGTCTCCGAATACATCCAGTTCATCGGACGGTGACGGACCCCGTGGACCCCCAGGGTCGCACGAGAGTGGCATCTGGACCCTGTCCCGTTCTTCTCGGACAGATGGACAGCAACCAGCCGGTAGCGACCGGGATCAGCGCTCGATGTCGGGCCGATAGGGGACCTCGGGACCGATGCCCTGGTCCGCAATGGGCTGGCCCTGGTCTTCGATCTGGCCGATAGTGGTCTCGACGTACTCCCCCTCGGCCGTCTCGATGACCAGGCCAGGGGTGGGCGAAGTCAGCGAGTCGTCGATGATGGCGAAGCCCTCGCGCATGGCGCCGTGGGGGATGACAATTATGATCATCGTCACGATGCCGATCACCAGCAATGCCGCCGTGACCGAGACGTAGTCGCTGATCACCCCAATCAACTCTTGGCTGACCGGGATGGCCACCATCGGGATGATGGCAAACACGGTCAGGACAGAGGTCCGGGTGGCTGCAGGGGCACCCACCTGGATCAGGCCGTTGAGGATGGAGGCGTCGAGATTCAGCGCGAACCCGATCGGGATGATCACGAGCACGGCGCCGGTCAGGGTCCAGTAGGTGTGTCCTTGGCGATGCGACACGAACGCCAGTGCCAACATCGCAACTCCAGCGATCAGGAAGCAGACCCGCTGCGCCCGGCCCCAACTCACTCGTCCGTGGATCTTGCGCACGGCGATGACCACGGCCAGGCCACCTAAGACCGAAGCGCTTTGGAGCAACGACAGAATCGAAGGGTTCTTGCCGATCTGGGAGGCAATGGCCGGAAAGGTCACGGCGTAGCCGCTGATCAGAAAGACGAACGCGGCATAGCGGAAGGCAGCCAGGACCTCAGGGTGGGAGCGACGGGTGGCGACGACATCGCTGAGCCGGGTCGACTCTTCGGGGGTTTCCACCACCGGCTCCTTCGTCATCGGCCGGACCGCCAGGATCAGCGGGATCCACAGCAGGCCGCCGAGCACGAACACCCAAGTGGCGCCTAGGACGGAGTAGGCCACGCCGCCGACGAGGATCCCTGCCAACGTGGCCTGCGAAGCAGTGCGGGTGGTTGCCGCGTTGAACTCCGTGACCTCGCCCTTGGGGGCGATACGGGCCCGCATCAACGATGACGTGGGCGTGCCCAGACCCGAGGAAATTCCGTTGAGCAAGAAGAAGGCGAGCAGGCCGGCGGTGGTCAAGTGGCCAAACAAGGAGAGCAGGACCGGAAGGAGGTAGGCGAAGCTGCCGGTGACGATCATCAGGACGTAGAGCTTGGGAACACCGAGTTTGCGGGTGAGTGAGATCGACAGCGAGGCGAGGGCGACGGACGGGAGACTGATGCACACCACGATGAGTCCGACCGCACCGACCGACCGTGTTTGGTCGTAGACCAAGAAGCTGCCAGCCAAGGTGGTCATGCCCCAGCCGAAGACACAGCTGGCCAAACCAACAAGGAAGTTCCTGCGAGTCTTGACGTAGGGGTCGCCCACTGGTGGCCCATTCGTGAAACCGCTGGATGTTTCCGCCATCCCCCACGAGACCCAGAAGTGACATGTCTTGCATGTGACGACGCGGTGCCACATCAGGCGGAAGGCGCCAGTTTCCTCCTCACCGTTCCATTCATTGCATGAACCGGCCTGGTTATTCCGGAATTGCTGGGATGGCTCTTGTGGCCGACTACCTCAGATCCATCAGGTAAGGAGACACAAAAAGACCCCCGTCTTTCAGGTGTCGAGTTGCATCCGAGATGCAGTCCGAGTTGCATCCGAGATGCAGTTGAGGGGTCCCACAGCCGGTCGATCGGGTCATTCGGGCGCCTCTAAGAGCGCCTCGGCCGAGGGCCAGATCTCGAGGATGTCGGCAGCCAACTCCCTACCGCGCCCCTCGATGGCTTCTTCATCCCAGGTAGGCGGGGCTTGACTGATGAGATCGCGATTCAACTGGAGTGCAGTCGAAAGTCTCAACATCTCCAGCTTCTCAGCCCAAGGCTTGTTCGACATCGTGATGTCGAGCTTCGCCGTTGTCAGCGTGAGGTTTCCCAGCGTGTGGAGCTTGTGGTCACGATTCTGCGCCGCAGCAGTTCGGTCTGCTGGCGACGAAGGAAGAGCCCAGGCTGAATCCTCTCGCCAGCCCTGAGGGAGGAGATGCTCGATCCAAAGCGAGTGGCCGAGCGTGACAACTTCGACGTTTCCGTTCTGGCTGCGGAAGATGTCGATGCCCTCAAGGATCATCTTCAATCGACTTTGCCGAAGCTTGTAGATGTTCGTGTTTAGGACGGCGGCCTGAACGGCGTCGTCAGAGGGCCAGACGTCCGTGTCGGCAGTCTTGCCAGCCAGGACCTCAATAATCCTCTGATCCGCCTCGGCTGGGTCTCCCTTGCCGGCCGCCTGAAGCACTTCAGTGAAGATGCTCCCGTAGCTCCGTGTGCTCGAACGAGTGATGAGCCGCCTCACGAGGTACGACTCGATAGCGTCAAGAGTACGAATCCGAGCTTCTGACGGCAACACTGCCTCTGGCTGTCCATACAAGAACAGCAGGACCGGGTACACGGTGACAAGGTCCATCTCGTTGAGGCGACGGAAGAACCACCACTCCCGGCTGAGCTGGGGGTGCACGTCGAAGGAATCGAAGACTTCGCCAAAGCCCGCAATTTCCTTAGCCACCGCCTCGGCAGGCTCGTGAGATTGCCGAAGGAACTCCTTGAACTCCCTAAACAGAGCCGACGCTTGGATTTCCTCTAGCCGCTTCATCGACAACCAGTAGTTGAGGAAGAGCGAGAGCCGATCACGCTGATGACGTCCGTGGGCGATCTCCTTTGACCACCGCTCCTCGTCGAAGGGCTTCCAGCAGGCCTGGTAAAGCGGCACTTCGGATCTGACGGGGGTACGCACCCCTGATCG
>CAITPI010000110.1 GCA_903894295.1 uncultured Acidimicrobiaceae bacterium
GCCCGGTCAGTCCCCGTCGGCCCCAAGCCCGAGTTCGACCGTCACATCGTCGTCGAGTCCGATGCCTTCGGCGGTCCGGACCGCAGCCTTGATGGGCACCAGATAGGTTCCGTCTTTGGTAAAGAGCGACGTGGTCCAGGTGGTGCGGCCGATGGTGGCCACCACCGGGATGACACCCCATCCATACGTGAGCAGGTATGCGGCGTCGGCGATCACCTTGCGGGCGGTTTCTAACACCGGCACGAAGAAGAACGGGGCGGGGCCCCGCCACTCGATCACGGTGCCGGTGAATGTCACGCGCATCGCACCACCCTAGGAGTTGCCGCCTCCGATGGCTCCGGCTCCAGCGCCCAGTTGGCGGTGGTCAAGGTCCGGCCGTCGACCTGATGGGGGCCGGGTGGGACGTGGGTGACCGGGCGACCCGAGGGCAAGCGACACGGGGGAGACGAAGCGGGGTCCATGTCGGATGAAGCTCGGGGGGCAAAAACCGACAGGCAGCCGATACGCTTGATGGGTGGCAGAGAATCCGTCTGGCTGGCGCGTCTTGCGGATCTCCAAGAGCGGCGTGGTGAGCGCCTGGCGGGAGCGCGAGCGACAACTGCGGGCCCATGGGGCGAACCTCACCCTGCTTTCTGCGAAGGCCTGGGAAGAAGGCGGGACCCTTGTCCGGTTGAGCGCCGATGGCGATGATTTCGTCGTTGGCGTGCGGACCTTCGGCCACCACCCCAACGGTTTCGTCTACGACCCCATCGGCCTCTGGCGGGTACTGGCTTCGGCCGACTGGGACCTCATCGACATGCAGGAGGAGCCGTTCGGCCTGGCTTCGGCCGAGGTCCGCTTTCTGCTGTGGTTGCAGCGCCGACGGATCCCCTTTGTCATCTTCTCGGCGCAGAACATCGAAAAGCGCTATGGCTGGCCCTTCCGCTGGTTTGAAGCCGGTGCCCTGAAGGCGGCGGCCGGTGCCTACCCGTGCAACGTCGAAGCCGGGGAGATCATGCGGCGCAAAGGTCTTACCGGCGACCTGGTTGTCCTCGGCATGGGCGTCGACCTCGACCGGTTTCCGGAGAACTCCCGGACACCACCGGAGTCGACACTGCGGGTGGGTTTCGTCGGGCGTCTCATCGAACACAAGGGCGTCGACGTCCTTCTGGCCGCTCTTGCCCGTGACGGGCGCCTTTCGGCCGACATCTACGGAGCCGGACCCGAGGACGACTCCTTGAAGGCATTGGCCCGGGATCTCGATCTCGGGGACCGGTGTGTCTTCCACGGGCATGTCGACGGGTCCGATGTTCCCGGCATCTACCGCACCATTGATGTCCTGGCCGTTCCGTCCCGACCCATGCCCACCTGGCTGGAGCAGTTCGGCCGGGTGGTCGTCGAGGCCCAGTCGTCGGGAGTCCCGGTGGTGGCGAGCAGCAGTGGAGCTTTGCCGGATGTCGTCGGTGACGGGGGGCTTCTGGTGCCGCCCGGAGACCCCGCCGCGCTGGCCGCCGCGCTTGGTCGTTTCCTTGACGAGCCCGATCTCTGGTCCCAACTGCGACGCGAGGGACTGTCCTCGGCCCGGCAGTACTCGTGGCGCACCCTGGCCGGGATCCAGTACGACCAGTACCGGCGGGTGATGGAAGGATCGGCCGGACCCGACGGCCGGAGACCCCGGGTGGCTTTCCTCGACCACTGTGCCCTCGAGTCCGGGGCCGAGATGGCGCTGGCCCGGCTGCTTCCGGCCTGTCACGGGATCGAACCGGTGGTCATCCTCGGGGAAGACGGTCCCCTCGTGGACCGGCTGAGGTCCTCGGGCATCGAGGTCAGGGTGCTGCCGATGGAGTCCACGACCCGTCGGTTCTCCCGGGAAGGCGTCTCACCGAGCCTTGGGGCCCTCCGGGCGGCGGCGGCCACCGGTCCTTATGTTGTCCGGCTGGCCCGGATGCTCCGGCAGGCCGACGTGGACCTGGTGGCAACCAACTCCCTCAAGAGTTCGCTCTATGGTGGCCTGGCCGGTCGGCTGGCCCGGGTTCCGGTGGTCTGGCACCTCCGGGACCGCATCGCTCCGGACTACCTGCCATCACCGGCCGTTGCCCTCGTGCGCCAGGCGGCGAGGCGTCTGCCGGACGGCATCGTTGCCAACTCGGCCACCACACTTGCCACATTGGATCTGGCGGGCTCTCGGAGATCACATCCCCGGACCTGCGTTGTCGGCGATGCGTGCCCGGCCGACGAGTTTGTCCGGGACCGGATTCCCCACGAGGCGTTCACCGTGGGCCTGGTCGGCCGGATCAGTTCCTGGAAGGGTCAGGACGTCTTCCTGCGGGCATTCTCCCGGGCCTTTCCCAACGGTGGCGAACGGGCCCGGGTGGTGGGCGGTGCCCTGTTCGGCGAGGAGCCGTTGGTGGGCGAACTGGAGGCTCTGGCCGGCGAACTCGGGATCGCCGACCGGGTGGAGTTCACCGGTCACCGGAGCGACGTACCCGGCGAGTTGGCCCGACTGGATGCCCTGGTCCATGCATCCACCATCCCCGAGCCTTTCGGGCAGGTGGTGGTCGAGGCCATGGCGGCGGGTGTGCCGGTGGTCGCCGTGAACGCCGGTGGCCCGTCGGAGGTCGTCACCGATGGTGTCGACGGCCTGCTCTACGACATGGGAGACGTCGAGGGACTGAGCCGGTGCCTCCAGCGACTGGCCTCCGAACCGGAACTCGGGCAACAACTGGTGGAACAGGGCCACCAGACGGCCCGGCGATACGACCCTTCGGTGATTGCCGGTGCGACTCAGGCGTTCTACGCCGAGGTTCTCGCCCGTCATCGACGCGAAGCACGCCGGTCCCGTTCCTGACCGGACCGGCTGAAGGACGACCGGCGGCGCCGAGCATGGAGTGCCGGCTGTCATGTGGTTGGCGCGACCGGAGGGTTCGTGGTCCAGTGGTGGTGACGGCCCGGCCGGATGGGCACTGGTGAAACCCAAGGTCGCAAACCTAGGCTTGAGGGTGCGGTCCAAGGGAACCGTGGCGAACCAACCAGGGGCGGGGGCGGGCCGATGAGGGAATCGGACACCAAGGAAGCAGAAACACGTACTCTCCGACGGCACCGTCCCCTCCGACGGCTCCGGGTCGACTGGCTGCTGGCCGTGGTGGCCTTTGCCGCCGCTGCCGTGCTGGTCCACCCCCGGTATGACAGCATCGATGCCGCCACGATGGGCCAGGTGGCGGAGAACATCCTGCACCACGGAACGCCGTTGGTCCGCCTCGACTTTCCCGCTTCGGTGATCCGCACCTTCCGCCTCGGTACGCCGTACGCCAGTTACGGACTCGGGATGTCCCTGGTGTGGGTGCCGTTCCTCGCTGTGGCACAACTGGCGGGCCTGTCCCCGCTGGCGCTGGTGGCTCTGGTCGGTCCTTTGCTCCTTGGTCTCACGGCATTTGCCATCTACGGCCTGTCGGAGGCGCTGGGAGCCAGCCGACGTCAGGCGACCATGGTGACCGTTGCCCTCGTCTATGGCACCTTCCTCTTCACGTATGGGACCACCTACTACTCGGAGCCGGCGGTGGCCTGCTGTGTGGCGTGGGCGCTGCTGGCATTGGTCCGTCTCGACGGTTCCTGGCGTTGGGGTGCACTCCTCGGCTTCTGCCTCGGCTTCTCGGTCCTGTTGCGGACGGACTCGGCGCCGCTCGTCCTCCTGCCGTTTGTCGTGGCCCTCGCGGTTCGCCGGACCCCGCGGCGCACATGGATGTTGGTCATCGCCGGCGCCCTACCCGAACTCGTGGTCTGGGCCTGGTATGACCTCGCCCGCTACGGTTCCCTCTTTTCCTCGGGATACTCGAACACGGGTCAGGGCTTCACCCACCCCTTCGGGGACGGTCTGGTGGGCCTGCTGGTCTCTCCCGGCAAGGGTTTCGTGTGGTTTGCCCCGGTGGTCATCCTCGCCGTCATGGCCACTGCCGCGTCGTGGCGCCGGTGGCCACTGCCCACACTCCTGGCCTGGGTACTGGTCGTGGGCCGGATCCTCTTCTACTCCTCGTGGTGGGCCTGGGACGGTGGACTGTCCTTCGGTCCACGTTTCCTGGTCCCGGCGGTCCCGGCCCTCGGGGTCATGCTGACCGCCTGGGTCATGGACTCCGACCGGAACCGCCGCCGAATGGCGTTGGCCCTTGGCCTGGTGGTCATCGGATCACTGTTGGCACTTCTTGGCGCCGTGTCATTCGGCTCCTGGGGAACGAATGCCCCAGCGGGGAGTTGGCACTCGGCGCCCGTCGTCATCGTTCTCAACGCCCACCTGCACTGAGTTTCCGGTGGTCGTCGGGCGGTCGTGGGGCAACCCGGGGATGGCCAGCCTCAGGCCCCGTCGACGTTGTCGACATCGCCGACGGTGCCGACGATGAGCACCGAGCAGTGGAAATGGTGGGCCAAAGAACTCGGCACCGCGCCGAGGGTCCGTTCCACGCTGCGCATCCCGACGTTGGCGACCACGATCAGATCCACGCCTTCGTTCTCGGCGACATGGATGATGCTGTCCGACGGGGACCCGGTGGCGCCGTGAACCTCGACGACAAGTCCGGCCATGTCACCGAGTGACCCGAGGTCGGCGATCAGTTGGCCGGTCTTGCCGTAGGTCGTGGAGCGGGACCCGGTCGGAAGGTCTTCCTTCAGGTGACCGGGATTGCCGTCATCGACGGTGATGATGTGCAACCAGGCGCCCAACGCCCGACGTGGCGGGAGATCGCCGTCGACCGACGGGCCCTCAGATCATGCCCGTCGGCCACCCCGGGCCAGCCGACCGGAGCGGACGCCCGTGTCGGCGTCGTTCCGCCGGGTGACCTCGCCGTTCACGAGGGTGGCGAGATAGCCCTCGGCGGGTTGCAGGATCCTGCTCTCGCCGTGGGGCAGATCGTGGCGCACGAACGGGGCAGAGATCTTCAACGAGTCGAAGTCGATGACGTTGACGTCAGCCCGGCGACCGACCTCGACGGTCCCCCGGTCGGAGAATCCGTAGAGTTCGGCGTTGGTGGCACTGAGTTTGCGCACCAGCAGCTCGACCGGCAGCCGGTCACCAGCCGTGCGGTCCCGGGCCCAGTGGGTGAGGTGGAACGTTGAGGCCGAGCAGTCGGAGATGAGGTTGACGTGAGCTCCGGCGTCGCCGAGTCCGGTCACCGTGTAGGGGTCGAGCAGCATCTCCCGGCACACGTCGAGGGTTCCGTTGACAAAGTTCGAGCCGAGGAGGGCGTAGAAGGCCTTGCCCTCGTCGGCGAGCAGGAGGTCGTACATGTACTCGCTGGGGTTCCTTCCGGCCTTCTGGGCCTGGGCCCATACGGAGTCACCCATGTCGGGTTCATAGTTGACCGGATCGGCCAGGGAGAAGGTCACGGGAAGGGCCGGTTCGAAGAGGTGGACCACGAGGGCCGTGAAGTCGTTCGAACCGTCGGCGACGCTGGCCTCGGCCAGTATGGCTTCCTTCACTTCCGGCCGACGCATCTCGGCCACGCGGGCCTCGAGGGGCAGGTGGGCGATGGCCCGGTAGCTGGGCCGGCCCATGAAGAGGTGGTAGGTGTCGAGGCTGGTCATGATCGTGACCGAACGGGGAATGATCTGCGGACGCAACTCCAGACCGGCCCGGTTGGCCTCCTGGGAGGCCTCCAGAACCTTTCGCCAGTGGTCGGGATCCTCGAACAACTGGGCCACGGTGAAGGTCACCGGGCGTCCACTGGCTTCGGCCGCCGCCCGGAGCAAGGGAATCTCCTCCAGCGGTTTGGCCCGCTCGCCGCCCAGTGCGTCGAGCGAGCCGATCGTGCCGGCCACGATCGCTTCGAACACTCCGTGGCCCGCCGTCGAGAGCGCCCGGGCGAAAGCGAGGACCTCCTCTTCGGGGGCGAAGGTGCCGGGCACCGGAGAGCCCGAACGGGACTTGTGGCCGATGGTCCGTGACGTCGAGAAGCCGACGGCCCCGGCGGCCATGGCCTGGCCCACAATGGCAGCCATGGAAGCCAGGTCATCGGCGGTGGCGTCTTCGTTGGCGGCACCCCGCTCGCCCATGACGTAGAAGCGGACCGCCCCGTGGGCGATCTGGGCTGCGATGTCGAGCGCGTAGTGGCGGGAGTCAATCAGGTCGAGGTACTCCTCGAAGGTCTCCCATTCGCCCCACGGCATGCCGGCACTCAAGGCGGCTCCGGGGATGTCTTCGACACCTTCCATAAGGTCGATCAACGCTGCGTGGTCGCTGGATCGGACCGGGGCAAAGCCCACGCCGCAGTTCCCCATGACGAGCGTGGTGACGCCGTTGGAGGCTGACGGCTCGAGCGCGTCATCCCACGTCACCTGGCCGTCGTAGTGGGTGTGTACGTCAACGAAGCCGGGGGTGACCAGCGCACCGTCGGCTTCGATGACCTCGTGGGCGGACTCGTCGATGGAGCCGATGGCCACCACCTTGCCGTCCTGGATACCAACGTCTGCCGTGTAGGCCGGCTGGCCGGTTCCATCCACCAGACGGCCGCCGGAAATCAGGACATCGAGCATGCTGGACACCTCGTCGTGGTCGCGGCGACAGAAGTTGGTCGCCGGCCCCTACGGTAGACGGCGGAGGGGCTTTCGTGCGGACCGGAACCGAACCACCGGGCGGCCCAGGTCACCGGGGCGCCCTGCGCCACGCGCCTTCAGTCGGTGGGATACTCCTCGAGCGTGACGGTCTTTTGCCGGTGGTCCCGTCCGTCGGCGTAGTCGGCCACCCGTACCCGGCCCCGGGGCCGGAACCGGCCCGAGGTGATGATCGACCGGGGCACATAAGGGTCGGATCCCATCATCCGGAACAGGCGCTCCGTCGGTTCCCAGATGGACGTCCGTTCGTGCCAACGAAGCATGTCGAGTTTTCTGAGCAGGACCATCAGGGCAACCATGGCGCCGCCGAGGGCACCGAGCACCACGGCGGAAAGCACCGAGCCGTTGGTCAGTGCGCCGATGACGACGAGGAAGATGGCCAGCAACAGGAGCAAGGATGACCACTCGGCGGGGGAGAGGCCTTGTCCGGCCACCGTTTCGATCGAAGACCGGTCCGAACTCATCTTCATGGAGGTCTCCACGACCTCCCGGTAGATCAGCTGCTCCCGGTCCGACTCCGGCTGGAGGGCGTAGACGGCCTCGACCAGTGCGTTGAGGGAGTCTCCCGCCCGGTGGTTCTCCTTGAGTGGGTAGTCGACCTGTTCAACGAGCGACTGGTCGATCAGCAGCCGGATCCGGTCCCGGTCGGCCTCCGGGAAGACTTCCATCAACTGGAACAGGGTGAACAGGCCCGAGTTCCCCTCGGTCAACAGACTCTGGATGAGGGCCAATCTCTCCCTGGTGCGGGCCAGGGTGAAGCTGACGAGAAGGCCAAGGATGAACGTGGTCAAACTGGCAATGGTGACAAACGAGCGGAACGAGGTGTTCCCCACGTTGATCGCCAGCGACAGCGCGGCTTCGAGAACGCCCACGATGACCGAAGGGACAAGGACGTGGTCACCGTCGAGCGTCGACCGGACGTAGGCCCTCAGGGAGGAGATCATCCTGAATGGTAACGCCCGAAGAATTCGGCCGGAGAACGCTCGGGTGGCCGACTCGTGCCGGGCTCCGCTACCCCGTCGGCCATGACCCGGAGCAACCGGCCGCGCCGGGTGGTGGGAACCGGTGGCGACGGCCGAACGGGCCATCCGGCAACGGCCACCGGAAGTGGCAGCGTCATCGCCGGATGGCTGCGTTCTAGCCCTTCGAACTCACCGTGCTGGAGGTCGTCGACCCGCCCGCGTTGGTCGCCACCACCTGGAAGTAGTAGGTGGTGGCGGTGGAGAGGCCGGTGACCGAGTAGGTCGTGGCCGACCCGGCGCTGTAGGTCGTGGCGTTGCTCATGGACGACGAAGTGGAAACCTTCACCGAGTAGGTGATCGGACCGGTTCCCGTCGAGGCCCTCCACGAGACGGCGACCGTTGTGCCGGAGGCTTTGGCCGTCACGCTTCCGGGTGCTCCGGGGGCGGAAACCGCCGGCTTCACCGACTGGATGTTGGAGGCCGGTGACGAACCGTTGGCGTTGGTGGCGACGACGTCGAAGTAGTAGAGGGTGCCCGGGGTGAGGCCGGAGACACTGGCCGACGTGGTGGTGGCCGATACGGTACCCAGCTTGGTCGTCGGAGGAGACGTCGTTCCGTCATAGACGACATACCCGGTGAGGGCGCTGCCACCGTTCGAGGTCGGAGCCGTCCACGTCAGGGTGACTTTGCCCGATCCCGCAGTGCCGGCCGCGATGGCGGCCAGGGTGGGAGCTGACGGCACCCCGACCGGAGTGGCGCTGATCTCCGTCGACGGGGACGAACTACCCAAGACGTTGGTGGCCACCACCTCGAAGTAGTAGGTGGTGCCGGTGGTCAGCGCCGAGATGGTGGCCGTGGTGGCCGTGGTGGCCACGCTGCTACCGGTGAGCTCGGCCCCGGCGGTCGTCGAGTAGTAGACGGTGTATCCGGTGATGGGACTCCCACCGTTCGAGACCGGAGCCGTCCACGACAGGGCGATCGACCCGGTGCCCGGTGTGGCGACCAGTCCGGTGGGAGCCGAAGGCGGTCCGGCCGCGGTCGTGGTGGCGGACACGGCCGGGGACTGGGCGGACGTTCCGGCACTGTTCGCGGCCGAAACCGCGAAGTAGTAGGTGGAACTCGGAGCGAGGCCGGTGGCGGTGTAGGTCGGCGACGACACTCCCGAGGCCAGCAAGGCGAGCGCCCCGGCCGAAGGGCCGGAGTAGATGTTGTAACTGGCCGCTCCGGTGACCGCCGGCCAGGTCAGGGTGGCCGAGGTGGGCGTGGTGGCCGTCACGGTTGGCGTCGATGGCGCCACCGGGGCCACCGGCGAGTTGAAGTCAAAGGCGGCCAGCGCACCGTTGCCACCGGGCGTGCCGACGCCACCCGGCCCGCTGAAGCCGTTGATGGCGTCGGCGGCGTTGCACAGGTAGTTGCCACACGACCCCACGTTTCCGCTGGTCACATGGTAGAAGGACGCCGCATCGGCGTACAGGTCCGACGCCGGGTAGACGGAGGAACCGGTGGCGTTGTTGGCGAGCCCGTACAGGGCGGCGGTCAGTGGCGACGCCAGACTCGTTCCTCCGACAATGGTCCAGCCGCCGGCCGTGAGCGAGTCGTAGATCCAGAGCCCGGTGGCCGGGTCGGCATCGGCCGAAACGTCGGCGGTGACCCGCCTCGAGCAGACCGACGTGCCTCCGGCGTTGGTCAGGAACGTGGACTGCCATGGAGCGGCTGCGTCGTAGGCGCTGCAGCCGGCCCCGGTGCCGCAGGCGGTTCCGCCGGAGCAGGTGCCGTTCCAGACCGTTTCGCTGGCATTAGAACTCCGGGTGCCCTGGTCGGAGTACTGCAGGAGGGACGTGCCACCCACCGCCGTGACATCGGGAGCAGTGGCCGGGAACTCGATGGCCGCCGGCGAGTCACCGGTGGAAACCGTGATGGCAACACCTGGGTGCTGGAAGTAGGAAGTGGCGGATGACGCCTCGGAGGAGGACTCGCTACCGCCGTAACTGTTGGACACGGCAATGGCGCCATCGGCGACTGCGGTGTTGTCACCACTGCCCAGGGACGAGATGGACGTACTTGATGCCTCGATCAGGAGAATCTGGCAGTTCGGGCAGATGGCGCTGACGGTATCGACGTCGAGCGAGATCTCGACGTCCCAGCCGGAGGTCCCGGATTTGGGCGCGCCGCTCTGGGCAACCTGCTGGAAGACGCATCCGGTGTTGGCCGGCGAGACGGTTCCGGTGGGACAGGCGGGCAGCCCGAACTCGGCGCGATACGCCGCCAGGTCGCTGGCGATGTTGGCGTCGACCGAGTAGTCGACGATCGAGACGATCTGTCCCTTGCCGCCGTTGGACTCGGCGGTGGCGGCGACGTTGTAGGCCGACTGGAGGTAACAGGGGTCATATCCGGCGTTTCCTCCGGTGATCACCGTCGACGGAGCGTTGACGTCCGAGGCCGGGCAGGCCGACGTGTTGTCGGCGGTGGGACCGGTCGTCGACGCCGACGAGGCGGCCGGCTTGACCACGACCCGTGCGAAACAGGAGGCGTGGTTGGCCTTCTGCCGGGTGCTGCATGTATTGACGTCCGATTCGCCGTTCCTGCCGTGGTGGACGTGGTAGCCGGCCCCCGAATACCGGGAGAAGTTGGCGTGGGCACCGTAGGTGTGGACGGCGGACGTCGGTGGCGCGCTCTGGGCCGAGGCGACCGCCGGAGAAGTGAAGGTCAGCACGGTGACCAAGGCGGCCAGCAGCCAGACGAACCGTTTGAACATCGACATCTCATCCCCTCCTGGAATCCGGAACTTCAATCTGAATCGTACTGATCGCCCGCCACCCTTCGGCCAACTGCGCAGAAGAATGTCCGGTGGGACGCAGGCAGACAGACAGAGCCGGCGTTGTTCGGGCTACGCCATTCTCATCATGGCAGGTGTCGGGGGCAACCCGAACAGGGGCCAATGGCCCGAATCCGGGCGCTCGACGGGAGAATCGCACGGACAGTGGCAATTCCGTCGCGTTTTCGTCGGGACCTGTTGAATGCGTCGGTCTCGCTGGTGGCGGATCGGTCTTCCGTCATGGATCCAGCCGGCGGAGTCGGGATCTTGCCCCGGCCAATCGCGACGTGGCATCGCCGGGAGCGAAGGGCATGTGGACCCTCCGGGCCACTGAAGGCGCGGTTTCCGGTGAACCAGGTCGTCACGGACGGGCCTTGTTGAAGTTTCCCGGTGGGTGATTGGAGTCACGGCGGAGAACCATCGATACTGGCCCGGTCGCACCGTTTGCGAAAGGATGGCCTGGATGCGCTCGGCCGACGACATCGTCCGTGAGGTGGTCGACCTCTTCGGCCACTTTGGTGATCAGCATTTCGGCGAAGTCACCAGCCAGCGGCAGCATGCCCTCCAGGCCGCCGCCCTGGCCCAGGATGGTTCGCTCGGAGACGATCTGGTGGTCGCCTCCCTGCTTCATGACATTGGCCACCTCGTTGCGGCCGGCAAAAAGGTGGCCTTCTCCGCCCGGCGGAGTGTCGAAGACGTGGCCGATGTCGGGCCGTCGGAAGAAGCCGGCCGGGCCGGTGGAGACGAAGACCTCGACGACCATCATGAGTCCCTGGGGGCCCGATGGCTCGCCCCACGGTTCGGGCCGCGCATTGCCCGGGCAGTTGCCCTCCACGTCGTCGCCAAGCGTTATCAGTGCACCGTCGATGCCGGCTACCACGATCTGCTGTCGGATGCGTCCCGACGATCGCTTCAGATCCAGGGGGGACCGTTGACGCCGGCCGAGGTGGAGCGATTCTCCCGAAACCCGGCGTTTCGGGACGCACTGGATGTTCGGCACGTCGATGAACTGGCCAAGTCCGAGGTTCCTTCACCGCTTGATCTCGACGCATTCGTCCCCGTAATGAAGCGCGCAATCAACTCGAGTTGACCTGGCCGGCTCGACACCGGGACCCCGAACGTGTTGCCTTGCCGGTTCGGCTTGCGAACCATCCGGCTGGCGAACCAGTGACAACGGTGTGGTTGGTTCGGGCTGGTCGGGGATGCTGGCTCCCGCATGAACGGATTCCGGCCGGAACGGACAGTTGTGTCGGGCGGTCACGGTCGGGGACCCTCCTGCCCTGTCTCGCTAGATTGATGGGGTGCCCATGCCGAAACGGACCGACGTTGATGACTACTTCGCCCGGATCGAGGAGGGGCAACGCCCTCACCTCGAGGCGCTGCGCTCGCTGAGCCGAAAGGTCGACCCGAAGGCCCGTGAGGTTCTCAAGTGGAATCTCCCGGTCTATGTCCGGGGCGAGAACACCAACATGTGGATGCTGCAGAACTTCAAGCACCACTGTTCACTCCGGTTCACTCCCGAGTTCTTCGGTCCGTACAAGGAAGTCGTCGACGCCGCCGGCTACGAATACGGCGAGGGCTTTGTGAAACTGCGCTACGACCGGGAACTGCCGTTGGAACTCCTGACCAGGTTGATGGAGATGAAGATCTCGGAGTTCGAAGCGTCGAATCTGGCTGCGGGAGAGCAGGACTCCTAGCAACAGAGTCGTGGCAACACGACTTCTGGCAACACGACTTCTGGCAACACGACTTCTGGCAACACGACTTCTGGCAACACGACTCCCGGCAACTGGGGCCTCATCCGCGTTCTACCCTTCCGGTGGGGACGGATTGGTGTTCCCCGGCCGGCGAACCCGGATGACCGTTGCCACCTTCGCCGATGTGCTGCGCAAGGTTCCCGTGCGTCAGACCGTTGGCTCGGTAGTGTCTCCTGTGTGGAACGAGGCAGCCACGAACACTCCCCGGAACTTCAACCCGGGGGCTCGCCGTCCGAAGGCCGCCTGCGCCCGTTCCCCGAACGGGGCGAGAAGGACCAACCGGCTGACGTCGCTCCGCCTGACCGGGTGGATGCAAGCCCCGAAAAGGGCGAAGGCGCACCTGTCTCCCGCCTTCAGGGTCTCCGAGCCCACTTTGGCCTGCTGGCCCTGCTGTGTGTCCTGTTCCTGACCTTTCTCGACAACACCATCATCAGCGCCACGCTGGCCAGCGTGCAGTCGCAGGTGCACGCCGGTGTGACGGCACTTGAATGGGTCGTGAGTGGTTATGCCCTCACGTTTGCCAGCCTCATGCTGGTGTGCGGCACCATGGGCGATCTCTATGGACGCAAGAAGATGATGATGATCGGCATCGCGGTGTTCTGTGCCGGGTCGGTGGTGTGCGCCCTGTCGACGACTGCCACCGAGTTGGTGATCGGCCGGGTCATCATGGGCGCCGGGGCCGCGGGGTCGGAGCCGGGCACCCTCTCGATGATTCGCCACCTGTATCCGGACCGCAAGCAGCGCTCCCGGGCCCTCGGATTCTGGGCGGCGGTGTCGGGTCTGGCCCTCGGCATGGGGCCGGTGCTTGGAGGCGCCCTGGTCGGGTTCTGGTCCTGGCATGCGGTGTTCTGGTTCAACGTGGCCTTTGGAGGCATGGTCCTGGTGGCCGGAGCCGCGATCCTTCCCGAGAGTTCGGACCCCACCGGAAACCGCCCGGACTTCGCCGGATTTGCCCTCGGGGGCATCGCGCTCGGGACCGCCACCTATGCCACGATCGCCGGCGAGACCTCCGGGTATCTCTCGAGTTCGATCCTCTCCCTCTTCGCTGTCAGCATCGCAGCGCTGGTGGTCTTCCTCTGGGTCGAACACCGGGTCAGGAATCCGATGCTCGACCTGTCGTTCTTCCGGATCCAGTCGTTTTCCGGCGCCACGTTCGTGGCCTTCACCAGTTATTTCGCCATGTTTTCCATCTTCTTCTTCGTGGCCCTCTACCTGGAAGAAGTGGGGTCGGCGACTCCGTACACTTTGGCGCTTGATTTCATCCCGCTCCTCGGCGGGATGGTTCTGGCCTCGATCTTCGCCGGGCGATGGGTCGCCGAACGGGGCTCACGGTGGCCGATGACCATTGGTTGTGTGGTGGCCGCCGGCGGGATCTACCTGACCGACGCCCACATCACCCCGAACGCCGGACTGACCCAGATCGGATGGACCATGGGCATTGCAGGCATCGGTCTCGGCATCATCATCGTGCCGGTCACCTCCACCGCACTGTCCAGCATCCCGGCCCGGCACTCGGGAATCGCCGCTTCGATCACCAACACGAGCCGGGAACTCGGTGCGGTGGCCGGGGTCGCCATCCTAGGAACCGTGGTTGATGGTCAACTTACGGTCAGTCTCACCCATCGCCTCGCTGCCCTCGGCATTCCTCCCGTCTACCGCAACGAAGTCATCACGGCCCTCACCACGGGGACACTGCAGTCCCAGGCCGCCACCGCCACCAATCCGTCGATCCAGCATCTGATCAACGAGGTGGAGAACGCTGCCTACGGAGCATTCCGGCATGGCCTCGACCTGGCCCTGACGTCCTCCTACGCGCTGCTCCTGCTCTCGGCCGTGGTGGCCTGGATCACCGGCACCCACCAGGGACGCATGGCCCGGAGCGACGCCGAGCTGCACCGATTCCGGGGTTTGCGGGAGCGGTTCGCCCACGCCGGCCAGGCCCTTCACTCCTGATCCGGTTGGCGCGGCGCTTCACCGCAGTCGGCCAGGACACCCTTCATTCCGGAACCCGTGCGATGGAGGAGCACCGGAAGGACTTGTGCCTGGTTGACGGGTTCGCTTGCGAGAAGACTGAACCGGCCTGGGTCTGATGGAGGCTCAGGGGTTTGGGTTTCTCATGCCACAGCTGGCTGAGATCTTTGACGGTAGTCGTCTTCTGCTTCGGCTGGCGTCAGGTCGCCGAGTTCGGAATGGAGCCGCTCGTCGTTGAACCACGACACCCACGCGCAGGTGGCGATCTCGAGGTCATCGAGTCCCTTCCACGGTCCGCCGTTGGCGGCCAGGGCGGCCGGGTTTCGATGTAGCTCGGTCTTATAGATGCCCATGACCGATTCAGCCATGGCGTTGATGCCCCTATATGTGGCTCTACGCGATGAGGCGTGGGTGGCGGCCTCTGATTCGAGCAGTTGGTTGAGCATTCCATTGCACGCCTGAGTGGAGCAAGAGCCGGAGCCGATAGTTCTCGA
>CAITPI010000111.1 GCA_903894295.1 uncultured Acidimicrobiaceae bacterium
CCCAAGGACACTCTCAGCTCCCAGACGCCCGTCCGGATCTTGCGCTTCGAACCTCGCACGAGATCAGCCTATCCCGCATCTATGGGATGAGCTGTGGGATACGAACTCGGGAAACAGGAGAGCCGGTGCTTTCGCACCGGCTCTGACCTGGTCTTTCTTTAGTGGCGGGGGCAGGATTTGAACCTGCGACCTTCGGGTTATGAGCCCGACGAGCTACCAGACTGCTCCACCCCGCGGCGTGGAGTGAGAACATAACACACGGCCGGCCCGCGCTCCAAGGCGAGCCGGGTCGCCAACGGCTGCCTCGACCGGGATTTTCCCCTTGCCTCCCGCTTGCGTTCGGGCCCTTGCTTCACGGATGGTCACGTCACCCGATCGGTTTGCCCCGGCCGTCCCGGTCCGTCAGAATCCAACCGGCGCGGCATTCCCAGCCGACGTTGACCGATCCGACGGCCCGACTATGCCGGCCGTCCCCATCCTGAAGGAGCACCAATGTCTGCTGCCAGCGAAAAGGCCTTCCAGCGCTTCACCGAGGCCATCGGCGCCAACGAAGGCACCGGTGACTGGTTCGAGGTCACCCAGGAAGACATCAACACCTTTGCCGACGTCACCCACGACCACCAGTTCATCCACGTGGATCCCGAGGCCTGCGCCACGATGTCTCCGTGGGGTGTACCGATCGCCCATGGGTTCCTCACCCTTTCCATGCTTACCCACCTCACCTCGTCGATCGCCGTCAATCCGGAGTTCCTCGAGGGGATCGTGATGGGCGTCAACTACGGCTTCGACAAGGTCCGCTTCGTCACGCCGGTCAAGGTGGGGAGCCGGATCAACGTGACGTCGGCCATCTCGGGTGCCGAGTTGAAGGGCGACGCCGTCCAGATCACGCGGTCGATGACCGTCAACATCGAGGGCGAGGAGAAGCCGGCTCTCGTAGCCGAGTGGATCACCCGCCTCGTCTACGGCTGACCACACACCACCCGGAACGACCGGAAGACCAGGAACTGACCGGCAGGCCAACGGACCGTCGTTGACGCTTCGGCTGGCGAACGATGGGATCTTCTAAGCGACATCCGTCCAACCGGGGTCGGCCGGCGTGACTCAGGACCGGCTGGTCGAACTGGTCGTCGACGTCGTCGACGTGGTCGACGTCGATGGCGAGGTGGTCGTGGTCGTGGCGCTCACTCCGGTGATCTCCTGGATCTGCTGAAGATAGGACTCGAGCAACGTGATGTCGGCCTGGTAGGCGCCGAGGTTGCCGGCCTTCAGGTCCGCCTGGGACTGGACGTAGGCGGCCTGGGCCTGGGCGAGGAGCGCCCGGATCTCCGGCGAAAGGGTGTTGCTGCCCGGGCTTCCACCTTGGGTCGACACCGGTGCCGAGAACAACGAAGTGAGCGCCTGGGCGAGGGTGTCGCCGATGGCGGCCGGCTGGTTGCCGTAGACGGCAATGACCCGCTGAAGTTCCGGGAAGGCGTTGCGGGACGACTCCACATAGAGCGGCTCGACGTAGAGCAACGCGCCGGCCACCGGGATCATCTCCACGTTGCCCAACAGCACCGAGGAGCCGTTCTGGTTGAGCAACGAGACCTGCTGGGAAACCGCCGGGGTGGCGTCGATCTTGGCCGCCACGATCGACGGTCCGTTTACCGGCTGGCTGCGCGGTGTGACGTAGGTGGTCAACCGCCCGTAGTCCCCGGGGTCACATCCGGCGATCATGAAGCCCGAGAGGGTCTGGATCTGGCTTTGTGAAGAAACCGGAACAAAGGCGTCGAGGAGCGAGAACGACTGGTTCAGATGACCCGGTTGTTGGAACTCCTGGTAGAGCGGAGCCATCCGGACCAGCTGGCCGGTCGAGACCTGTTCGCCCTGGGCGTTGGTGGCCACCTGGGTCGCCGGAGCCTGGGAGGGCGAACCGGCGCCCGGCGTGGGCGACAGCGCCCACGCATCGGCTCCGCTGTAGAAGCTCGCCGCGTTCTTCACGTGGTAGCGGCCAAAGGCAGTGGCCTGGACCGTGAAGATGTCCTCGGGATAGCGGAGGTGCTGGGAGAGGGTCGATGGCATGGCCGAGATGGGCGTGAACATTCCCGGAAAGGCCTTCTCGTAGGCCTGGATGATGGGGTCCTTCGGATCGATGACGTAGAACGTCATCTTGCCGGTGTAGGCGTTCTCCACGACCTTGACCGAGTTGCGCACGTAGTTGAAGTTCTTGTTCAGTCCACTGTTGGCGTTGAGCGCCGACGTGTCGGCCTGCTGGGCGTAGGGGTAGTTCGACGTCGTCGTGTAGGCGTCCTGCACCCACTCGATCTGCCCGTTCACCAACACCGGATACGGATCGGCGTCGAGCGAGAGGAACGGTGCCGCCTTGGCCACCCGGGCCTGAAGGCCACGGTCGAACATGATGCGGGACCGGTCGGTGATCAGGTTCGAGATCAACAGGTTGTAGTCGGAGAACCGGAGGGCGAACATGGCCCGGCGGAAGACCGAGGACAGCTGCACTCCGCCGGTGCCCTGGTAGTGGGTCTCCACGTTCTGGTTGTTCGTGAGCTGGTAGTCGATCTCGGGCTGCTTGGTGTCCGCCACGACATAGGTCGAGTTGTCTAGACCGAAATAGACCGAGGGTTGGTTGATCAGCGGGAGGCCCTCGCTCGAGTTCGGTGGAACGTTGCCCACCGCGAACTGCGGGTCACCGTTCGACGTGGCCACGTTGGCCGGCGAGATGACCATTCCGTAGCCGTGGGTGTACTGGAGCGTGGTGTTGACCCAGGAACTGGCCGGCAGGCCCTGGTCGTTGATCTCGCGCACGCCCACCACCGCCGGGGTTTCCACCTTGTTGACCTTGTAACGGTCGAGGGCGAGCGAATCGAACTGGTAGTAGGAACGGATGTCCTGAAGCTTGTCGTAGGTCGGCTGGGTCTGGGTCGGATCCCACAGACGGACGTTGGACAGGGTCTCGCTGTTGGCCGACAGCTGGCCGGCGGTCAGGTTGGCCGAGGCCGGATAGGGCTTCGAGCCGACGCGGTCGATGGCCATGGAGGACCGGGTGGCATCGATGTTCCGCTGCAGATAGGGCCGTTCGAGCTGGTTCTGGTCCGGGTTGACCTTGAGCGCCTGGATGGCGGCGGGATAGATGGTGCCGGCGGTCAGCGCCACCAGGAACCAGAGCCCAACCCCGAGGGCAGGCAGGGCCCAGCCCTGGCGCCGGAGGTTGTACATCAAGAGCACAGCGGCCGCCAGGGACACCAGAATCAACAACTCGAGGGCCGGGATCCGGGCGTGGATGTCGGTGTAGTTGGCACCGTCGAAGAGGGAGTGGCCGCTCAGATCGAGCCCATACCGGGCCAGGTAGTAGCCCACCGCCTTGACCAGCGCCAACAGACCGAGGATGACCGAGATGTGGGCCTTGACCGCCGGTCGCACCCGGGGGCGCTGACCCTGGATCCGGATGCCTCCGTTCAGGTAGTGGCTCACCACGGTGGCGAGCAGGATGACGACCAACGCCACCAGGAACCAGTGGACAAGGAACTCCTGGAAGGGGAGGACGAAGACGAAGTACCCCACGTTGCGGTGGAACTGCGGATCCGAGGCGACGAAACTCGCCCCGTTGCGGTACAGCAGCCAGTCCTGCCACTGACCCACGGCCTGGACGCCGACGATGAAGGCCAGCACGGCGGTAACGACCGCCCGGATCCGCCGGCCGTAGGGGGCGGCCACTTCCCGGTAGCGCTTCACGAACTCGTCTTCGGCGTCGAGCGCCGGTCCCCGGGGCGCCAGTCGCTCGGCCACCATGAAACTGATGGTCAACAGCACGGCAAAAATGACGGCGAAGGTGAGTACCAAACCGACCTTCACCTTGAACAAGGTCCACCATTCGGCGTGCAGGCCCACCGACGAGAACCAGAGTGCGTCGGTATAGAAGATGGCGAAGCTGTGCAGGAATGCCAGGACCAGAATGACCAGAATGCCGACGATGATGATCAGACGACGCCGACGTCGGACCTCGGGGCGGGTCGTCGGCCGGGGAATGTCCGTTGGATTGCGCACGTCAGCAGCCTAGGGGGTGGCGATGACGAGCAGGCACCGGCATCCCGGATGGGCGGGTGGATGCCGGTGACCGGTCGGGAACTCGTCTCCCGGCGACTGGGGCCCGGTCAGGCCGTTGTCTTCGCAGTCGGGACACGGCGGCTGGCCATCGAGACCCACCGGCATCCAGGTGACCGAAGTTCCCTCCCCGTCGGCCAACACGGCCAGGGTGCCGAGCGAGAAGGCCACCACGGCATGGTCACCGTCCAGCGAATCGATCCGATCGCCCTTCCTCTCCCGGAAGGCGCCTCCGACGTGATCGGTGATGGCGCCGATCTCCGCCCCG
>CAITPI010000112.1 GCA_903894295.1 uncultured Acidimicrobiaceae bacterium
AGCAGGCGCTCCTGGGCCGGAGAGGGGTCGAGGGGGAACACGGCGGCCCGGGTCAAGTACTCCTCTGTGATGGCCCCGGTCATGACTTTGATTGTCCGTCACGGGTGTGACGGTGCCCGATTTTGGATACATCTCATCTCACCTTGCTGCCGAACCCGAACTCGCCTGAGGCCGGGTCTTCGACCCGTAGCCGGGCCTTGCCTTTGGGTGCAGAGGGACTCGTAGACTGGAGCCCATGCGCGTAGCGGTCGTCGGTGCCACCGGCCAGGTGGGAACAGTGATGCGGAATCTCCTGGTGGAACGCTCGTTCCCCCTCGACGAGGTGCGGTTCTTCGCCTCGCCCCGTTCGGCGGGAAAGACCCTGGAGTTCAACGGGAAGCCGGTGGTCGTCGAAGACGCACTCGAGGCCGATCTCTCGGGCATCGACGTCGCCCTGTTCTCCAACGGTGCGACCGGCTCGCGGGAACAGGCTCCGCTGTTTGCGGCGGCCGGAGCCATCGTCATCGACAACTCGTCGGCCTGGCGGATGGATCCCGAGGTGCCGCTCGTCGTCCCCGAAGTGAACGCCGGGGCGTTGGCGGACATCCCGAAGGGGATCGTGGCCAACCCGAACTGCACCACCATGGTGGCGATGCCGGTGCTCAAGCCGCTGCACGATGTGGCCGGCCTGCAGCGTCTGGTTGTCTCGACCTACCAGGCCGTGTCCGGAGCCGGGGTGGCCGGGGTGGCCGAGTTGGACGAGCAGCTCCGGGCGGCCGCCGGGAAGGCGCCGACCCTGGCGTTCGGCACCGGTCAGGTGACGTTCCCGGCGTCGTCGTCGTTCCTCTCCACCATCGCCCACAACGTGTTGCCGATCGCCGGGTCGGTGGTCGATGACGGCTCCGACGAGACCAACGAAGAACAGAAACTCCGGGACGAGAGCCGCAAGATCCTCTCGATCCCCGATCTGGCCGTGACCGGCACCTGCGTGCGGGTTCCGGTCTTCACTGGGCACTCCCTCAGCATCGTTGCCGAGTTCGCCCGGGAGCTCTCTCCGGAAACCGCCCGGCAGTTGCTCGACGGGGCTGCGGGCGTCGTGCTCAGCGACCTGCCGACCCCGTTGGCCGCCGCCGGTGGTGACTTCTCGCTGGTGGGCCGGATCCGGCGGGCCGAAGGGGGAACGAACGCCCTGGCCCTTTTTGTCGCCGGGGACAACCTGCGCAAGGGTGCGGCCCTCAACGCCGTCCAGATCGCCGAAGCGTTGGTGGCATCGGGACGACTGGGCTGAACCGGCCCCGGCGGGCCGGACAACCGGACGTTCCGGATCAGGCTGTTTCTTCGGACGCGTTGAAGGGAGGCCCGGCCTCCATCAACGAGACCCGGCGGGCCAGGTTCACGGCGTGGTCACCAAAACGTTCGTAGAAGCGGGCAACCATGGCGAGTTCGACGGCTACCGGCAGTGGCATGGTGTCCGCCACGACCTCGACCGTCAGGCTGACGTGCAGGTCGTCCATCTCGTCATCCAGGGTTTCGATGACCGCGGCGGCCATCGCCTGGCGTTCGGCATAGGCGTCGGTGGTGGCGCGCCACATCCGCACGGCCACCTCACCCATCCGTTCCACCAGGCCCCGGCTGCGCGGGGACAGCTCGGCTCCGAGGCCACGGGCCGCCCGTCGGGCCACGTGTTCGGCCAGGTCGCCGTTTCGTTCGAGGTCGGGCAGCATCCGGATGACGGCGACGAGGTATCGGAGGTCCCGGGGACCGGTGACCCCGCCGATGGTGAGCTGACGCAAGGTCAGTTGCTCGATGTCCCGGTAGAGCTTGTCGACCACATCGTCCCCTTCGGCCAGCCGCTTGGCCGCTTCCCGGTCTCCGGACAGGAGGGCATGGGTCGCCCCGGACACGCTCTCGCCCACAAGGGCGAACAGCTGGAGGACCATGTGGTCGATCTGCTTGAGGCTCTCCTGCATTCCTTCAGGGTACCGGCTGCGTGAAGGCCTGGCCCGGCCTACGTGGCGGGATCGACGGGTGGCAGGCGGAGATGGGGGTCGTAGGGATCGGCGAAGCCCGGTGGTTCGGCTGCATCCCCGACGGGTGCATACCGGGCGCCGCTCACGATGAGACGGGGTCCGGACCCCCAGGACAGGTAGCGCCATGTCCAGTTGATCAGGACCACCAGCTTGTTCCGGAAGCCGACCAGGTAGACGAGGTGGAGTCCCAGCCAGGAGAGCCAACCCAGGGTGCCCTTGATGACCTGCCCCTTGGGGAACTGGGCGACAGCCGCCTTGCGTCCGATCGTCGCCATGATCCCCTTGTCGAAGTAGTGGAAGACCGGAAGCTCTTCGCCCTTCAGGCTGCGCAGGATCTGCTCGGCGGCGTGCTTTCCCGACTGGATGGCCACCTGGGCCAACTGGGGGCAGGTCGGGTCGTTCTCCGAGGGTTCCGCCTTCTTGGCCACGAGGGGGATGGCGGCGGCATCACCGATGGCGTAGGCACCATGTTGTCCGGGGATGGTGAGATCCGGATTGACCACCAACCGTCCGCCCCGGGCCGTCGGGCAGCCAATGGCCGCGGCCACGGTTCCCTCGACGGTGACACCTCCGGCCCAGACGACGGTCTGGGTCGCCACGGTTGTGCCGTCGTCGAGTTCGAGACCCTCGGAGGTGATGGACTTCACCATGCGTCCGAACCAAAGTTCGATGCCCCGGCGTTCGAGTGTGTGGGCGGCATAGGACGAGGCGGATTCCTTGAACGGGGTGAGCAGTCGCTCCTCCCCGTCGATCAGGATGATCCGGGCCTTGGTGATGTCGAACCGGAACCCGTCGTGACGCCGGGAGATGTCCTTCAGTTCGGCCAGGGCACCGGCTACCTCGACGCCGGTGGCGCCCCCTCCGACCACGACGAAGTTGAGCATGCCGTTCGTGTCGGGATCCGGCGAGTTGTCGGCCGCCTCGAGGGTGGCCAGCACGTGGTCGCGCAACGTTCGGGCATCGGTCAGCGTGTAGAGCGGGTAGCTGAACTCGTGGGCACCGGGGATCCGGAAGAAGGCGGCGGTGGCTCCGCTGGCCACGATCAGCGAGTCGAACGGGATGCCTCCGGTGGAAGAGGTGAGGAGCTGACGCTGTTCCCAATCCACGCCGGTGACGGCGTCGTAGTGGAAATCGATGTTGTCGGCCTTCCCGAACATGGAACGGATCGGGTAGGCCACGTCCCCTGACTCGAGGCCCGCTGTCGCGACCTCGTAGAGCAGCGGTTGGAAGGTGTGGAAGTTCCTCTGGTCGACAACGGTGACGTGGACCGCCGTGTTGCGAAGCCGGCGGGCTGCCGCCAGTCCGCCAAATCCCGCTCCCACGATGACAACACGATGCATGCGTCATCGTCCCACAGTTTCTTCCACTTCCATAAACCCGCCCCGGTGGGCCCGGACCTCATCCTGTTCTCAGGCTCCGGGCCGAAGCGCCATGCGAAGGGAGACGGACCCGGCCGGATGGCCGGTTTCCGACCGGACGAAACGGTGTGTGGTGTCAAGGAGGAACGAGAGGAGGAACGAAGCGGGAAAGTTGGTGGAGCGTTGCCCCGGTCATGCTCCAGCCACCTGCTACACATCATGACGATGCCCTTTCTCCTCACGCCTTCGAAGTCCCCTCCCGGACGGTGCCGGGATGCCCGGCCCGGGCTTCACATGGGAAAGTCGGGCGCCTACGGCAACCTCCCGGGGAGCCGGGGATGACCGGGGCCGTCATCTCGGCCCTGGTGACCGGCCTCGTCGTCGGCGTTCTGGTCGGTTTGGCCGTCCGGGCCCGTTCTGCCGGCCGGGCCCGTCAGGAAGCGGCGGCGGCCCGGATCGAGGCCACCCGGTACGGCACGGAACTGGAGGTCGTCCGCCGGTCCCTGCTGGAGCGCTCGGCCGATGAAGAGGCGGCCCGGGCCCGGATGGGCAGCGAGTTCTCCGAACTGTCCGCCCAGGCGTTGCAGCGGGCCAGTGAGCAGTTCCTGCAGTTGGCCGACGTCAAACTCCAGGAGAGCCGTCAGGTGGCCGAGAACGAACTGGCCTTGCGCCACCAGGCCATCGACGCCCTGCTGGTCCCCCTGAAGGAGCAGCTGGGTGCCTATGGGACCGGAGTGCAGCGTCTCGAGGTCGAACGGCAGAAGGCCTACAGCGAACTGGTCGAGCAGATGAAGACCCTTTCCACCTCGCACGACCGCCTCGAGCGGGAAACCCGGAACCTCGTGACCGCCCTCCGCTCGCCCCAGACCCGGGGCCGATGGGGTGAGCTCCAACTCCGGCGGGTGGTCGAGATGGCCGGCATGTTGGCGCATTGCGACTTCGACGAGCAGGTGACCGCCGATACCGACGCCGGCCGGCTGCGGCCGGACATGGTGGTCCACCTGCCGGGTGGCAAGAACGTCGCCGTGGACGCCAAGGCCCCGATGCAGGCCTTTCTCGCCGCCAACGAGGCGGACGACGAAGACGTCCGGCGCGACGCCCTCCGCCAGCACGCCCGTCAGGTCAAGGCCCACGTCGATGCCCTGGCCAGGAAGGAGTACTGGAAGGGCATCGAGCCCTCACCGGAGTTCGTCGTGGCTTTCATCCCCGGTGACTCACTCCTGACGGCCGCCCTCGAGCATGAACCGGGCCTGATGGAGCACGCTGTGGCCAATCACGTGCTGCTGGCCACCCCCACCTCGCTGATCGCCCTGCTGCGGGCGGTTTCCTACGGCTGGCAGCAGGATGCCCTGGCCGAACACGCCCGGGAGGTCCAGAAACTCGGGGCCGAGCTCTACCGTCGACTCGGGGTCTTCAGCGAACATCTGGGCAAGATCGGGAAGGGACTCAGTCAGGCGGTGGGCTCCTACAACCAGGCGGTCGGCTCGCTCGAGAGCCGGGTGCTGGTCACGGCCCGGCAGTTCTCGTCCATGGGCGTGATGCCGGCCGGCGAAAAGGTGCTGCCCACGCCCGACCCGGTGGACCTGCTGACCCGGGAACTCTCCACCGGGAACCTTCCGGCGGTCGGGAGGCCGGAGGACACGCAACATGACGCCGACCCCGGAGACGAAGGCGGACCGGCGCCAGAACCGGAAGGCGCCTGAGCGGAATCTGCTGCCGGCGCCGGACCGGGATGGGTGGGGTTCGCCGGCGGTAACGTCTTGGCGATGCCGAAACTCCGCCGGAAGCGCCGGCCCGCCGATCAGACAAACGCGCTCCGTTGGCTGGCGGTGGTCGCCGTCGTGGTCGTGGTGCTGGTGTTGCTGGTCGGCTCGATCCATTCCATCAACAAGGAGTCATCCGGCTACCGGGCGGCCATCGACCGGAGCTTTGCCGCCCTGGCCACCCCCGTCGTCACTGCATCCAACCTGACCAGTGCGGACCTCTCGAATCTGTTGCAGGCGGTGGGGACCCTGCCGAACAACGTGCCACCGGACACGGCCCGATCCCGGCTGCAGCAGGGGCTCGACCAGGCGGTGGCCGCCACGGCCCAGCAGTCCTCCCAGGCGTCGACGATGGCCAACCCGCCCGCCTCGGACAACCTCTCCTCCCACTTCGAACAGGTGATGGAGGAGCGGGCCTCAGCCGTCAGTGCGATGCGTACGACCATCGACCAGCTGCTCGGCATGACCCCGGTGCCGATCGCCGGATCCCCGCCCACCACAGCCGCCAACGCGCCGGTCTCCATCGCCCTGACCGGATCCCAGGCGTCCGCCCAGCTGGCCGAGGAAGGCCAGCGGCTGGTGTCGGCGGATGCGACCTACCGGTCGCTTCGTGGTTCGGCCGCGCACCTCTCCACACCGGTGCATCTTCCCCGTTCCGTCTGGGTGGCAACACCGGCGGCCAGCGCTCCTCTCGGACCGAACCTCCTCGCCCAGACCGGTGAACTGCTGGCGACGTCGACCAACATGGAACCGGTCCGTCGTCTGATCATCACGGCGGTAGGCCTCGCACCACCGGCGACGGTGCTCGGAGGTGTCGGAGTGGCGGCGACGTCGTGCGTGCAGCCACAGCTCACGACACCCACCTCCACGCCGACGCTGCTGCCTCCGACGAAGACGTTGGGCGTGGCGGTGACGGTGACCAACTGCGGAAACGTGCCCGAAGCCGGAGTGGTCGTCGGGATCATCCTGGCCCTGGCCGATCCGGTCGGCATCCGCCCGCCGGGCGCCCGGTTCCAGGGCGGATCGGTGAGCCGGTCCCTCACGCTTTTGTCCGGCGGGTCCAAGGCGGTCACCTTCCCGCACCTTTCGGTGGCCGCCGGGCATACCTACTCCCTGGCCGTATCCATCGGAAGTTCACCCGCCGAGGCCGTTGCCTCGGGCGCGGCGGACCGCTTCCTCATCCACATCGCCTGAGGCCCTTCCCGGCCGACCGCCAGAGGTCACAGCCGGCCGGAAGGTCGGGTTGCCCCCACCCTCTAAGATGGTCGGGACAGAGAATGGGCGACATCCGGGAAAGGCCTGAACCAGTGACCGAGAGCATCACGATCACCGACAATCGAACCGGTGAATCGATCGAGATCCCCATCACCGACGGTGGTGTATCCGCCTCCGAGTGGTCGAAACTGCTGCCGGGAATCTGGTTCTACGATCCCGGATTCACCAGCACGGCCGCCTGTGAAAGTTCCATCACCTATCTCGACGGTGAAGAAGGAATCCTCCGCTACCGGGGCTATCCGATCGAGCAGCTGGCGGAGAGTTCGACCTACCTCGAGGTGGCCTACCTGCTGTTGAACGGGGAGTTGCCGAACGCCGAACAACTTGCGGTGTGGCAGCACGACATCACCCACCACACGTTCATCCACGAGAACGTCCGCAAGCGCTTCCTCGAGGGGTTCCACTACGACGCCCACCCGATGGGCATGCTGGTGTCGGCCACCGCTGCCCTCTCCACCTTCTATCTGGACGCCAAGGACATCTTCGACCCGGTCTCCCGGGACAAGCAGATCGTCCGGTTGATCGCCAAGATGCCCACGCTGGCCGCCGCCGCCCACCGGTTCAGTGTGGGCATGCCGTTTGTCTATCCCGACAACTCGCTCGGCTTCACCGCCAACTTCCTCTCGATGATGTGGAAGACGGCCGAACCCCGTTTCGATGCCAATCCGGCCCTGGCCCGGGCGCTTGACGTGCTGTTCATCCTCCATGCCGACCACGAGCAGAACTGTTCGACCACAGCCATGCGGGTCGTGGGCTCCTCGCACGCCGACCCCTACTCGGCCACGGCGGCCGCGGCGGCCGCCCTCTACGGTCCGCGTCACGGCGGAGCCAACGAAGCGGTCATCAGGATGCTCGGCGACATCGGCTCGATGGACAATGTGGAAGCGTTCGTGGAGTCCGTCAAGCGGGGCGACGGTGGCCGACTGCAGGGCTTCGGCCACCGGGTCTACAAGAGCTACGACCCCCGGGCCAAGATCATCAAGCGCACGGCCGACGAGGTCTTCGAGATCACCGGCAAGAACCCGTTGCTCGACGTGGCCCTGAAGCTCGAGGAAGTGGCGCTTTCGGACGAGTACTTCACGTCCCGGCGGCTCTATCCCAACGTGGACTTCTACTCGGGTCTCATCTACCAGGCGATGGGCTTCCCCCTCGAGATGTTCCCGGTCCTGTTTGCCATTCCCCGCACGGCCGGCTGGCTGGCGCACTGGCAGGAGATGCTGGAGCAGGACTCCAAGATCGCCCGTCCCCGCCAGCTTTACATCGGGGCCGAAGAGCGCAACTACGTACCGATCGCCGAACGCTGACCGGAAACTTCTCCCGGGCAGTTGGGAGGGAAACCTCTAGCGGTTCGCTTCGCCGACGCGCATGAGTCCTTCCTGGACCATCGAGACGACCAGTTCGCCGGCCTGGGTGTAGAGAAACCCTCGGGCGAGGCCACGGGAACCGTAGCTGGTTGGCGAGTCCATGTCGTAGAGCAGCCACTCGTCGATGCGGAAGGGCCGGTGGAACCACATGCAGTGGTCCAGGCTGGCCCCCATGAAGTTGCCGTCGTCCCACCGGACCTGGTGGGGGGCGAGCATTGTGTCGAAGAGCGACATGTCCGAGGCGTAGGCGGCGATGCAGGCGTGCAACAAGGGATCGTCCGGCAGGGTTCCGTCGGCCCGGATCCACAGCTGCTGGATCGGGTCGCGTCCTTCCCGGTGGATGAACGGCAGCGGGCCGATGTGCCGTTGGTCGATGGGGTGGGGCCGGTCGAACCAGTCACCCATGTGCTCGCGGTAGGGCTCGAGTCGTTCCTCGAGGGTTGGCAGCTCGTCGGGCAGGGGCACCTCGGGGCGCTGGATCTGGTGGCTGAGTCCCGGTTCGTCGGCATGGAAGGAGGCCGAGAGGTTGAAGATGGCCCGCCCGTGCTGGATGGCGACCACCCGACGGGTCGTGAACGACTTGCCGTCCCGGATCCGGTCCACCTGGTAGAGGATCGGAATGGTGGGATCGCCCGGTCGGAGGAAGTAGGCGTGGAGCGAGTGGGGCCGGCCGGTCTCCACGGTGCGACCGGCGGCCATGAGGGACTGGGCCGCCACCTGACCGCCGAACACCCGCTGGCGCTCCTCGCCGGCCGGAGAGGAGCCCCGGAAGATGTTGACCTCGATGGGCTCGATGTCGAGGAGGTTGACGAGAAAGTCGAGATCGTTGCTCACCGGTCCAGTGTATGGGCGATGTTCCCGGCGACCATGAAGTCCGCCCCCTGGTTGTTCCGGGTTTGCTTCCCGCCGGTTCCTCCCACGGGAGCCGGTGGGGAGCACCCACGATGGCACGAGGCGTCGCCACCGTTGGTGCCGCCGTTGGTGCATCCAGTTGTCCGGCCCGGGTCGGACCGGGGGAGGTTGTCGGGGAACCTGTGGTCAAGGCGCGCCCGGTGGGGGGACGCTACGGTGGCGCCGTGACTGCGACCAACTTTCCCGACGGGTTCCTCTGGGGGACGGCGACCGCCGCCCACCAGATCGAGGGTGGGAACTCCAACAACGACTGGTGGGCCATGGAGCACGACCCGGCCGCCCTCTGCGCCGAGGTCAGCGGCGATGCGTGTGACTCCTTCCATCGCTACCCCGAAGATGTGGCCATGGTGGCCGGACTGGGATTTGGCTCCTACCGTTTCTCGCTCGAGTGGAGCCGAATCGAACCCGAGGACGGTGAGTTCTCCCGCTCGGCCCTCGACCACTACCGGCGGATGATCGGCACCTGCCTGGACCAGGGGATCGTCCCGGTGGTGACCTACCACCACTTCACCCACCCGAGGTGGCTGGCCGCCCGGGGCACGTGGGAGTGGGACGAGGCACCCGGGAGGTTTGCCCGTTTCTGCGAGCGGGCCACCGACCACTTCGGTGACCTGATCCAGATGGCGTGCACCATCAACGAGCCCAACATCGTGGCCACCATGGGCTGGGAGCTCGGCATCTTCCCACCCCGGGTCAGTGACGTCTCCCGTCGGGATGTGGTGAACGCCGCCCTGATCTCCGCCCACCACAAGGCGTCGGAGGCCATCAAGGGTTCGAAGGGCGAGTTTCCGGTCGGCCTCACCCTCTCCATGGCCGACTTCCAGGCCGAGCCCGGGGCGGAAGAGGCCCTCGAGGCCATCCGGCGTCCGGCCGAGGACGTCTTCCTCGAAGCCGTCGGGGGTGACGACTTCTTCGGGGTCCAGACCTACACCCGGATGCGGGTCGGTCCCAAGGGCTATCTCCGGTCGGAACCGGGTGTTCCGCTCACCCAGATGGGCTACGAAGTGTGGCCCGAGGCGCTCGAGGGCACCATCCGTCGGGCGTGGGAGAAGACCGGTGGCATCCCGCTGTACGTCACCGAGAACGGTATCGGGACCAGCGACGACGCCCAGCGCATCGACTACATCACCCGGGCGCTGGGCGGAGTGCAGGCGTGCCTTGAGGACGGCATTGACGTCCGGGGGTACTTCGCCTGGTCGTTGATGGACAACTTCGAATGGGTCCTCGGCTACGGGCCGACCTTCGGAATGGTGGCGGTTGACCGGGAGACCTTCGAGCGCACCCCGAAACCGAGCGCCACCTGGCTGGGGAACGTCGCCCGGTCGAACGCCCTCTGAACCCGGGCGTCCACCTCCCGGGCTCCACGGGAGACCCGATGACGGTGGGGTGGGAACGGGAAAGATAGGCTGGGAGCCATGCCCAGTCTGGTGACCCGTGTCGTTCATGTGTGGGAGCGCCGGGACACCCCCGAGGCCCAGAAACTGATCCGCTACACAATGGTGTCGGTGATCTCGACCGCCGTGTCCTTTGTGGTGCTGTTCCTGGTGTTCGGCGTGCTGCGCCTGTGGGGCCAGATTGCCAGCACGGTGTTCGCCAATGCCGTGGCCACCGTTCCTTCGTACTTTCTCAACCGGCAGTGGGCCTGGGGCAAGAACGGCAAGTCACGCCTCATGCGGGAGATCGTCCCGTTCTGGGTCATGGCGGCCGCCGGCATCGTGGTGTCGGTGGGAGGAGCCGCCCTGGCCAAGCATCTCTCCCGGGTGCACCACCTGGGCCATGTCGAGTCCACCGTCCTTGTCCTGGCGGCCAACCTCTTCTCCTTCGGACTCTTCTGGATCCTGAAGTACCTGTTGTTCAACCGGATCTTCCACGTCCACCCGGTGGAAGACCTCGACGAGCTGGTCGAAGCCCTCGAACCGGTTGACTGACCAACCCGGCCGGTCCGTTCCCGACCGCCCCGGTCAAGGGTCGTGACACGTGCCCGGTAACGTGTCGGCCATGGGCCACCTACTGGTTGCGGCAAGCGTCCCCCATGGCGGCACGGTTGTGTTGGTGGCCGCCGTCTTTCTGGCGAGCGCGGTCGAAATGGTGGAGGCGCTCACCATCGTGCTGGCTGTCGGCGTCACCCAGGGCTGGAAGCAGGCCATGAGGGGCGTGGGCGTGGCTCTTGCTGCCCTGGCCGTCCTGGTCGTGGTGATCGGCCCACCGCTCGTCCACTACGTCCCGCTGCCGGTGCTGCGTCTGGTGGTGGGCGGACTGCTCGTCAACTTCGGCCTCCAGTGGTTCCGCAAGGCCATCCTGCGGGCCTCGGGCCGGAAGGCCAAGCACGACGAAGACGCCATCTTCGCCGAGCAGGTCGAGGAGTTGTCGGGGCCGGGCATGTCGGCCACGACCGGTTTCGTCGTGGCCTTCAAGGGCGTCTTCCTCGAAGGACTCGAGGTGGTCATCATCGTGCTCACCCTCGGCTCGACGTCACGCAATCTTGGCGTGGCGGCACTGGCCGCGGCGGCGGCCGTCCTGCTGGTCGCTGTGGTCGGCCTGATCGTCGCCCGCCAGCTCTCTTCGGTGCCCGAGAACGCCATGAAGATGGCGGTCTCGTTGATGCTGGTGAGCTTCGGCACGTTCTGGTCCGGTGAGGGTGTCGGTGTCCACTGGCCCGGCTCCGACGCCGCCATCGTGGTGTTGGTTGCCTTCTACGGAGCCGTCGCGGCCATCGCCGTCCGGGTCATTGCCAGGCCGGCACCGGCTCCGGTTCCCCTGGTTTCGACCGCGGCCACTCCGTTGGCGGTCGAGGTCGCTGGTTCAGGGTCGGGTCACCTGGGTGCCGTCCCCGGCGCTGTGACGCCGAAGACCCCGGCCTGGCCCGAGCGGATCGTGGTCGGCTTCGGGCACTTCTGGTGGGAGTTCCTGGTGGGAGAGACCTACGAGCTCTTCGTCGGTGTCCTTCTGGCCCTCGGGATCACGTTCCTTCTGGCCCACCCGGCCGGGCTGCACACGGCGACCGCCTTCGTACTCCCGGTCCTGGTGGTCGTCGTCCTGGCCGTGTCCCTCCGTTGGAGCGTGAAACGCCGGACCTGACTCAGTCCCGGAAGTTGTTGAACTGGAGCGGGATGCCGAAATCCTCTTCCTTGCAGGCGGTAATCACGGCCTGCAGGTCATCCCGCTTCTTGCCGGTCACCCGCAACTGGTCGCCCTGGGTCTGTGAACTCACCCCTTTCAGGTTGAGCTCCTTGATGAAACGGTTGATCTTCTTGGCGTGGTCGGTCGAGATGCCGGCCCGGATGGCCAGTTTCTGGCGGGCCGAGCCCCGGGAACCTTCTTCGATCTTCCCCGGGTCGATGGACTTGAGGGAGACACTCCGCTTGACGAACTTCTCCTGAAGCAGCTGATACAGCGCCCGAAGGCGGTCCTCGGTGCTCGATTCCAGGGTGATCTCCTGGTCGTTCAGTTCGATGCTGGAGTCGGTGCCTTTGAAGTCGAACCGGGTCGAGGCTTCCCGGGTGGCCTGATCCACGGCATTGCGGACCTCCTGCATGTCAACTTCGGAAACGATGTCGAAAGTGGGCATGGCGAAACAGTAGTGCCGCTGCAGGCGATAACCTGTTCCTCTTGCGGGTCGGTGCCCGAGCGGCCAAAGGGAGCAGACTGTAAATCTGCCGGTTCTGCCTTCGAAGGTTCGAATCCTTCCCGGCCCACTGCAAGCGTAGGGACCCCGGTCCGTCGAGTGGAGACACTGGACGACCGGGGTTCCGTGTTTCATCGAACCCCAAGGTTCCGTGTTTCATCGAACCTCAAGTGGGAGGCGCCGACGAAGGGACCGGCCCGGCCGGCCCGGCCGGCCACTTGCCGGCCCGGACCCGCTGGCTACAATGTCCGTGCCCGCCCTCGGGCCCGGTCCGGACGCCAGGCGCCGGAAATGGGTACCCGTGGGGAGTTGTCGAATGTGCGGTTCGTCGACCGCGGGAGTTGACGTCAAGGCGACTGGTGTGAGCGGCCGTTGAGTCACCGGCGACCGGCGGTCAGGGCGGAAACGGTGATCCGGATCTCCTTCGGGCGACCGGAACGGACACGGCAGGGGAGTGAAGGGTAGCGATGGCCAACGAACAAGCGACCGAGGAGAGAGGGATCGACGTATCGGCGACCTCCCTTGTCTCGAGCGCGCTTGGCGTTCTCCGCCTTCGTCGGGACGAGTTGGTCTCCGACTTTTCGACCTGGCTCTTCCAACCTTCCCGGCCCGCCGGGAAGGATGAAGAAGCCCCGGTGACGTCCCCGGTGGCACTCGAGCCCGGCTTGTTGGTCCGGCCGGCCATCCTCGGATTCGTGGCCATGGTTGCCGTCCTGTTCGGTGCGTCCCTGCCCGGCTCTCCCTTCAAGCTGGAGATGCCCGGCGTGTGGTTCTTCGGCGAACCAGCGAGTGGCGGGGCCAGCCAGTGGGGGGTTTACTTCTCGCTCGCCGCCACCTACGGAGGACTTCTCCTGTTCATGCGTGTCTGGTGGGGCATGACCCGGCTGTTCCGGGAGCACCCCGGCGTGTCCCTGCGCAAGTTGTGGTGGGTGCTCGCCCTCTGGGCGGTGCCCATGCTGGTGGTCGCCCCGCTGTTCAGCCGGGACGCCTACTCGTATGCGGCCCAGGGCGAGATGGTGAGCCACCACGTCAGCCCGTACCTTTATGGCCCGTTCGAACTGGGCAACAACGCCTACACCGCACCGGTGGACAGCCTCTGGGGAAACTCCCCGGCGCCCTATGGCCCCTTGTTCCTCATGGTCGACGGATTCTTTGCCCGGGTCACCTTCCACAACGAACTGGCCACCATCGTCCTGCTCCGCCTCCTGGCGCTGTCCGGTGTACTCCTGATCGCCCTGTGCGTGCCCCGTCTGGCCCGTCTCTACCGTCGGGACGGTGCCGAACTGTTCACCCTGATGGTGCTCAACCCGGTGGTCCTGCTCCACTTCGTCGGAGGCATCCACAACGACTCGTTGATGGTGGGCCTCCTGGTCTGCGGGGTGACCGCCGCCAAGGAGAAGCGTCCCATCGTGGCGGTGGTGCTCTGCGCGCTGGCCGCCTCCATCAAGGCCCCGGCCGCCCTGGGGGTGGTCTACGTGGGCTGGACCTGGCTCGGGCCGGACGTTCCGGTGCGGGACCGGTTGCGACCCCTTCTGACCTCGGGGCTGCTGGCGGTGGGCGTCCTCGGATTCTTCTCCTACGTGAGCGGCCTCGGCTGGGGCTGGGTGTCGGCTCTCGGTACGCCGGGTGCCGTGAAGTCCTGGGTGGCTCCGACCACCGGGGTGGCCATGGCGATCAGCGGAATGGTCCACCTCGCCCACATCGGGGTTTCCCCGGCTGGGGTTCTCGCCATCTGCCGGGTCATGGGCCTTGTGGTCTCGATGGTCGTCGGCGTCTGGCTGTTGTTCAACAGCGACCGGCTCGGGGCACTCAAGTGCCTGGGCCTCACCTTGTTGATCTTCGTGCTGCTGAGCCCGGTGGTCCAGCCGTGGTATCTCTCCTGGGGTCTGGTCCTGTTGGCTCCGGTGGCCCGCCACCGGCTGCGCTCCCTCATCATCGCCATGGCGATGGTGAGCGCGTTCCTGGAACTTCCCGGTGCCTCCCAACTGGTCGGCAGCCTGATCCACGGCGATCCGTTGCTGATTGCCGTGACGATCCTGTGGATCCTCGGCGTGCTCACCGTGCCGCTCAGCCCGTGGGACAAGAGCGGCCGAAAGGTGGCCGCCCGGGTCGGGACCTCGCCCGTCTCAGCCTGACGCCCGGCTCCCGAGCATCCGCTGCATGATGGCCACGTCGAGCCATCGGCCGAACTTGCGCCCGACTTCCCGCTCGATGCCCACCATGGCGAAGCCACACTCGCGATGGAGGGCGATGGACGCCTCGTTGTCTCCGCTGATGCGGGCCACCACCGAGTGGTAGCCGAGACCGGTGGCGAGCTCCACGAGCTCGGTGAGCAGCATCCGTCCGATGCCCCGGCCTCGCTGGTCCTTGTCGACGTAGACCGAGTTTTCGACCGTGATGGAGTAGCTGGGCCGGTCCCTGAAGACGGCGAGCGAGCCGAAGCCGAGCACGGTGCCGTCGTCGTCGATGGCCACAATGGCGGGGTGGGTGCCCTGGTGGTCGGCCAGCCAGCGGGCCTGCTCCTCGATGGTCCGGGGAACGAGGTCGAACGTGGCGGTCGAGTTGGTCACTTCGTGGTTGTAGATACGGCGCATGGCTTCGGAATCGGTGGCTCGGGCCTGACGCACATGCATGCCCAGATGGTATCCAGACAACGAGGACTGTCCGAGCGTCCCGGAAGCGAGTATGCTGTTCTTTCTGCCTCTCTTACCGAGGAGCAGGAACGCCCTTGTAGCTCAGTGGCAGAGCACCTCCATGGTAAGGAGGGGGTCGTGGGTTCAATCCCCACCGAGGGCTCGCCCGTGGCGGCGTAGCTCAGTTGGTTAGAGCACACGGCTCATAATCGTGGGGTCGCCGGTTCGAGTCCGGCCGCCGCTACCAGCCCGGCAGCACAGCAGTAGCAACCAGCAGCACCGACCTGTCCCGATCACCGGTTTTTGGTGAACGGGGCGGTGGCACTACCCTAGAGACAGAGACAGGAACCGACCCCGGGCGATCCGTTGCCCGAACCGTAAGGGGAAGCATCGTGGCCAAGAACGAAAAGCGCATCCAGGTCACCCTGGCCTGCGAGCAGTGCAAGCGACGCAACTACATCACGACCAAGAACAAGGTGAACGACCGGGAACGGATCGAGATGAAGAAGTTCTGTCGGTGGGATCGGGAACACACCATGCACAAGGAGACCCGCTAGCCGGTTGTCCCGGTCGCCGGAACCCGCCTGGCGGGATCCGCATGGGACAATTGCCATGGCTGGTGCTAGCGTGTCAGTCCGTCCCTCAGATCGGATGCGCTCCGAGTTGCGTGAGGATCACCGAGGGCAGTAGCTCAACTGGTAGAGCACCGGTCTCCAAAACCGAAGGTTGGGGGTTCAAGTCCCTCCTGCCCTGCGCTTACCCGGTACCAGAACATCAAGGAAGTTCGAAGTGAACCGAGAACAGAAGCGAATGATGCAGCGCCAAGGCCAGGACCCCGACGGGGAGTCCTCCTCGAAGCGCGCCGCCGCTCCGCCGAAGAGGAACCCGGTCAAGCGGGAGCCCTTCCGGCCCGGCCTCTTCTTCCGCGAGGTTCGCTCGGAGCTGCGTCAGGTGGCCTGGCCCAACCGGGCCGAGGTCGTCAACTACACCTCGGTGACCCTGATCACCCTGCTCAGCCTGATGGCGTTGATCTTCTTGCTGAACTACGGCTTCGCCCACCTGATTTTCTGGCTCTACAACGTCTGATCGGTATGACAGTGACCAATGAAGGAACCGAAACTCCCATGACCATGGCCGACGACCTCGAAGAGGCGGAGGTGACCGGCGCGCCCGACGTGGCCGAAGCCGAGGCCGTGACGGAAGACGTGGTGTCCGACGAAGGAGCCACCGACGAGTCCGACGGGGAGTTCGACGACGAATTCGACGACGAGCCCGTCATCATCAGCCCCTACGACCAGCCCGGACGCTGGTATGTGGTGCACACCTACGCCGGCTACGAGAACAAGGTGAAGTCCAACCTGCACAGCCGTTCGGTGTCGATGAACATGGAAGACCGCATCTACGAGGTGGTCATCCCCATGGAGGACGTGGCCGAGTTCAAGAACGGCAAGAAGGTGATCGTCCAGAAGAAGGTCTTTCCGGGCTACCTGCTCTGCCGGTGCGAGCTGGACGACGACAGCTGGTCGGTGATCCGCAACACGCCGGGCGTGACGGGCTTCGTCGGTCCGGGCACCAAGCCCACGCCGCTGAGCCGCAAGGAAGTCGAAGGCATCCTCCAGGTCAAGGTCGAAGGAGGCGAGCCGACGCCGTCCAAGCGCAGCAAGCCCCGCATGGAGCACGAAGTGGGCGAGACCGTCCGGGTCAAGGAAGGCCCCTTCGCCGACTTCTCGGGCCAGATCGCCGAGATCAACGAAGACCAGCTCAAGCTCAAGGTGCTGGTCAACATCTTCGGCCGGGAGACCCCGGTCGAACTGGAGTTCAGCCAGGTCGCCAAGCTCTAGCCGAGCGTCCCCGGGTTAAGGAAGAAAGAGACTCATGCCACCGAAGAAGCGCGTACTCGCCATCGTCAAAATCCAGCTCCCGGCCGGCGGGGCCACGCCCGCGCCGCCGGTTGGTACGGCGCTGGGCCCCCACGGCGTCCAGACCATGGACTTCGTGAAGCAGTACAACGACGCCACCGCCAACCAGCAGGGCTCCATCATCCCGGTGGAGATCTCCATCTACGAGGACCGCACGTTCTCGTTCGTGTTGAAGACCCCTCCGACCCCGGCCCTGCTCCGTCAGGCCGCCGGTCTGGAGAAGGGCGCCGGCACCACCGGACGCGAGACCGTGGGCAGCGTGACCGCCGCCCAGGTGGAGGAGATCGCCACCACCAAGATGCCCGACCTCAACACGACCAACCTCGAATCGGCCAAGCGCCAGGTCGAGGGCACCGCCCGGTCGATGGGGATCACCGTCGTCGGCTGAGTCCGCCGACGGCAACGAATCGAAGAAACGGAGACAGCAGATGTCCAGGGGAAAGAAGTACCAGGAAAGCATGGCGTCGATCGACCGGCAGGCGCTCTACTCGCCGTCCGAAGCGGTTGACCTGGTGAAGAACTCGGCCAAGGCCGGATTCGACGAGACGGTCGAAGTGGCGCTGCGCCTTGGCGTGGATCCCCGCAAGGCGGACCAGATCGTCCGCGGCACCCTCTCGCTCCCGGCCGGAACCGGTCGGACGGCCCGGGTGGCGGTCTTCGCCTCCGGCGAAAAGGCGGCCGAGGCCCGCGCTGCCGGCGCTGATGTGGTTGGCGCCGACGACCTCGTGGCCCGGGTGGCCAACGAGGGGTTCCTTGATTTCGATGTGGCCGTGGCCACGCCGGACATGATGGGCCAGGTCGGGACCCTGGGTCGGGTGCTTGGGCCCCGGGGGCTCATGCCCAACCCCAAGACCGGCACCGTGACCGAAGACGTCGAGAAGGCCGTCACCGAGTTCAAGGGTGGCCGGGTGGAGTACCGCACCGACAAGGTGGGGAACATCCACCTGCGCATCGGCAAGGCGTCGTTTGACAAGACCAAACTGCTCGAGAACCTCCACGCCGTCATCGAGGAGATCCACCGGGCCAAGCCGGCCTCGGCCAAGGGCAAGTACCTCCGTGGCGTGACCATCTCGTCCACCATGGGCCCCGGCGTGCACATCGACCCGCTGTTGGCCCGCAAGGTCGACGCCGAGTTGGCGGCCGCCGCATCCTGACCATCCCGGGCACTTGGCAACCGGCCCGGTGCTCGGCTAGAGTCTGACCTTTCGTGTAGCAACCTCAGTTTTATCGAACTGCCGTAGATCTCCGGTGCGCTGTTTTCCCGGCGCCGAAGGGACCCAGCCGGGTCCGCCTGACGAGGCGTTTTCGTGTGCGGTCATCTGACCTGCGCGTGGCCCTCGACGGTTTCTGCGGCCTGACCAAGAGCGCAAGCTTGTTGGAGTGACCATGGACAATCCGAGGCCCGAGAAGGTCGCCGTAGTCGAGGAAGTGCGTGACCGCTTCGCGTCGAGCGACGGCGCCTTGCTGACCGAGTACCGCGGGATGACCGTGGCCGAACTGGCCGAACTCCGCACCGCCCTGGCCGCCGCCGGGGGCGAGTACAAGGTCTACAAGAACACCCTGGTCCGGCTGGCCGTTGCCGACCGGGGACAGGACGGCATCGACGACCTTCTGACCGGCCCGACGGCGATCGCCTTTGTGCAGGGTGACGTCAGTGCGGTGGCCAAGGCCCTTCGGACGTTCGCCAAGGAGAACCCCAACCTGATCGTCAAGGGCGGCCTGGTCGGATCCGGACTGCTCTCGGCCAACGAAGTCGACCGACTGGCGGATCTCCCGTCCCGTGAAACCATGCTGGCCCAGTTGGCCGGCGGCCTGCAGGCTCCGATGCAGAAGATGGCCGGACTCATGCAGGCGCTCACCCGCAACTTCGCCTACGGCCTGTCGGCCCTGATCGACCAGCAGGGCGGTGCTCCGGCCGAAGCTTCGACCGACGAGGCCACCTCCGACGAGGCCCCGGCCACCGAGTCAACCGACGAAGCCCCCGAGGCCACCACCGACGAGGCCCCCGAGGCCACCACCGACGAGGCCCCCGAGGCCACCACCGACGAGGCCCCGGCCGAAGAGCCGGCCGCCGAAACGCCGGCCGGGGAAGCGGTGACCGACGAGGTGGCCACCGACGAGGCCGGAGAAGCCGCCTCCGACGAGGCCCCGGCCGAAGAACCGGCCGCCGAGTAGTTCATCTTTCGCAGTACCGCACCACCCAGTAACCGACCGTAGAGACCAACCGAAGTACCACCAAGAAAACAAGGAGCATCAAGATGGCAGGTTCCCTGACCAAAGAACAGATTCTGGACGGCATCTCTGAGCTGTCCGTCCTCGAGCTCAGCGAGCTCCTGAAGGACTTCGAAGAGCGCTTCGACGTCACCGCCGCCGCTCCGGTGGCCGTGGCTGCTGCTGCCGCTCCGGCCGCCGGTGGCGGAGGCGACGCGGGCGGAGGCGAAGAGGAGAAGTCCGAGTACGACGTCATCCTCACCGGTGCCGGCGACAAGAAGATCCAGGTCATCAAGGAAGTCCGGGCCCTCACCAGCCTCGGACTGAAGGAAGCCAAGGATCTCGTCGACGAGGCTCCCAAGCCGGTTCTCGAGCGGGTCAAGAAGGAAGACGCCGAGAAGGCCAAGGCCCAGCTCGAAGCCGCTGGCGCCACCGTCGAACTCAAGTAGTTCGGGGGACTCCGGCGGCCCTGGTGGTCGCCGGAGTCCTGCGTTCTCCGCACAGGGGCTGGCCCCGGACCGGAGAGACAGGTGCCGGCCACCATCCCGGGCGGCCGAAGGCAGTGCAGAACCCTTGACGAACGTTTCGCGAGGCCCTACGTTGGGCGCTGGCGCACGGGATTCTCCCCTGGGTTGTGTTCACCTTTGTCCCCGGCTATGATCCGGACATCGTGCCTGCCTCTCCTGTCTCCGCCGTCTTGTTGGCCGCTTGACGCGCGCTTCGGCATCCCCTTCTGCTCGCCCGGTCCGTCCCGAGCGTGGCCTGACCCCCCATGGGGTCCATTCGGCTTTTCGAAGTACCAGGCAGTCACCACAGTTTTTGCCCTTGCCCCAACCGACACGCAACTGGGAGGAGTAGGCCGTTGCCTACACGGACCAACAGCCCGGAACGATTTTCGTTTGCCAACATCGATGAGGCCTTGCCGCTGCCTGATCTCATCGCCATCCAGCGCGACTCGTTCCAATGGTTTCTCGATCGAGGTCTGGCCGAGACGTTCCACGACATCAGCCCGATCGAGGACTTCACCGGACAACTGAGCCTCGAACTCGAGTTCGATCCGACGGATCCGGACCTCCGGCCGCCGCCCAAGTACTCGGTGGAGGAGTGCAAAGAGAAGGACATGACCTATGCCGCGCCGGTGTTCGTGCGCGCCCGGTTCATGAACGCCCAGACCGGCGAGATCAAGGAACAGACGGTCTTCATGGGGGACTTCCCGGTCATGACCGACAAGGGAACCTTCATCGTCAACGGCACCGAGCGCGTGGTGGTGAGCCAGCTGGTGCGTTCGCCCGGCGTCATCTTCCAGCCCGGCCGTGACGCCAAGACGGTCTTCACCGGCACCATCCACCCCTACCGTGGCGAGTGGATCGAGTTCGACGTCGAAGCCAAGCCCGGCAAGGACGTCACCGCCGGATGCCGCGTGGCCCGCAAGCGTCGTCTCTCCCTGTTCACCCTCCTGCGGGCGCTCGGCTACGAAGACGAGGCCTTCCTCGAGCGCTTCGTCCGCCACTTCGACTTCCTGGAAGGGCAGTGGGAGAAGGAAAAGACCATCGCCCCCACCCGGGAAGAGGCGCTGCTCGAGATCTACAAGCGGGCCCGGCCCGGTGAGCCGCTGTCGGCCGAGGCCGCCCGCGTCTACTTCGAGAACGCCTTCTTCAGCCCGAAGCGCTACGACCTGACCCGGGTCGGCCGCTACAAGCTGGACCGCAAGCTCGGCCCGGAGATCGAGCGCATTTCCGAGCTGCTCGACATCGACCTCGAGCGGCCCGCCGCCGGACAGGGCGTGCTCAGCCCGTCCGAGATCCTGGCGGCCTCGACCTACATGCTCCACCTGGCCAAGCACATGGCCGACGGTGAGTCCACCTACCGCATCGACGACCAGGACCACTTCGCCAACCGGCGGATCCGTTCGGTCGGCGAGCTGATCCAGAACCAGGTCCGGGTCGGTCTCTCCCGCATGGAGCGGGTGGTCCGCGAACGGATGACGACCCAGGACGTCGAGGCCATCACGCCCCAGACCCTGATCAACATCCGTCCCGTGGTGGCCAGCGTCAAGGAGTTCTTCGGAACCAGCCAGCTCAGCCAGTTCATGGACCAGAACAACCCGCTGTCCGGCCTTGCCCACAAGCGTCGTCTGTCGGCGCTGGGCCCCGGAGGCCTGTCCCGGGAGCGGGCCGGCTTCGAGGTCCGTGACGTCCACACCTCCCACTACGGCCGTATGTGCCCCATCGAGACCCCCGAAGGCCCGAACATCGGCCTGATCGGCTCGCTGGCCTCCTACGCGCGGGTGAACGAGTACGGATTCATCGAGACCCCCTACCGCAAGGTCGCCAACGGCCAGGTCACCGACGAGATCATGTACCTCGCCGCCGACGAGGAAGAAGAGCACGTCATCGCCCAGGCGTCGGCCAAGCTCGACGCCAAGGGGCGTTTCACCGAGGAGAAGGTCCTCGTCCGTCGTGGCCCGCAGGGCACCGGCGTCCGTCTCGGTGCCGTCTCCACGTCGTATGGCACGACCTCCGAGGTGGACTTCGTGCCGCCGGCCGAGGTCGACCTCATGGACGTCTCCCCGAAGCAGATCGTGTCGGTCTCGACCGCCCTGATTCCCTTCGTCGAGCACGACGACGCCAACCGGGCCCTCATGGGCGCCAACATGCAGAAGCAGGCCGTCCCGCTGGTCGTGCCCGAAGCTCCCTACATCGGAACCGGTGTGGAGGCCCGTGCCGCCCGTGACGCCGGGGACGTGATCCTGGCCGAGGGCGACGGCACGGTCACGGAACTCAGTGGTGACGACATCGTCGTCGAGTACAAGTCGGGCCAGAAGACCCGGACCGGAGAGACGCTGGGCAAGAAGACCTACCGTCTGGCCAAGTTCCACCGTTCCAACCAGAACACGGCGATCAACCAGAAGGTGATCGTGGAGGTCGGCCAGCAGGTTTCGGCCGGCGACGTCCTGGCCGACGGTCCGTCGACCCACAACGGCGAACTGGCGCTCGGCAAGAACCTGCTCGTGGCCTTCATGCCGTGGGAGGGCTACAACTACGAGGACGCCATCATCCTCTCCGAGCGTCTGGTGAAGGACGACGTCCTCACCTCGATCCACATCGAGGAGCACGAGGTCGACGCCCGGGACACCAAGCTCGGAGCCGAAGAGATCACCCGGGACATCCCGAACCTCTCGGAGGAGATCCTGGCCAACCTGGACGAGCGGGGCATCATCCGCATCGGGGCCGAAGTCGGCCCCGGCGACATCCTGGTCGGCAAGGTCACCCCGAAGGGTGAGACCGAGCAGACTCCCGAAGAGCGGCTGCTCAGGGCCATCTTCGGCGAGAAGGCCCGCGAAGTCCGGGACACCTCGCTCAAGGTTCCCCACGGCGAGCAGGGCACGGTCATCGACGTCCGGGTCTTCTCCCGGGAGGACGCCCACGAGCTTCCACCCGGAGTCGAGCAACTGGTCCGGGTCTATGTGGCCCAGAAGCGCAAGATCTCCGAGGGCGACAAGCTGGCCGGTCGCCACGGCAACAAGGGCGTCATCTCCAAGATCCTCCCGATCGAGGACATGCCGTATCTGGCCGATGGCACCCCGGTCGACATCGTGCTCAACCCGCTCGGTGTTCCGAGCCGGATGAACGTCGGACAGGTGCTCGAGTCCCACCTGGGCTACGCCGCCCGCTGGGGTTGGAAGGGTGCCGGCGAGGTGGCTTCCGCTCCGTTGCGGGGCACCGAGACCAAGACCCGGCCGCGCACCAATCCGGCCGTGTGGGTCTCAACTCCCGTCTTCGACGGTGCCCACTGGGACGAAGAGGAGCAGGCCGGCAAGCACCCGACCATCCAGCAGATCTTCCGTGACCTCAACCCGGACGGCATCGACGGTGCCGTGCAGGTGTCGGACGCGGGCAAGACCACGCTGTACAACGGTCGCACCGGTGACCCGTATGACAACCCGATCTCGGTCGGCTACGTCTACATCCTGAAACTCCACCACCTGGTGGACGACAAGATCCACGCCCGTTCGACCGGTCCGTACTCGATGATCACCCAGCAGCCTCTCGGTGGCAAGGCCCAGTTCGGTGGCCAGCGCTTCGGCGAGATGGAAGTGTGGGCGCTCGAGGCCTTCGGTGCGGCGTATGCCCTGCAGGAACTGCTGACCATCAAGTCGGACGACGTGCTCGGCCGGGTGAAGGTCTACGAGGCCATCGTGAAGGGCGAAAACATCCCCGAACCGGGCATTCCGGAGAGCTTCAAGGTGCTCATCAAGGAGATGCAGTCACTCTGCCTGGACGTCGAAGTCCTGGCACCGGGTGGCGAGGAGATTGAAATGCGGGAACTCGACGAGGACGTCTTCCGGACGGCCGAAGAACTTGGTATCGACATCAGCCGGCCCGAGCGTGGGTCGGACGAAGAAGATGCCCGACGCGCTGCGGAAAGGGGATTCTGATGTTGGATGTCAACGACTTCGATCAACTGCGGATCGGTCTGGCGACCGCCGATGCCATCCGGGGGTGGTCCAACGGTGAGGTGAAGAAGCCGGAGACCATCAACTACCGGACCCTGCGTCCGGAGAAGGACGGTCTCTTCTGCGAGAAGATCTTCGGTCCGACCAAGGACTGGGAGTGCTACTGCGGCAAGTACAAGCGGGTTCGCTTCCGGGGCATCATCTGCGAGCGGTGCGGCGTGGAAGTCACCCGTTCCAAGGTCCGTCGCGAGCGCATGGGCCACATCGAACTGGCCGCCCCGGTGGTTCACATCTGGTATCTCCGCGGTACCCGCAGTTGGCTGGCCTATCTCCTCATGGGCACCGAAGCCCGGGAGGAGCTGAAGGCCAAGCAGCTGGAGAAGGTCATCTACTTCGCCGCCAACCTGGTCACCTGGGTTGACGAGGAGAAGCGTCACGCCGATCTGCCCGAGCTCGAGAAGGAGCTCGTCGCCGAGAAGGCCGACATCGCCAAGAAGCGCGACCTCGAGATCGACCGTCGTTTCAAGCTGCTCGAAGGTGAGCTGGCCGACCTCGAGAAGGCCGGCGCCAAGGATACCGAGATCAAGGCCCGTCAGCGCAACGTCGAGAAGGAGATCGCCTCGGTCCGCGAGCGCTTCGACAGCGAGATCGAGCTGGCCGACCGGGCCTTTGACGAGTTCAAGAGCCTGCACTCGCGCAAGATCCTCGAGGACGAGATGCTCTGGCGCGAGCTGCGCATCCGCTACGAGGAGTACTTCGAAGGCGGCATGGGCGCCGAGACGATCTCGCAGCTGATCGACCGGATCGACCTCGACGCCGAGGAGATCAAGCTGCGCGAGATGATCGACGCCGCCGACGGCCGCAAGCCGCTCTCGGCCCAGCGTCGCCAGAAGGTCATCAAGCGCTTGAAGATCGTCACCGCCTTCAACCGGCGCGACGACAACGGCAACCGGGTCAACGACCCCCGGGCCATGATCCTCGACGTCGTGCCGGTCATTCCGCCCGACCTGCGTCCGATGGTGCAGCTCGATGGTGGCCGCTTTGCCACCTCGGACCTGAACGACCTCTACCGTCGGGTCATCAACCGGAACAACCGCCTGAAGCGACTGCTGGACCTCGGTGCCCCCGAGATCATCGTGAACAACGAGAAGCGCATGCTCCAGGAGGCCGTGGACGCCCTGTTCGACAACGGACGCCGGGGCCGGCCGGTCACCGGTGTGGGCAACCGCCCGCTCAAGAGCCTCTCGGACATGCTGAAGGGCAAGCAGGGCCGGTTCCGTCAGAACCTGCTCGGCAAGCGCGTCGACTACTCGGGCCGTAGCGTCATCGTGGTCGGCCCGACCCTGCAGCTGCACCAGTGCGGTCTGCCGAAGCTGATGGCCCTCGAGCTCTTCAAGCCCTTCGTCATGAAGCGGCTGGTCGAGGCCGAGTACGCCCAGAACATCAAGTCGGCCAAGCGCATGGTCGAGCGGCGCCGGCCCCAGGTGTGGGACGTGCTCGAGGGCGTCATCAAGGAGCATCCGGTGCTTCTCAACCGGGCCCCGACGCTCCACCGCCTCGGCATCCAGGCGTTCGAGCCCGTGCTCGTCGAGGGCAAGGCCATCCAGGTCCACCCCCTGGTCTGCACCGCCTTCAACGCCGACTTCGACGGCGACCAGATGGCGGTTCACCTCCCCCTGTCCGCCGAGGCCCAGGCCGAGGCCCGGGTGCTGATGCTCTCGGCCAACAACGTGCTGTCACCGGCCACCGGCCGTCCGATCACCGTGCCCACCCAGGACATGGTGTTCGGCATCTACTACCTGACCCTGATCGAGGACGACCTCGTGGGCCAGGGACGGGTGTTCCGCCACCCCTACGAGGTGGAGCGGGCCTATGACCGCGGTGACGTGGCCCTGCACGCCCGGATCGTCCTGCGCCCGGAGGCCGGCACGGCCCTCGAGCGGTCGATCCAGCTCACCAACGGGGCCGAGATCGGCCCGGATGGCGAACTGGTTGGCGTGGATCCCGAGGCCCGGGTGGAGATCGAGACGACCGCCGGTCGGCTCTTCTTCAACACCGCCCTGCCGGACGGCTTCCGCTACATCAACGACATCGTCGGCAAGAAGAACACGTCGATCGGCACCATCGTGGAGGAGATCGCCTTCGGCTATCCCAAGCGGGAAGTGGCGGCCAGTCTCGACCGGATCAAGACGCTGGGCTTCCGCTACGGCGCCCAGTCGGGTCTGACCATCTCCATCAACGACGTCCGCACCCCGCTGGAGAAGCAGTCCATCCTGGACCGCTACGAGAAGGAAGCGGAGAAGGCCGAGAGCCAGTTCAAGCGGGGCATCATCACCGACGACGAGCGGCGCCAGAAGGAGATCGAGATCTGGACGTCGGCCAACTCGGAGGTCGGAAAGGCCATGGAGGCGTCGTTTGCCGCCATGAACTTCAACCCGATCGACATGATGGTGGACTCCGGAGCCCGAGGCAACAGCCAGCAGATCCGCCAGATCGCCGGCATGAAGGGCCTGGTGTCGAACCCCCGGGGCGAGATGATCCCCCGGCCGATCAAGTCGTCCTTCCGCGAGGGCCTCTCCGTGTTGGAGTACTTCATCTCCACCCACGGCGCCCGCAAGGGACTGGCCGATACCGCCCTGCGCACGGCCGACTCCGGCTATCTGACCCGTCGACTCGTCGACGTGGCCCAGGAGCTGATCGTCCGGGAAGAGGACTGTGGCTCGACCAAGGGCATCTGGATCGAGGACGTCAACCCGGACGCGGCGAGCAAGCGCAGCTATCTGGAGACCCGGATGGCCGGCCGCCTGCTGGTCGAGCCGGTGACGCTCTCGGACAAGACCAAGCTCCCGGCCGGCACCGTGCTCTACGAAGACCTGGTCAACCTGCTCCGGGAAGATCCGGCCATCGACCGGGTGCGGGTGCGCTCGGTGCTGACCTGCGATGCCGAGCAGGGCATCTGCATGTCCTGCTACGGCGTGTCGCTCGCCACCGGCGAGATGATCGAGCTCGGTGAAGCGGTGGGCGTCATTGCCGCCCAGTCCATCGGCGAGCCCGGCACGCAGCTGACCATGCGGACGTTCCACGCCGGTGGCGTCGTCGGTGAGGACATTACCCACGGCCTGCCCCGCGTCGTCGAACTCTTCGAGGCCCGCACCCCCAAGGGTGCGGCCATCCTGGCCCGCCATGCCGGCGTGGTCCGGGTGGACGACGATGAGTCCGGCCGCCAGATCACAGTGGTCTCCGATTCGGGCGAGGAGCAGGTCATCCTGGTGCCCCAGCGGGCCCACCTCGAGGTCGTCGACGGTCAGGAGGTCGACGCCGGTGATGCACTGGTCGAAGGCCCGAAGGACCCGAAGGAGCTCCTTGAGGTCCGGGGCATCCGCGAGACCCAGCAGTACCTGGTCGAAGAGGTCCAGAAGGTCTACCGCGACCAGGGCGTGTCGATCCACGACAAGCACATCGAGCTCATTGTGCGCCAGATGCTCCGTCGGGTCCTCGTGGCCGAGCCGGGCGATGCCGCCTTCCTGCCCGGCGAGCGGGTGGACAGCCGGACCTTCACCGAGGTGAACCGCCAGCTGCTGCAGGACGGAAAGCGTCCGGCCGAAGGTCGACCCGAACTCATGGGCATCACCAAGGCTTCGCTGGCCACCGAGTCGTGGTTGTCGGCGGCCTCCTTCCAGGAGACCACCCGGGTGCTGACCGAGGCGGCCATCGAAGGCAAGTCCGACCAGCTGCACGGCCTCAAGGAGAACATCATCATCGGCAAGCTGATTCCGGCCGGTTCGGGCATGCCCCGCTACCGGGACATCCGGCTCGAGATGCCCGGAGCCGAAGCGATGCCGTTCTGGGCGCTTGGGGCCGAGGGCGAGTCCGGCACCGAGGATCTCGCCGCCTGGCTGCGGGACACGGCCAGCGATGCCACGCTGGGCGAGTTCAGTTCCGACATCGACGCCAGCTGGCTGGGGACCATCCCCTCGACCGATGACGAACTGGCCGGTGATCCGGGAACCGATCTGCCACCTGTGGTGGAGGGTCCCATGGAGGCCGGCGCCTGACCCGGCAGTTCCGGGTTGCCCACCGGTCTCTCCGGTGCGGCAATCCGGGCTTGCCCGCATGGCGAAGTTGTCGTAGCATCTTGTCCCTGTGGCTGCGCTCCTGAAAAGGTGCGATGCCGGTCCTGACCACCGTCGTGGGTTGACCGCCAAGGCGTGGGGACCATTCCTGTTGTCTGTCCTGTCTCCAACCCCGAAGTATCGAACAGAGGTAACGCGTGCCGACCATCTCCCAGCTAGTCCGCAAGGGCCGGGCTACCAAACCGACGAAGTCCAAGACGCCGGCGCTCAAGGGCGCCCCGCAGCGTCGTGGCGTCTGCACGCGTGTGTACACCCACACTCCGAAGAAGCCGAACTCGGCCCTTCGCAAGGTGGCCCGTGTCCGCCTCACCAGCGGCCTCGAGGTCACGGCCTACATCCCGGGTGAAGGCCACAACCTCCAGGAGCACTCGATCGTTCTCGTCCGTGGTGGTCGTGTGAAGGACCTCCCGGGCGTTCGCTACAAAGTCATCCGCGGCACTCTCGATGCGTCGGGAGTCCGGGAGCGTCATCAGGCCCGTAGCCGCTACGGCGCCAAGAAGGAGTCCTGACGTGCCTCGTAAAGGTCCTGCTGTCCGTCGGGAACTCATGCCCGATCCCGTCTACCACTCGGTGCTGGTCACCCAGGTGGTCAACCGCGTCCTGAGCCGCGGCAAGCGCACGCTCGCCGAGCGCATCGTCTACACGGCGCTGGAGGACGTGGCGGAGAAGACCGGCAACGACCCGGTCGCCGTGCTCAAGAAGGCCGTGGAGAACACCCGGCCCGAACTCGAGGTCCGCAGCCGCCGCGTCGGCGGTGCGACCTACCAGGTGCCGGTCGAGGTGCGTCCGCGCCGGGCCACCACGCTGTCGATCCGCTGGCTGGTCGGCTACTCCCAGCAGCGTCGGGAGAAGACCATGTCCGAGCGTCTGTCGAACGAGATCCGCGACGCCGCCAACGGCATCGGCGCCGCCGCCAAGCGTCGGGAAGACCTCCACAAGATGGCCGAGTCCAACAAGGCCTTCGCCCACTACCGCTGGTAACCACCCGTTGACTCCAGCATGGGTTCCATGTTGCACTGTTCTCCACGCTTTCATGACGTCCGCACAATCCGAGAGTTGATCCATCATGTCTGACACCCCGAAGCGCACAACCTCGCTGGCCAAGACCCGCAACATCGGGATCATGGCCCACATCGACGCCGGCAAGACCACCACGACCGAGCGGATCCTCTACTACACCGGCAAGAACTACAAGATCGGTGAGGTGCACGAAGGTGCGGCCACCATGGACTGGATGGTCCAGGAGCAAGAGCGCGGCATCACCATCACCTCGGCGGCCACGACGTGTACCTGGCGGGACAACACCATCAACATCATCGACACCCCCGGCCATGTCGACTTCACGGTGGAAGTGGAGCGCTCGCTGCGCGTCCTCGACGGTGCGGTCGCCGTGTTCGACGCGGTGGCCGGCGTGGAGCCCCAGACCGAGACGGTGTGGCGTCAGGCCAACAAGTACGAAGTGCCCCGCATCTGCTTCGTCAACAAGATGGACCGCACCGGCGCCGACTTCGCCCGGTGCGTGGACATGATCCGCGACCGTCTGGACTGCGTGACCGCCGTTGTCCAGCTGCCGATCGGTGCCGAGAGCGAGTTCCGGGGCGTGGTCGACCTGGTGCACATGCGGGCGCTGGTCTGGGACGACGCCATGGGTGAGGACACCATCGTCGAGGAGATCCCGGCCGACATGACGGACGAAGCCGAGCTGGCCCACACCGAACTGATCGACGTGCTCTCGAACTACGACGACGGCATCATGGAGAAGTACCTGGCCGAGGAGCCGATTCTCCCCGAGGACCTCCAGCGGGCGCTGCGCACGGTGACCCTCGGCACGCACGCCATCCCGATCCTGTGCGGTTCGGCTTTCAAGAACAAGGGCGTCCAGCCCATGCTCGATGCCGTCGTGGACTACCTGCCGAGCCCGCTCGACATCCCGGTCACGGTGGGCACCCTGCCCCGCAAGGAAGACGAGTTCGTCGAGCGCCCGGCCTCGGACGATGCGCCCTTCTCGGCCCTCGCCTTCAAGATCATGACCGACCCCTACGTCGGCAAGCTCACCTACCTCCGGGTCTACTCGGGCACCCTGACCAAGGGATCTGGTGTCCTCAACTCCACCAAGGACCGCAAGGAGCGGGTCGGTCGCATCCTCCAGATGCACGCCAACACCCGGGAAGACCTCGATGCGGTGTTCGCCGGCGACATCGTCGCCGTGGTGGGCCTGAAGGGCACCACCACCGGTGACACCCTGTGCGATCCGGACCAGCCGGTCGTGCTCGAGTCGCTGACCTTCCCCGAGCCGGTCATCCACGTGGCCGTCGAGCCCAAGACCAAGGCCGACCAGGACAAGCTCTCCAAGGCGCTCTATGCCCTTTCCGAGGAGGACCCGACCTTCCGGGTGCAGTCCGACGAAGAGACCGGCCAGACCGTCATCTCGGGCATGGGCGAGCTGCATCTCGAGGTGCTCGTCGACCGCATGCTCCGCGAGTTCAGCGTGGACGCCAATGTCGGCAAGCCCCAGGTGGCCTACCGCGAGACCGTCCGCAAGACGGTCGAGAAGGTCGAGATGAAGTACGTCCGCCAGACCGGCGGCAAGGGCCAGTACGGTCACGTTGTCATCTCGCTCGAGCCCACCGGACCCGGGGGCGGATACGTCTTCGAGGACAAGATCACCGGTGGTGTCATTCCGAAGGAGTACATCCCCTCGGTCGACCAGGGCATCCGCGAGTCGATCACCTCGGGTGTGCTCGCCGGCTATCCGACCGTCGACATCAAGGTGACCCTGACGTTTGGTTCGTACCACGACGTCGACTCCTCCGAGATGGCGTTCAAGATCGCCGGGTCGATGGCCATCAAGAAGGCGGCCAACCTGGCCAGTCCGGTCCTGCTCGAGCCGGTGATGGCCGTCGAGGTCAACACCCCCGAGGACTACATGGGCGACGTCATCGGCGACCTTTCGTCCCGCCGCGGCAAGGTCGAAGGCATGGAACAGCGGGGCAACAGCCACGTGGTCAAGGCCCAGGTACCGCTGAGCGACATGTTCGGCTACGCTACCGACCTGCGGTCGCGTACGCAGGGACGGGCAACCTACTCCATGCAGTTCGCGGCCTACAACGAAGTGCCCGAGTCCATCGCCAAGGAGATCATCGCCAAGGCGAGGGGCGAGTAGCAACAACAGCACCCGGCAACATCCCGGCAACAACAAGGTTTGCAGTACCGCAGTACCCGTAACACCCGCAGTACAACCATCCACGTACAGGGACGAAGACGAAGGTCTTCGTCGTGGCGGGCCCGAAGGGGTTCCGTCCGAGATCCAGGAGCCACACCCCAGCCATGGCCAAGCAGAAGTTCGAGCGCACGAAGCCCCACGTCAATGTGGGCACTATGGGTCACATCGACCACGGCAAGACCACGCTGACCGCGGCCATCACCAAGGTCCTGCACGACAACGACCCCACCACGTCGTTCACCCCGTTCGACCAGATCGACAAGGCGCCGGAAGAGCGTCAGCGCGGTATCACGATCTCGATCGCCCACGTGGAGTACGAGACCCCGAACCGGCACTACGCCCACGTCGACATGCCCGGCCACGCCGACTACATCAAGAACATGATCACCGGTGCGGCCCAGGTCGACGGCGCCATCCTCGTGGTGTCGGCCACCGACGGTCCCATGCCCCAGACGAAGGAGCACGTGCTGCTCGCCCGTCAGGTCGGCGTGCCCTACATCGTGGTGGCCCTGAACAAGGCCGACGCGGTGGAGGACGAGGAGCTCCTCGAGCTCGTCGAGATGGAAGTCCGCGAGCTGCTGAACGACTACGAGTTCCCCGGCGACGACACCCCCATCGTGCGGGTCAGCGCCCTGAAGGCCCTCGAAGGCGACGCCGAGTGGGCCGGCAAGATCACCGAGCTCATGGAGGCGGTGGACAGCTACATCCCCGAGCCCGAACGTGACGTCGAGAAGCCCTTCCTCATGTCGGTGGAGGACGTCATGTCCATCACCGGTCGTGGCACCGTGGTGACCGGCAAGATCGAGCAGGGCATCCTCAAGGTCGGTGAAGAGATCGAGATCGTCGGTCTCCGCGATACCCAGAAGTCGACCGTCACCGGTATCGAGATGTTCCGCAAGCTCCTCGACGAGGGTCAGGCCGGCGACAACATCGGCGCCCTGCTGCGTGGCACCAAGAAGGAAGAGGTCGAGCGGGGCCAGGTGCTCTGCAAGCCGGGCTCGATCACCCCGCACACCAAGTTCGAGGCCACGGTCTACGTGCTGAACAAGGAAGAGGGCGGCCGTCACAAGCCGTTCTTCACCAACTACCGGCCGCAGTTCTACTTCCGGACCACGGACGTCACCGGCTCCATCACCCTGCCCGAGGGCACCGAGATGGTCATGCCCGGCGACAACACGGACATGACCGTGGAACTGGGCAAGCCCATCGCCATGGACGAGGGTCTGCGCTTCGCCATCCGCGAGGGTGGCCGCACGGTTGCTTCGGGTCGCGTCACCAAGATCATCGAGTAGCAGACCCACAACCAACCCCAGGAGAGGACGCAGCACCATGGCCGCAGAAGGCCCCCGACAGAAGATCAGGATCCGCCTCAAGGCCTACGATCACGAAATTCTCGACCAGTCGACCGAGAAGATCGTCCAGACGGTGCTTCGCACCCAGGCCAAGGTTCTCGGACCGGTGCCGCTTCCCACGGAGAAGCACCGCTACACCGTGATCCGTTCACCGCACAAGTACAAGGACTCCCGCGAGCACTTCGAGATGCGGGTGCACAAGCGGTTGGTGGACATCGTGGAACACACCCCGAAGACGGTTGACTCGCTCCAGCGGCTCGACCTTCCGGCGGGCGTGGACATCGAGATCAAGATCCAGACGGTCTGAGTCGTCATCCGGCCTTTTTGACAGGCCGGGGTGAGGGTGTATAGTCGTACTCCGGCCTGGGATTGGGCCAATGATCGAAAAGGATGTGCTTGAACGACCGTGGTTCGCCACGGTGACCTCAAGCCAAGCCAGGCGAGCGCTCCGCTCGGATTTGTCCGAGCGGAGCGTCTGCGTGCGGGGTGGAACACCACCCGGTTCCAGAGCCCGGGCGGCCGGTGCTGACGCACCAGCCGGTACAGAAGTGTTCATCGGAATGCAGTGCTGCCTTCGGGTGGCGCCGCAGAGAAGCGAGACGGAGAGCTCCAGTGGCCAGCAAGGCGATCGTGGGCGAAAAAGTAGGGATGACCCAGATCTGGGACGAGCAGCAGCGGGCGATTCCCGTGACCATGGTGCGCGTCTCCCCGGTCCGGGTGGTTCAGGTGAAGACCCCCGAGACCGAGGGATACTCGGCCGTGCAGGTGACCTGGGGTCACCGTCGGGCCAGCACCCTGACCAAGGCCGAGCAGGGCCACTATGACAAGGCCGGGGTGGACCCGGGCCGTCGTCTGGTCGAGTTGCGCATCGACGATGCGTCCGGCTTCGAGGTCGGCCAGGAGCTCACGGCCGACCTGCTCGAGGCGGGCGAGTTGATCGACGCCACGGCGGTGTCCAAGGGCAAGGGGTTCGCCGGTGGCATGAAGCGTCACAACTTCAAGGGCCAGGGCGCCTCCCACGGTAACCACAAGCACCACCGGGCCCCCGGCTCGATTGGGGCCTGCGCGACGCCGTCGCGGGTGTTCAAGGGAACCCGGATGGCGGGCCGGATGGGTGGCGAGCAGGTCACCACGCTCAACCTCGAAGTTGTCCAGGCCGACGCCGAGCGCGAGATCGTTCTCGTCAAGGGCGCCATCCCCGGACCCCGGGGCGGCATGGTCATCCTGCGCAACGCCATCAAGGCTCCGGTCAAGGCCGGCAAGGGGGCAGGCAAGTGAGTATCGACTCCATCGACTTCGAAACGGCCACGCCGGCCGAGCTGCGTCGGGCGCTCCGTCCGGCCGCGGTGGCCCGTCAGGTCACCCGCCGTTCCCAGGACGGCGCCGAACTCGGAACGGTCAACCTCGAGCCGGCGATCTTCGGGCTCGAGCCCAACGTCGCCGTGATGCACCAGGTGGTGACCGCCCAGTTGGCCAACGCCCGGGCCGGGACCCAGTCGACCAAGACCCGTTCGGAAGTGCGCGGTGGTGGTTCCAAGCCGTTCAGCCAGAAGGGCACCGGCCGCGCCCGCGCCGGTTCGAGCCGTTCGCCGGTCTGGGTCGGCGGTGGCATCGCCCTCGGACCGAAGCCCCGCTCGTACGCCCAGAAGACCCCGAAGAAGATGATCCGCCTCGCCATCAACTCGGCCCTGTCGGACCGGGCCATGGAAGAGCGGGTGGCCCTGGTCGATGCCTGGAACTTCGAGGTCCCGAGCACCAAGGCCGCCATCGGTTGCCTGAAGGCGCTCGATCTCGAGGGTCGGGTGCTCGTGGTGCTCGGTGACGACGACTACAACGCCGGTCGGTCGTTCGCCAACCTGCCCGAGGTGCAGTTGATCACGACGTCGGAACTCAACACCTACGACATCCTGGTCAACGACTGGATCGTCTTCACGGACGCCACCCTGCCCGGCGCCGACGCCGAGGTGGAGATCGACGTGACCGCCGAGGTCGCCGTCGAGGCAGCGGAGACCAAGGAGACCGTCGAGGAAGCCGACACCGTGGCCGTGGTCGACGAGGCTGCGGACAGTGCCGATGACGAAGGGAGTGGATCGTGAGGGATCCCCACAACGTACTGATCCGGCCGGTCGTCTCGGAGAAGTCCTACGCCCTGATGGACGAGAACGTCTACGTCTTCATCGTGGACCCGTCGGCCACCAAGATTGACGTCCGCCACGCCGTGGAGCAGGCCTTCAACGTGCGGGTCAAGAACGTCAACACGCTGAACCGCAAGGGCAAGACCAAGCGGGGTCGTCGTGGCAACACGATGGGCCACCGCCCCGACACCAAGCGAGCGATCGTCACCCTGGCCCCGGGTGACTCGATCGACCTCTTCGAGAGCTGATCAGGACAGGACCATGGCACTTCGCTCACGTAAACCCACCAGCCCCGGACGCCGGTTCCAGACCGTCTCGGACTTCGCCGAGATCACCCGCGACCGTCCCGAGAAGTCCCTGCTGGCGCCCAAGCCCTCGACCGGTGGTCGCAACAACTACGGCCGCAAGACGTCCCGTCACCGCGGTGGCGGACACAAGCAGCAGTACCGCATGGTCGACTTCAAGCGGACCAAGGACGGGATTCCCGCCAAGGTGGCCGCCATCGAGTACGACCCGAACCGCAACGCCCGGATCGCACTCCTCCACTACCTCGACGGCGAGAAGCGCTACATCCTGGCTCCGGCCGGCGTGAAGGTGGGCGACATGCTGCAGTCGGGCCAGGGGGCGGACATCCGCCCCGGCAACGCCCTGCCGCTGCGCTACATCCCGGTCGGTTCGGTGATCCACAACGTCGAGCTGCGCCCGGGTGGCGGCGGCAAGATGGCCCGGGGCGCCGGCATGAGCATCCAGCTGGTGGCCAAGGAAGGCCTTTACGCCACGCTGCGTCTGCCGTCCACCGAAATGCGCCGGGTCTCGATCGACTGCCGGGGCACCCTCGGCGTGGTCGGCAACTCCGAGTTCGAGCTGATCAAGATCGGCAAGGCCGGACGCAACCGGTGGAAGGGCAAGCGCCCGCAGACCCGTGGTGTGGCCATGAACCCGGTCGACCACCCGCTCGGTGGTGGCGAAGGCAAGACCTCGGGTGGTCGCCATCCGGTGTCGCCGTGGGGTCAGCCGGAAGGCCGCACCCGCGCCCGCAACAAGGATTCCGACAAGATGATCGTCCGTCGGCGCCGCACCCGCGGGGCCCGTCGGTAGGGAAGACAGAGGAAACGCACGATATGCCCCGCAGCCTCAAAAAAGGTCCGTTTGTCGACGACCACCTCCTGAAGAAGGTGGACGTCCTGAACGAGGCCGGCGAAAAGAAAGTCATCAAGACCTGGTCACGCCGGTCGACGATCATCCCCGACATGGTGGGTCACACCATTGCCGTCCACGACGGGCGCAAGCACGTCCCGGTCTATGTGACCGAGTCCATGGTCGGCCACAAGCTCGGCGAGTTCGCCCCGACCCGGACGTTCAAGTTCCACGCCGGGCAAGAACGAGCGGGGAGGCGCTGACGTGCCGGGAGTGAAGACCAACGAGCGTGAAGGCACCCGCGCCTACCTGCGGGACTGCCGGATGTCGGCCTACAAGGTCCGCCAGGTGCTGGACCAGATCCGGGGCATGGACGTCGACCGGGCCGCCGAGACGCTGGCGCTGGGTGACCGGGACGCCGCGGTGGTGGTCGGCAAGCTGCTGGCTTCGGCCGTGGCCAACGCCGTGCACAACGACGGACTCGACGCCGAAGAACTCTTCGTGTCGGCCTGCTACGCCGACGAGGGCAGCACGCTCAAGCGCTGGCGCCCCCGGGCCCGTGGTCGGGCCACGCGCATCCGCAAGCGCACCAGTCACGTCACCATCATCGTGAGTCGCCTGCCGGAAGAGCGCATCGCCCGTCGTCGGGCCAAGGCCGCCTCCGGAGCAGCCCAGCGGTCCCGCCGGGTGGCCAGTTCCCGTCGCAACCAGAGCGAAGAGACCACGGCCACCACCACGGTCGAGGAGACCACGACGCTCGAGACGCCGGAAGCCGAGAACACGACGGCCGAAGTGGTCGAAGAGACCACGGCTGACCAGGTCGAAGAGACGACCACCGACGAGGTCGAAGCGACCACCACCGACGAGGTCGAAGCGACCACCGACGAGGCCGGCGACGAAGTGGCCGCCGAAGAGACCGAGGCCGAAGCGGCCACCGAAGAGAGCACCGACGGCGAAGCCGCGGAAGAGAAGGGCGAGTAGATGGGCCAGAAGGTAAACCCCTATGGGTTCCGACTCGGCGTAACCACCGACTGGAAGTCGCGTTGGTTCGAGGAGCGCAACTACCAGGACTGTGTGATCGAGGACTGGAAGATCCGCGACTACCTCACGACACAACTGGAGTCGGCGGCCGTCAGCCGTATCGAGATCGAGCGCACCCGTGACCGTCTGCGGGTCGACATCCACACCGCCCGGCCGGGCATCGTGATCGGTCGTCGTGGCGCCGAGGCCGACCGCCTCAAGAAGAAGATCGAAGAGATCACCGGACTGAACAACCGGATCCAGCTGAACATCCAGGAGATCAAGCAGCCGGAGCTTGACGCGGCGCTGATCGCCCAGGGTATCTGCGACCAGTTGGCCCGCCGGGTGGCGTTCCGTCGGGCCATGAAGCGGTCGATCCAGACCGTGCAGAAGGCGGGTGCCCTCGGGGTGCGCGTCCAGTGCTCGGGTCGTCTTGGCGGTTCGGAAATGTCCCGCAAGGAGTCCTACCGGGAAGGCCGGGTGCCGCTGCACACGCTGCGGGCCGACATCGATTACGGCTTCCGCGAGGCCAAGACCACCTATGGACGCATCGGCGTCAAGGTGTGGATCTACAAGGGCGACATCCTGCCGTACAAGATCTCGTCGGAAGAGAAGATCACCCGTGAGGCCGCCATGGCGGTCGGCGAGACCTCCGGCCAGAGTGCTGACGGTCCCCGCCGTCTGATCACCGCCGGTGGCGGTCGTCGCCGGGCCGAGCAGGGTGACCCGGGCAGCGTGGTGACGGTGGATGCCGAGCACACGGCCGTCGAGATTCCCGAGGGCATGGGAGACCACCCGGTGGCCGACATCGCGGCGGCCCCGGCGGTGCCCGACGAACTCGAGCGCATCCTCACCGAGGACGAAGAGATCGAACGTCGGACCCGTGAGCACCACGAGACCCCGCACTTCCGCAAGGAGGTCGACTGACATGTTGATGCCCCGCAAGGTCAAGCACCGCAAGCAGCAGCGTGGCCGGATGACCGGCAAGGCCAAGGGTGGCAGCGAAGTCTCCTTCGGCGACTTCGGCATCCAGGCCCTCGAGCCGGGATGGATGACGGCCCGCCAGATCGAGGCGGCCCGTATTGCCATGACCCGACACATCAAGCGTGGTGGAAAGGTCTGGATCCGGGTCTTCCCGGACCGTCCGGTCACCAAGAAGCCGGCCGAGACCCGCATGGGTTCGGGCAAGGGCAACCCCGAACTCTGGGTGGCGGTCGTGAAGCCGGGCCGGGTGCTCTTCGAGCTCGCCGGCGTGGACCAGGAACTGGCCCGGGCCGCCATGGAGCGGGCCATCCAGAAGCTTCCGTTCAAGGCCAAGTTCGTGGTTCGGCCCGGAACCCATGGAACCCCGGAGGTGCAGATCTGATGGCGACCGCTTCCGACATTTCCCAGTACGACACCGAGGAGCTCGAGCGTCAGCTGAGCGAGACCCGGCGTGAGCTGTTCAACCTCCGGTTCCAGTTGGCGACCGGTCAGTTGGACAACTTCTCCCGGATCAACCATTGCCGCAAGGACATCGCCCGGATGCTGACCGAGCTCCGGTCCCGGGAGATCGCCGAAGCCGAAGGTCTGGCCCTGGCCGACCTGCCGGCGCACCGGGCGGCCGCCCGTCGGCGTAGTGACGATGACGCCAAGGGCCGGGATGCCACGACGGCGTCCGAGCGGCGGGCCCAGGCCCGGGCGGAAGCTGCGGCGGAAGCCGAAGCGGCGTCCGGTCCCGAGGTCGCCGAAGACGAAGTTGAAGCAGAGGAGAAGGACTGATGTCCGAAGAAGCCACGGAAACCCGGCCGAACGCCCGCAAGGTGCGTGAGGGCCTGGTCGTGTCCGACAAGATGGAGGCCACCCTGGTGGTGGCCGTCATCGAGCGGGTGCGGCATCCGAAGTACGGCAAGACCGTGCAGCGGACCAAGAAGCTCTATGTCCATGACGGCGAGAACAGCGCCAAGGTCGGTGACCGGGTCCGGGTTGTCGAGACCCGTCCGATGTCCAAGCTGAAGCGCTGGCGCCTGTCCGAGGTTCTGGAGCGTGCGCGATGATCCAGCAGGAATCCCGACTTCGGGTGGCCGACAACTCCGGCGCCAAGGAAGTGCTCTGCATCAAGGTGCTCGGTGGCTCGCGTCGCCGCTACGCCTCGATCGGGGACATCTTCGTGGCGACCGTGAAGGACGCCATCCCCGGTGCCGCCGTGAAGAAGGGCGACGTCGTCAAGTGCGTCGTGGTGCGCACCAAGAAGGAGAAGCGTCGTCCCGACGGCAGCTACATCCGCTTCGACGAGAACGCCGCCGTGTTGATCAACGACCAGCAGCAGCCCCGCGGGACCCGCATCTTCGGTCCGGTCGGCCGCGAGCTTCGTGACAAGCGGTTCATGCGTATCGTCTCGTTGGCTCCGGAGGTGCTGTGATGCGGATCCGCAAGGGTGACAAGGTCCAGGTCATTTCCGGCAAGGACAAGGGCAAGCAGGCTTCGGTCGTGCGGGCCATTCCCGCCGAAGGCCGGGTCATCGTCGAAGGTGTCCACGTGGCCAAGAAGTCGGCCAAGCCGACCCGGGCCACCATGCAGGGCGGCCTGATCGACAAGTTCATGCCGATTGCCGTCTCGTCGGTCGCCATTGTCTGTGACAGCTGCGGCCCGACCCGGATCGGGATGCGTTTTGATGAGCAGGGTCGCAAGGTGCGGGTCTGCCGGAAGTGTGGAGCTGATCTCTGATGCCATCGACCTCGGCCCCGAGCCGTCCCCGCCTGAAGGTTCGTTTCGACGAACAGGTACGGGGCGAACTGAAAGAGACCCTTGGTCTCGGCAACATCATGGAAGTCCCCCGCCTCTCCAAGATCGTGATCAACATGGGTGTCGGCCGGGCCACCCAGCAGAAGTCCCTCATTGAGGGGGCGCTGCGGGACCTCGAGATCATCTCGGGCCAGAAGCCGGTCGTGACCAAGGCCAAGAAGTCAATCGCCTCCTTCAAGCTCCGCGAGGGCCAGGAGATCGGTTGCATGGTGACCTTGCGCGGCGACCGGGCCTGGGAGTTCCTCGACCGGTTGCTGGCCACGGCCATCCCCCGCATCCGTGACTTCCGCGGGCTGTCGCCCCGGTCGTTCGACGGGCGTGGCAACTACACCTTTGGCGTCACCGAGCAGCTGATCTTCCCGGAGATCGACTACGACCGTATCGACACCATCCGTGGCATGGACATCACCATCGTCACGACCGCACGAAACAACGACGAGGGTAGAGCGCTGCTGAGGGCGTTCGGCTTCCCATTCCGACAGGAGAACCAGTAACCCCATGGCGAAGAAGGCTTTGATCGAGAAGCAACAGCGCACGCCGAAGTTCAAGGTGCGTGGCTATACCCGGTGCCGCCGGTGTGGTCGACCCAAGTCGGTCTACCGCAAGTTCGGCCTGTGCCGGATCTGTCTGCGAGTGATGGTCCACGCCGGCGAGATTCCCGGTGTGACGAAGGCCAGTTGGTGAGAGGAGGCGACGAACAATGACGATGACCGATCCAATCGCCGACATGCTGACTCGCATTCGGAACGCCAACATGGCCCACTTCGATACCGTCAAGATGCCGGGTTCGAAGTTGAAGGAGTCCCTGGCCGAGATTCTGGTGAGCGAGGGCTACATCAAGGGTTTCAAGGTGGCCGATGAACCGGGTCGCCCCGGCACCACCCTCGAGATCACGATGAAGTACGCCCCGGACCGGGCCCGGACCATCTCCGGGATCAAGCGGGTCTCCAAGCCGGGCCTTCGCATCTACGCCCGGGCCGACAAGATGCCCCGGGTACTCGGTGGCCTCGGTGTGGCCGTGGTCTCCACCTCCAAGGGTCTGATGACCGACCGTGAGGCCCGCAAGCGCCGCATGGGCGGGGAGGTCCTCTGTTATGTCTGGTAAGAGTCGTGGCTCCCTTCCGGGAGCGTCGGCCACTGTGGAAGGAGAGCGCTGATGTCCCGCATCGGACGTGCCCCCATCGCCGTGCCCTCGGGCGTGTCGGTGGCCATGGGCAGTGACAACACCGTGACCGTCAAGGGCCCCCAGGGCGAACTGGCCCGCACCGTGCCCGGCGCCATCACCATCCGACAGGAGGGTGACGAACTGCTCGTCGAGCGGCCGGATGACCAGCGTCAGAACCGGGCCCTGCACGGCCTGACCCGTTCGCTGGTGGCCAACATGGTGGTCGGAGTGACCGAAGGCTTCATCAAGGAACTCGAGATCGTCGGCGTCGGCTACCGGGCCGCCGCCCAGGGCCCGGGTGCCCTGGAGTTGGCGCTCGGCTTCTCGCATCCGGTGCACGTCAACGCCCCCGACGGCGTGACGTTCGAGGTTCCGAGTGCCACCCGCATCATCGTCAAGGGAATGGACAAAGAGAAGGTAGGCCAGGTGGCGGCCGACATCCGCAAGCTGCGTAAGCCCGAGCCCTACAAGGGCAAGGGCATCCGTTACGCCGGTGAACGGGTCGTCCGCAAGGCCGGGAAGGCAGCCAAGTAGATGGCGAACACCGATCACAAACTCGAGCTCCGCCGGCGCCGCCACTACCGGGTGCGCAAGCGGGTCACCGGAACGGCCGAGCGTCCGCGCCTCGCCGTGTTCCGGTCGAACAAGCACATCACCGCCCAGGTCATCGACGACGTCGCCGGTCGCACCCTGGCGGCTGCCTCGACGGTCGAGAGCGACCTGCGCTCGTCATCGGGCGGCAACATCGCAGCGGCTGAAAAGGTCGGCAAACTCGTGGCTTCCCGGGCCAAGGAGGCGGGCGTGAGCACCGTCGTCTTCGACCGGGGCGGCTTCGCATATCACGGACGGGTGGCGGCGCTGGCCGACGCGGCCCGCTCCGAAGGACTGGAGTTCTGAGCATGGCGAACAATCCAAACAACAACAACCGTGACAACCGTGACGGCGACCAGCAGTTCGAAGAGCGGACCATCCGGGTCAACCGGGTCTCCAAGGTCGTAAAGGGTGGTCGCCGGTTCTCCTTCGCCGCCCTCATGGTGGTCGGCGACGGGAACGGCCGGGTCGGTCTCGGCTACGGCAAGGCCAAGGAAGCCGGTCTCGCCGTGCAGAAGGGCATTGAAGAGGCCCGCAAGAACATGTTCGACGTCCCCCTGGCCGGTGCCACCATCACCCACCCGGTGATGGGCGAGAGCGGAGCCGGACGGGTCATGATGAAGCCGGCGGCGCCCGGTACGGGAGTGATCGCCGGAGGCGCGGCCCGGGCCATCTTCGAGATGGCCGGCATCCGCGACATCCTGGCCAAGTCGCTCGGCTCCTCGAACGGCATCAACGTGGCCCACGCCACCATCGCCGGCCTGAAGGACCTCAAGCGGCCCGACGAGATCGCCGCCCTGCGTGGCAAGTCGGCCGAAGAAGTGGCGCCCGGACCGATGTTGCGGGCCTACCGCGAGCGTCGCCGTCAGGCCGACATCTTCACGGAGGTGAGCTGACATGGCAGCAGCCACGGTTGAGACCGGCTGGATCCGGGTCACCCAGGTCCGCTCCGCCATCGGCACCAAGCCGAAGCACCGCGGCACCCTTCGGGCGCTCGGACTGCGCGGCATCGGGCAGTCCAACGTGCTGCCTGACCGACCGGAAATCCGCGGCATGATCGCCCGCGTCCCCCACCTGGTGGATGTGGCGGCCGCCCAAGCAGATGAGAAGGGCTGAGAATGAAGATTCATGATCTCCAGCCGCCCGCCGGGTCCAACCGGGCCCGCCGCCGGGTCGGACGCGGTATCGCCGGCAAGGGCGGCAAGACCGCCGGCCGCGGCACCAAGGGTCAGGGCGCCCGCGACACCATCCCCATGGGCTTCGAAGGTGGACAGTTGCCGTTGATGCAGCGGATCCCGAAGCTGAAGGGCTTCAAGAACCCGTTCCGCATCGACTACACCCCGGTCAACCTGGAGCGTCTGGAGGCCCTCGGGGTCGACAGCATCGACCTCGACGGGTTCGTCGAGAACGGTCTGGCCAAGAAGAGCGAGCTCGTGAAGGTGCTCGGCGTCGGCTCCCTCAGCCGGGCGGTCCGGGTGGAAGCCCACGCGTTCTCGAAGTCGGCCGAAGCGGCGATCACCGCCGCCGGGGGCACCGTGACCGTGGTTCCGTTGCCGTTCGGCCACAACCGTCCGCCAGCGCAGGGCAACCAGCACACAAACCGGTAGCATCGTCCGGACGCGGCGTCGAGGAGTCCCATGCTTACCAGTCTGGCCAACATCTTTCGCATCCCCGACCTTCGCAAGAAGGTCCTCTTCACGCTGACCATCATCGGGCTCTACCAGTTCGGCGCCAACGTTCCGGTGCCGTTTGTGAACTTCTCCAAGATCGCCCAGCTCGAATCGGCGTCGCGTTCGTCGGGCGTGCTGGGCTTCCTCAACCTGTTCTCGGGTGGGGCGCTGACCCGCATGGCCATCTTCGGCCTCGGCATCATGCCGTACATCACCTCGAGCATCATCATCCAGCTGCTCTCGACGGTGATCCCGAAGCTGGAGCAGTGGCGTGACCAGGGAGCGATCGGCCAGAAGAAGATCACCCAGACCACCCGGTATCTCACGGTGGCGCTGGCCCTGATGCAGTCGACCGGACTCGTCTACCTGTTCCACAAGAATGGTGGTGGCCTGTTCGGTTCGAGCCAGAACCTCGACCTGATCCTCAACTACTCGATCTGGCGGGCCGCCTTCATCGTCATGACCCTGACGGCCGGCACGGCGTTCGTCATGTGGCTGGCCGAACTCATCACCCAGCGGGGGATCGGCCAGGGCATGTCGATCCTCATCTTCGCCAACGTGGTGGCCGGCATCCCGAGCGGACTGAACACGGTCCTTCAGGAGGGCGGTCGCATCAAGTTCTTCGCCATCGTGCTGGTCTCGGTGGCGCTGCTGGTGGCCATCGTCTTCGTCGACCAGGGCCAGCGTCGCATTCCGGTCACCTTTGCCAAGCGGGTGGTGGGTCGCAAGATGTTCGGTGGCCAGAACACCTACATCCCGCTCAAGGTGAACCAGGCCGGTGTCATCCCGATCATCTTCGCCTCGTCGGTGCTCTACATCCCGATCCTGCTCTCGAACATCATCCCGTCGCAGGCCTTCCGGACCTGGGTGAACCACAACATCACCCCGACCAGCATCTTCTACATCGCGGTGTACTTCTTCTTCATCATCCTGTTCGCCTTCTTCTACGTCTACGTCCAGTTCGATCCGCACCAGCAGGCCGACACCATCCGCAAGCAGGGTGGCTACATCCCCGGCATCCGGCCGGGCCAGCCCACCGAGCGGTACCTGGCCCACATCCTGAACCGCATCACATGGCCCGGCGCCCTCTTCCTCGGGTCGGTGGCCGTCATCCCGTCGCTGCTCATGGCGGCGTGGAACATCAACAACTATCCCTTCTACGGGACGACCCTGCTCATCGCCACCGGCGTGGCACTCGAGACCATGAAGCAGATCGACAGCCAGTTGATGATGCGGAACTACGAGGGATTCCTCAAGTAAGTGCTACCTGGAGCCAGACTCGTCGTTTTGGGCAAACAGGGGGCGGGGAAGGGCACGCAGTGTGAGCGCCTCTCCCACCACTACGCCGTGCCCCACGTCTCCACCGGCGACATGCTGCGCGCCGTGGTCAAGGAAGGCACGCCACTCGGCCTCAAGGCCAAGAGCCTGATCGACCGGGGCGAACTGGTCAGCGACGAACTGATCATCGAGATGGTGTCCGTCCGGCTGGCCGAGTCCGACGTGCGGGCCCGGGGCTTCATCCTCGATGGCTGCCCCCGGACCGTTGCCCAGGCGGAGTTGCTGGTCAAGGTGCTCGATCCGATCGACATCGACCTCGCCATCGACATCGATATCCCCACAGCGGTGGTCCTGCGTCGCCTGGCGGCCCGCCGGGTCTGTGTGGACTGTGGCTCCAACTACTCGACGACGGCGCCGCCCCGGATCGGCTGGACCTGTGACGTCTGCGGTGGTGAGGTGGTCCAGCGGCCGGACGACACGGAAGAGGCCATCAAGCGCCGGCTCGAGCTGTACGAGAAAGAGACGGCCCCGTTGATCGAGTGGTACCGGAACCGGCGGCAGCTGGCCACCGTCTCGGGCACCGGGGCGCCCGATGCCGTCTCCAGGCGGATGATCAAGATGGTGGAGAACCAGCGGGCCAAGAAGGGCGGACGACTGTCATGAGGCGCAACGCCACCGAGCTCGAAAAGATGCGCCGCGCCGGGCGGGTCGTGGCCGAGATCCACGAGGAGACCCGCAAGGCGATCCGGCCCGGTGTGACCACCGGGGACCTCGACCGGGTGGCCCGGGAGGTGCTGGAGCGACGGGGGGCCGGATCGAACTTTCTCGGCTACCACGGCTTTCCGGCGGTCATCTGCACGTCACCGAACTCGATGATCGTCCACGGCATCCCTTCCGACGAGGTCGTTCTGGTCGAAGGCGACATCATCTCGGTGGACTGCGGAGCCATCATCGAGGGCTACCACGGCGACGCGGCCTACACGGCCGGGGTGGGGGAGATCAGCGCCGAGGCCAGGCGGCTCCTCGAGGTGACCGAGCGGAGCCTTCAGGCCGGCATCGAGCAGCTCCGTGACGGCAACCGCCTCCACGAGGTGGGCCGGGCGGTCCAGGCCGTGGCCGAAGCGGCCGGATTCACCGTGGTGCGCGAGTACGTCGGCCACGCGATCGGCACCGCCATGCACGAAGACCCCCAGGTCCCCAACTACTGGCCGGGATCGCCGGGCCCGACGCTCAAGACCGGCATGGTCTTCGCCATCGAGCCCATGGTGAACGCCGGCGGGCCCGAAACGGTGCAGCTCGACGACGGGTGGAGCGTGGTCACCGCCGACGGGGAGCTGTCGGCCCATTTCGAACACACCATCGTCGTGACCGAGAACGGACCGGAGGTGTTCACCGTTCCGTGACCGCCCCGGCCGGGGTGGGGTCGGTTGGCCCGGAGAACGGCCGGTCCGGATTCGGACTGGCAATTTTCCGGTGAAGGGCTAAACTGTCCCTTCGGCTGTCCGCGGGTGTCTGGCGGGCGGGCCGTATCCGCTTGTGGCGACCATCATCCGGTGGCACGTCACGGGGCACACCCGGAGGATGTTGACCGTTTGTGCTGCACGTCACCCTCCGGGGTGGCGCCGAGCGAAAGCAAGAAGGACCGGACGGACGTTCCGGTGCTGACAGATCGAGTATCGAGGAGATTCACCTGCCCAAGCCCAAGGAAGATGCCATCGTGCTGGAGGGAACGGTCGTCGAGCCGTTGCCCAACGCCATGTTCAAGGTGGAGTTGGAAAACGGCCACAACGTTCTGGCGCACAGCTCCGGGAAGATGAGGATGCACCGCATCCGCATCCTGCCGGGCGACAAGGTCCAGGTGGAGATCACCCCCTACGACCTGTCCCGGGGGCGGATCACCTACCGGTACAAGTAGGACGTCCCGTCGGCCGGTGGCCGGCAGGGCAGCAGCGGAGGCACCGCCTCCAACGGTTGGGCCCGCACAAGGCGGGACCCAGGAAGAACGTAGACAAGGACGAGAGCGTGAAGGTTCGACCGAGTGTCAAGCCGATGTGTGAAAAGTGCAAGGTGATCCGTCGGCATCGGCGCGTCCTGGTCATCTGCGAGAACCCCCGGCACAAGCAGCGCCAGGGTTGATGGATCCGGTTCAGGGTTAGATCAGGGTCAAGAGGAGAAAGAAGAACAGGTGGCTCGTATTTCCGGCGTGGACATCCCCCGCGAAAAGCGGTTGGAGATCTCCCTCACTTACATCTTTGGCATCGGCCGCACGTCGGCCCAGCAGATCTGCGATGCCACCGAGACCAACCGCGACACCCGTGTGCGCGACCTGACCGACGAAGAAGTCACGCGTCTGCGCAACTACATCGATGCCACCTTCCGGGTGGAAGGTGACCTCCGTCGGGACATCTCCCAGGACATCAAGCGGAAGATGGAGATCGGTTGCTACCAGGGCATCCGTCACCGCAAGGGTCTGCCGGTCCACGGCCAGCGCACCCACACCAACGCCCGTACTCGTAAGGGACCGAAGAAGACGGTCGCCGGCAAGAAGAAGGTTCGCAAGTAATGGCCAAGCCCACCGGAGGCGCACGACGTCCCCGCAAGAAGGAACGCAAGAACATCACCTTTGGTGTTGCCCACATCAAGAGTTCGTTCAACAACACCATCGTGTCCATCGCCGATCCCGAGGGCAACGTGCTGGCCTGGGCGTCGGCCGGCAACGTCGGCTTCAAGGGTTCCCGCAAGTCCACGCCGTTCGCCGCCCAGCTGGCCGCCGAGCAGTGCGCCAAGAAGGCCATGGAGCACGGTGTGCGCCGGGTCGATGTGCTGGTCCGGGGCCCGGGTTCGGGCCGCGAGACGGCCATCCGTTCGCTGGCCGCGGCCGGAATCGAAGTGGCCGGCATCAAGGACGTCACCCCGATGCCCCACAACGGCTGCCGGCCGAAGAAGCGTCGTCGGGTCTAGGTCGGGAACGCAAGGAACAAAAGGAAACTCATGGCTCGTTACACCGGACCTGTCTGCCGTCTCTGCCGTCGGGAGCGCACCAAGCTCTTCCTGAAGGGCGAGCGGTGCTACTCGATGAAGTGCCCCGTCTCCGAGGCGGTCACCGACCGCCACAGCCGCGCCTACCCCCCGGGTGAGCACGGCCGCGACCGCATGCGTCAGGGCTCGGACTACCTCGCCCAGCTGCGCGAGAAGCAGAAGTGCCGCCGCATCTACGGACTGCTCGAGAAGCAGTTCCACAACCTCTACGTCGAAGCCAGCCGGGCCCCGGGCATCACCGGTGAGAACCTGCTGCGCATGCTCGAACTGCGGCTCGACAACGTGGCCTTCAGGGCCGGTTGGGGTGCGAGCCGCTCGCAGGCCCGCCAGTTCGTCCGCCACGGCCACGTCTCGGTCAACGGCAAGCGGGTCACCATCCCGAGCTACCGGGTCCGCCAGGGCGACGTCGTCACCCTCAAGCAGTCCTCCCGGGAGATGTTCCACGTCCGTCGCAACATGGACACCATCGAGCGGAACCTCCCGCCGTGGCTCGAGACCGTGGGTGATCGCTTCGAGGTCAGGATCTTCGCCCTGCCGATCCGCGAGAACATCGACGAGCCGGTCCAGGAACAGCTGATCGTCGAGTTGTACTCGAAGTAGTCCCCGAAGGTCGCCCCACCCGTCGTCGCCACACCAGTCATCCCCGCCCACCTACGTCTACCTGCCGAGGAGCCACGAACCGCATGCTCATCATCCAGCGCCCCACCGTCGAAGCCATCGGTGAAGAAGAGGACAACCGCCAGAAGTTCGCCGTTGGCCCGCTCGATCCCGGATTCGGTCACACGCTCGGGAACTCCCTGCGTCGGACCCTGCTGTCTTCGATCCCCGGTGCGGCCATCACCCAGGTTCGTTTCGACGAAGCCCTCCACGAGTTCACGACCCTGCCGGGCGTGAAGGAGGACGTGACCGACATCATCCTCAACCTGAAGGACCTCCTCTTCAGGGTCCACAGCGACGAGCCGGTGACCATCCGGCTCGACAAGAAGGGCCCGGGCGACGCCACGGCCGGTGACCTGCACGTCAGCTCCGACGTCGAGGTCCTCGTGCCGGGCCAGCACATCGCCTCCCTCAACGCCAAGGGCCACATCGCCGTCGACCTCACCGTCGAGAAGGGCGTGGGCTACCTGTCGGCCGACAAGACCAAGAAGTCGCCCACCATCGGGGTCATCCCGGTGGACGCCATCTTCTCGCCGGTGCGCCGGGTCTCCTTCACCGTGGAGCCGGTCCGGGTCGAGCAGTCCACCGACTTCGACCGTCTGGTCCTCGACATCGAGACCGACGGCTCCCTCACCCCGCGGGAAGCCCTCGCCTCGGCCGGTGACACCCTGCGTACGCTGGTGGCGCTCGTGGCCGATCTCGAGGACGAGCCCATGGGTCTCGAACTCGGCGAGATCAGCACGGTCGGCACCGGATCGCCCGACCTCGACCTCCGCATCGAGGACCTCGACCTCACGGAGCGTCCCCGCAACTGCCTCAAGCGGGCCCAGATCAACACCATCGGCGAGTTGGTCGAGCGGACGCTCGACGACTTGCTCAACATCACCAACTTCGGCCAGAAGTCGCTCGACGAGGTGCTGCAGAAGCTCGACGAGCGGGGCCTGGCCCTCCGAGTGAAGGACTGATCATGCTTGGTACCCCGAAGAAGGGTCGTCGCTTCGGCGGCAGCTCGGCCCACCAGAAGGCCATGATGGGCAACCTGGTCGCCTCCTTGATTGCGGCCGAGTACCTGGTCACGACCGAGGCCAAGGCCAAGGCGCTGCGCCCGGTGGTGGAGAAGTGCATCACGGCGGCCGCCAAGGGTGGCGTGGCCCGCCAGCGCAACGTGGTGGCCCTGATCCGGGACAAGGACATGGCCCACAAGCTGTTCGACGAGATCGGCCCGCGTTACGTGGACCGTCCGGGTGGCTACACCCGCATCCTGAAGCTCGGCAACCGTCAGGGCGACAACGCTCCGATGGCCCGGATCGAACTGGTGTGAGCACGACCCCCCACACCGGGGGGTCGGCCGGGCACGTTCCCGGCGATGGACAGGATCCCGCTTCCGGACCGGCCGACGTGCCGAACGAGGCCCGAACGGCCCCGGCGGAGGAGTCGGCCGACACGGTCCGGTGGCGGCTGGTGGTGGCCTATGACGGCGCACCGTTCCACGGATTTGCCGCCCAGGAGGACCAGTCGACCGTGGCCGGGTCACTCATGGTGGCCCTCGGCCGGGTGGCCCGCACCCCGGTGACCCTGACCTGTGCCGGCCGGACCGACCGCGGGGTCCACGCCCTCGGCCAGGTGGTCCACGTCGACCTGCCGGCCGGGGTTTCGGCCCGCCTGGATCCCGAGGCGGTGGTGCGGTCGTGCAACAGCCAACTGGCCCCGGCCATCGTGGTCCGCGAGGCGGCCCCGGCGCCGACCGGTTTCGACGCCCGCCACTCGGCCACGGCCCGCTGCTACCGCTATCTGGTGCTCAATGCACCGGTGGCCGACCCGCTGCTGGCCCCGTTGGCCTGGCACGTGGCCGACCCGCTGGACCTGCGCACCATGACCATGGGGGCCGACGCCCTGTTGGGGGAGCACGACTTCCGGGCCTTTTGCCGCCGGGTGTCCGGCACGTCGGCCACCGATCCGATTCCCCGCCGGGTGATCGACGCCCGCTGGAGCACGCTCGGGGCCCGTCGGCACCATCCGCTGTCCTCCGCCGCCCTCGCCCCGGCCACCGGAGAGCTGCTGGCCTTCGAGATCGAGGCGAACGCCTTCTGTCACCAGATGGTCCGCTCGATCGTCGGCACCCTGGTCGACGTGGGCCGGGGTCGCAAGAAGCCGTCGGACATCCTGTGGATCCTGGAGTCGGCCGACCGCCAGGCCGCCGGCCAGCCCGCTCCGCCCCATGGCCTCACCCTGATGAAGGTCCGCTACGGAGCCGACGAGCGGGCGGCGGGACAATCCGGGTGACCCGGGAACCCTCCGGCGCGACCGGTTTGCCCCCGGGGGCCCGGGCGACCTAGAGTATGAGGCCGGTCCTTTGGCGCCGGGCGCAAGCCCGGACACCGACCGGGAACCACCCCGGTCCCACCAACGGCCGCCAGAAGCAAAGAGTCCGTTCTCCCTTTACCCACCCGACCACCAAGGAACACCTGTGCGTACCTACTCCCCGAAGCCCGCCGACATGACCCGCAGCTGGCACATCGTCGACGCCGAAGGACTCGTGCTCGGCCGTCTGGCCACCGAAGTGGCTGCGGTCCTCCGGGGCAAGCACAAGCCGACCTTTGCTCCCCACGTGGACATGGGCGACCACGTGGTGGTCATCAACGCCGACAAGATCGTGTTGACCTCGGGCAAGGCCGACCTCAAGATGGCCTATCGCCACTCCGGCTACCCGGGCGGCCTGACCGCCACCCGCTACTCCGACCTGTTGGCCACCCGGGCCGACGACGTGGTGCGCAAGGCGATCGTCGGCATGCTGCCGAAGAACCGGCTCGGTCGCCAGATGGCCACCAAGTTGAAGGTCTACAAGGGCGCCGAGCACCCGCACGCCGCCCAGTCCCCCCAGCCGATGGAGATCCCGGGAGCCCGCCGCACGGCGTCGGCCCGCAGCGGTTCCTGATCCTCTCCACCCCCTAGCGACGCCAAGAAACCAAGGAGCACAACGTGGCCACCGCCGTACCTCTCTGCCAGACCACCGGACGACGCAAGCAGGCCGTCGCCCGGGTCCGTGTCCGTCCCGGTGAAGGGGCCATCACGGTCAACGGCCACACCTTCGAGGAGTACTTCACCTCGGCCACCCACCGCATGATCGTCACCGAGCCGCTCCGTCTCACCGACACGGCCACGTCCTGGGACTTCGACGTCACCATCGACGGCGGCGGCGTGTCCGGCCAGGCCGGTGCGTTCCGTCTCGGCATCTCCCGGGCACTGTGCGAACTGAACCCCGAACTGCGGCCCGCCCTGAAGAAAGCCGGCTTCCTGACCCGCGACTCGCGTGAGAAGGAATCCAAGAAGTACGGTCTGAAGAAGGCTCGCAAGGCGCCGCAGTACTCCAAGCGGTAAGCCGTGGCCAACCTGCGGTTTGGCACCGATGGCGTTCGGGGCGTCGCCAATGTCGAGCTGACCCCGGAGTTCGCCCTGGCCCTCGGCCGGGCTGTGGCCCGCACGATTACGGCCGCCACCTTTCTGGTGGGCCGTGACACCCGACGCTCGGGTCCCATGCTGCAGGCGGCACTGGCCGCCGGATTGGCCAGCGAAGGGGCCGACGTCGTCGACGTCGGTGTCCTCCCCACCCCGGCGCTCGCCTGGCTGTCGGCCCGACGGTCGGTGCCGGCCGCGGTGATCTCGGCCTCCCACAATCCCTTTGCCGACAACGGCATCAAGCTGTTCGCGGCCGGAGGACTGAAACTCGCCGCCGAGACCGAAGTGGCCATCGAGGAGGAACTGGCCCGGGTGCTCGATCCCGAGGTCAAGGGGCCCAAACCCCTGGAGGGCCATGGGGTGGGTCGGGTGACCCACGAGTTCGATCTTGGGGACGCCTATCTCGAGTATCTGACCGGCGCCATCGACGGCCGCACCCTGGACGGCCTGCGCATCGTGGTCGACAGCGCGCATGGCGCCGGCTCGGCACTCGCCGCCCGGCTCTATGAGTCCCTCGGGGCCGAGGTAATCGCCATCGGCAACGAGCCGGACGGCAGCAACATCAACGCCGGATGCGGATCGACCAGCACCGAGACGCTGGCCACCGCCGTGGTCGAGCACCGGGCCCACCTCGGACTGGCGCTCGACGGGGACGGCGACCGGCTGCTGGCCGTCGACGGCGACGGCCGGCTCGTCGACGGTGACGAACTGATCGCCTTGTTCGCCCTCGACCTGGCCGAGCAGGGGCAACTGGCCGGCAACACCGTGGTGGTGACGGTGATGACCAACCTGGGTTTCCGGATCGCCATGGACCAGCGCAACATCCTGGTGAAGGAGACCCCGGTGGGCGACCGCCACGTGCTCTCCGCCCTCGACAAGGACGGACTGGCCCTCGGGGGCGAGCAGTCCGGCCACATCATCTTCCGCCGGCTGGCGACGACCGGTGACGGACTGCTGACCGGACTGGTGCTGGCCGATCTCGTAGCCCGTCAGGGCCGGCCACTGGCCGAGCTGCTCGACGGTCTGGTCGTCCAGGTCCCCCAGGTGCTCCTGAACGTCCGGGTGGAGGACCCGTCGCTGCTCGAGGGCGCCGAAGTGGTGTGGGGGGCGGTCCGGGAAGAGCAGGAGAACCTGGCCGACCGGGGTCGGGTCCTGTTGCGACCGAGCGGCACCGAACCGTTGATCCGGGTGATGGTGGAAGCCGCCGAGGGCACGGAGAACGACCCGGCGGAGGCCATCGCCCAGCGTCTCGCCACCCTGGTCGAGTACGAGCTGCACCAGCTGTCCGTGGCGGCCTCCCTGGCCGCCGCCGAAGCCGAAGCCAAGGAAGCCGACGATTCCGCCTCCTCGGTGGTGGTCTTCGAAGCCTGAACAAGACCTGTCGGAAACCGGTGCTCCACCACTAGCCTGAGAGATCATGTGCGGCATCATCGGCATCATCACCAGTGAACGGGACCAGACCGGATCGGACCGGGTCCTCGACACGGTGGTCGAGGGACTTGAGCGCCTCGAATACCGGGGCTACGACTCGGCGGGCGTGGCCGTCATCGACCCGGAGCGCAAGACCGGTCTGTGGCGGGCCCGGGCCGCGAACGGCACCCGGTCCCTGGAAGACCTCGTCAAGCAGATGGAAGATGCCCCCCGGGGATCTCCGGCCGGCATCGGCCACACCCGCTGGGCCACCCACGGTCGGCCCGATGAACACAATGCCCATCCCCACGTCGACTGCACCGGTCGCCTCGCCCTCGTGCACAACGGCATCATCGAGAACCACGTGGAGTTGGCCGACGAGCTGATCGCCGGAGGCCACCGGTTGGTCTCCGAGACCGACACCGAGGTGTTGGCCCATCTGATCGAAGCGGCGATTGTCGCCAATCCCGAGGCCCGGCTGGAGGATGCGGTGCGCGTCGCCCTGGCCCGGGTGGAGGGGGCGTTCGCCCTCGCGGTGATCCATGCCGCCTGGCCGGACGAGATCGTGGCCGCCCGCCGGGTCTCGCCACTGCTCATGGGCGTGAGCGACGACCATGCCTTCCTCGCCTCCGACGTGCCGGCCATCCTCGGTCTGACCCGGGACTTCTTCATCCTGGAGGACGACCGGGTGGCGGTGCTCACCCCGGGTTCGCTCCGGGTGACCGATCTCGACGGCAACGAGGTGGAACCGCCCCGGTTGCACGTGGACTGGGACCTCGATGCGGCCCGGCGGGACGGCTACGACGACTACATGAGCAAGGAGATGGCCGAGCAGCCCGAAGCCATCGCCAACACGCTGCGGGACCGGGTCCTGCCGGACGGCACTCTGGTGCTCGACGAGGTCCACATCACCGACGCCGAGTTCCAGGCCATCAACAAGGTCTTCATCGTGGCGTGTGGCTCGAGCTACCACGCCGGCCTGATGGCCAAGTACGCCATCGAGCACTGGGCCCGGATACCCGTCGAGATCGACATCGCCTCCGAGTTCCGCTACCGGAACCCGGTGCTCGACGCCCAGACGCTCGTCATCGGGGTGAGCCAGTCGGGCGAGACGGTCGACACCTTCCAGGCCATCCGGGAGGCGGCCGCCCAGGGGGCCAAGGTGCTGGTGATCTCGAACGTGGTGGACTCGTCCATGGCGAGGGAGTCCGACGCCGTGCTCTACACCCGGGCCGGACCCGAACTCGGGGTGGCCGCCACCAAGACCCACATCGCCCAGATCACGGCCCTCGAGATCCTCGCCCTCTACCTGGCCCAGGCCCGCCACCAGCTCACCCCGGCCGATGCCCGGGCCCTGTTGGCCCACATGGACGTCCTGCCCGAGAAGGTGGCCCGGGTACTCGAACGCTCCCATGCCGTCCACGAGGTGGCCGAGCGGTTCCGGGACTCGTCGGCCTTCATCTTCCTCGGCCGTCATGTCGGCTACCCGGTGGCCCTCGAAGGGGCGCTCAAGCTGAAGGAGCTCTCCTATCTGCGGGCCGAAGGCTTCCCGGCCGGAGAGCTCAAGCACGGACCGATCGCCCTTGTCGAGCCGGGCACCGTGGTCATCGGTGTGGCCACCCGGACCCCGGTGTGGGACAAGATGATGTCGAACATCGCCGAGGTGAAGAGCCGGGGAGCCTCCATCGTGCTGGTGGCCAACGACGGTGACGAGGAGACGGCCCGCCACGCCGACGCCGTGCTGTGGGTGCCCGAGACCGAGCACCTGTTCGCCCCGATCGTGGACGTGGTGGCCCTGCAGCAGTTTGCCTACTCGATGGCCCGCATCCACGGTCTCGACGTGGACCGTCCCCGGAACCTGGCCAAAGTCGTCACCGTCGAGTGAGGGACCCGGCGCTCCGTCAGGCGATGGACGCAGCCATCCGGGCCGGGGCGGACTTCGCCCCGGTGATCCTGGCCGGAGATGGAGAACCCGCAAGCAGCGGTGTTCCAAGAGGCGGGACGAGGATCCTCGGGATCGGGGTCGACGCCGTCGACGTGGTGCGGTTCCGCCGGGTGATGGCCCGACGGCCCCGCCTGACCACCCGGTGCTTCACCGAGGGGGAGCGATCCTATGCCGGGATCTCGGGGGATCCCGGACTGCGCCTGGCCACCCGCTTTGCCGCCAAGGAGGCGGTCATGAAGTGCCTCGGCGTCGGCATCACGGCGGTGGCGTTCCGGGAGATCGAAGTGGTGCGCCCCGGTCGGGACCAACCCGTCCTCTCGCTCTCCGGCCGGGCGCGGGCGCAGGCGGAGGTCATGGGGATCACGGGTTGGCATCTCTCCCTGACCCACACCGACACGCTGGCCATGGCCTTTGTCGTGGCCGAAGGTGCCGCGGACCGGTCCCCTTCGGCCTAGCGTCTTGGGGTATGCAACCCGTCCTGACCGTGGCCGACCTCACCGGGGTGGACGCCCGTGCCCTTCAGGACGAGCCCCTCGAAGCCCTGGTGGCCCGGGCCGGATTCGCCGTGGCCAGGGAAGCCATCCGGATGCTCGGTGGTGCCTACGGACGGAGGATCATCGTGGTGGCCGGGCCGGGCAACAACGGAGCCGACGGCAAGGTGGCCGCCCGGGTCCTGGCCGCCCGGGGGGCCCGGGTTGAGGTGGTTGGCCCGGACGTCGCCTCCGTCGGAGCGTGCGATCTCTTGGTCGATGCCGCTTTCGGCACCGGGTTCCGGGGGGAGTATGTGGCGCCGGAGAGGCCGGAAGGCTCCCGGGTGCTGGCGGTCGATGTGCCCTCGGGGGTCCAGGGTGATTCCGGGATCGCCTCGGGCCGGCCCTGGCGGGCCGAGCGCACCGTCACCTTCGTGGCACCCGTCCCGGGCCTGTTGCAGGGGGACGGCAAGGAACTGGCCGGCACGGTGGTGGTGGCCGACATCTCGTTGCTGGCCGAACCGGTCGATCCCGACCGGCGGATCGACCTGGTGGAAGACGGTGACCTGGCCCGGTGGCTCACACCCCGGGGAGTCCGGGCCCACAAGTGGGAGCGGGCGCTCTGTCTGGTGGCCGGATCGCCGGGGATGGCCGGGGCGGCGCACCTGGCGGCGGCCGGAGCGATGCGGGCCGGGGTCGGCATGGTGCGACTCGGGATGCCCGGAACCGACCCGGCCACCGGCGCCGGGTTGACCGAGGCGGTGCAGTTCTCCCTGGAGTCCACCAACTGGTCGCCACCGGCGCTCGAGGCGGCGAGCCGGTGTCACGCCATGGTGGTCGGACCGGGGCTCGGCCGGGACGAAACAACACCCGAGGAGGTCCGCCGGGTCGTGGACGCGGCCCCGGGTCCCCTGGTGCTCGATGCGGACGGCCTCTTTGCCCTGGGTCGGATCACCACCCGGTTGCGGGAAGGAACCGGTGGGCAAGGACCCGGGGCCGGCCCGGTTGTTCTCACTCCCCACGACGGGGAGTATGACCGGCTGGTGGGGTGCCCACCGGGCCCCGACCGGGTGGCCGCGGCCCGGTATCTGGCCACAATCTCGGGGGCGGTTGCCCTCGTCAAGGGTTCCACGACGGCGGTGGCCGATCCTTCGGGCCGGGTGCTGCTCGTCACCTCGGGCTCGTCCGCGCTGGCCACGGCCGGCACCGGGGATGTGCTCTCGGGGGTGATCGGTGCCTTCCTGGCGGCCGGGATCCCGGCCCTCGAGGCGGCCGCCCTGGCGGCCCACGTCCATGGCCGGGCCGGCCGGTTGGCTTCGGGGGTCCTGGTGGCCGGGGACCTCCCGGCGTTGGTCGGAGAAGTGGTGGCGTCCCTGCGAAACTCTGGACCGGAGTCGACGCCTCGTGGGGAGCACGGACATGACGGGACCTGATGGAAATGGCTGAGCGGTGGCGCCCGGCATGGGCTGACGTTGATCTTGATGCGGTGGTCCACAACGCCGCCCTGTTGGGCCGTCTGGTCGCCCCGGCCGAACTGTGTGCCGTGGTGAAGGCCGATGCCTACGGCCACGGCAGCCTGGCCGTCGCCCGGGCCGCAGTGGCCGGAGGGGCGTCGTGGCTGGCGGTGGCCCTGGTGGAAGAAGGGGTGGCCCTCCGGGAGGCCGGCCTTGAGGTTCCCATCCTGCTGCTGTCCGAACCGCCGGCCGACGGTATGGCCGAGGCGATCGCCCGGGGGCTGTCACCGACCGTCTACACCGAAGAAGGCATCGCCATGCTGGACCGGCTCGCCCGGGAGGGTGGTCACCCGCCGGTTGGCGTCCACCTCAAGGTCGACACCGGCATGCACCGGGTGGGAGCGGCTCCGGCCGAGATCCCGGCGCTGGCCCGCCAGATCGATGCGGCCCCGCACCTTGTTCTCGATGCCCTCTGGACCCACTTCGCCGTGGCCGACGGGGCCCGGTCCAGTGACCGCGAGTTCACCAACGCCCAGGTGGCGCGCTTCGACGAGACCCTGGCCGCCCTCGTGGCCGAAGGGTTGCGGCCCCGCCTCGAACATCTCGCCAACACGGCGGGGGCGATCGCCACCCCGGCGGCCCGGCGCCACATGGTGCGCTGTGGCCTCGGCCTCTACGGACTCGCTCCCACCCCGGCCCTCGAGGCGGCCATTGGAGAACTCACCGGCGGTGACGGGCTGCGCCCGGCCCTCTCGTTCCGCACCCAGGTGACCTTCGTGCGTGAACTCGACGCCTCCGAGCGGGTCTCTTACGGCTTGCGCCGGCCGTTGCCCGAGGCCAGCCGGGTGGCGATCGCCCCGGTCGGTTACGCCGACGGCGTGCCCCGCCGGCTGTTCGACGTGGGAGGACACGTACTGATCAACGGAGTGCGTCGCCTGTTGGCCGGATCGGTCACGATGGACCAGATCATCATCGACTGTGGACCCTCGGACACTTCGGACGTCAAGGTCGGGGACGAAGTGGTCCTGCTCGGCCGGCAGGGTGACGACGAGATCGGTGCCCGGGAGTGGGCGGAGCATTTCGACACGATCCACTACGAGATCCTGTGCGACATCGGACCGCGGGTTCCCCGGCGCCATACCGGGACCCTGCCGTCATGAGTGGCGGCATGGACCGGCACCAGGCGCTGGCCGACCTGGCTGGCCGGGTGGCCGATTGCCGGGGGTGTGGCCTGGCCGAAGGACGCACCAATGTGGTGGTCTCCTCCGGACCAGAATCGGCCCGGGTGGCCGTCGTGGGTGAAGCACCCGGCCGGGAGGAAGACCTGGCCGGCCGGCCGTTTGTGGGTCGGTCCGGCCGGCTGCTCGACCAGCTGCTCGACGACACAGGCGGGCTCGGCCGCAACGAGGTCTACGTGGTGAACATGGTCAAGTGCCGGCCACCGGACAACCGGGCGCCGAAGGCCGACGAGTTGGCGGCGTGTCGTCCGTTTCTCGACGAGCAACTCGCCCTTGTCCATCCCCGGGTGGTGGTCACGTTGGGCAACGTGGCGACCCGGGCCATGCTGGACACGAAGGAAGGCATCACCTCCCTGCGGGGCCGGAGCCATGCCGATCCCGGCGGGGCACCCTGGCCGATCGTGCCGACCTTTCATCCTTCGGCCGGACTGCGCAACGGGGCCCGGGTCACCGGGCCGATGCGCGAGGATCTCGCCCGGGCGGCCGAACTGGCGGAAGCAACCAGATGACCAGTTGCCCAGGCAACCAGGAAGACCGGCATCCCGGGAGGAAGGAACGATGACCACCGAGCACGAAACCCGGATCACCCCGGTGACCCTGGCGACGTCCGACGTGGCGGCGACCCGATCGGTGGCAGGAGTGGTGGCCAACCATTGCCGCGTCGGTGACGTGGTCCTGCTGGTCGGCGATCTTGGGGCCGGCAAGACGGCCTTTGCCCAAGGGGTGGGGACCGCCCTCGGGATTCCGGAGCCCGTCACCAGCCCGACCTTCACGCTGGTCCGTCACTACGCCGTCCCCCGGTCCATCACGGGTCAGGACCGGGGGATCTCGGTGCTGCTCCACGCCGACGTCTACCGGTTGGACCACCTCCAGGAGATCGCCGATCTGGGACTCGGGGAGTTGGTGGAGGACGGCGGGCTGGCGCTGGTCGAGTGGGGCGACATGGCCGAGCCGCTTCTGGGGCAAGATGCCCTGGTGGTCACCCTCTTGCCGGACGACGTACACGACGAGCACCGGCGGATCGTCCTTCAGGGCCGGGGGTCGACGTGGGCCGCCCGGTGGAGTGCCCTCGCTGCGGCATTGGAGCCATGGCAGGCCGGTCCGGCTGTGGCCGGCGAGGTGGACGGTCCGGCTGTGGCCGGCGAGGTGAAGGGAACCGACCGGTGACGGTGCTGGCAGTGGAGACGGCCACCAGCATGGTGGGAGTGGCGTTGGTTGCCCCGGATGGTCGCCGGGCCGAGCGCTGTCACTTCGAAGGTCGCCTGCACGCCGAACTGTTGGCGCCGGCCATCGCCGAGGTGTGCGACGAGTTGGACGTGCCGCTGTCGGACATCGACCTGGTGGTGGCCGACTGCGGGCCCGGACTCTTCACCGGATTGCGGGTGGGCGTGGCCACGGCCAAGGCGATGGCCCAGGCGTTGGGTGTTCCCACCCTCGGTGTGTCGAGCCTGGACGTCCTGGCGGCCGCGGCATTTCCCCACCGGGACGGCCGTTGTGTGGTCTCGGTGGTCGACGCCCGTCGGGGGGAGGTCTTTGCCGCCGCCTATGGACCCGGACCGGAGGAAGATCCCGCCGCCAACCGCCAGGAGTGGGCCACGCCGGTCACGCCCGAGCAGCTGGAGTCCTGGTTGGACGGACTGATCGGTCACTTTGGTCCGTTGATGGTGGTCGGGGACGGGGCGGTCCGCTACGCCGACCGCCTGGCCGGGAACCCCGGTCTGGACCTGACGCAGGCTCCCTCGTTGGCGGCACCACCACCCGGCATCATGGCCGACCTGGCCCGGTTGCGACGCGACGCCGGAGTGCCCCTTGTGGCCGCCGGCGACCTGATGCCGGACTATCGCCGTCCGGCCGACGCCCAGATCAACTGGGAGCAACGCCGGCCACCGGTTGTGCCCGGCCCGGCTGCTTGACTCCCGGGGTTACCTGGTGAGTCCGGAAGTGTTGGTGCTGGCCCCGATGCGCATGGGCGACCTGCGGGCGGTGCTTCGTATCGAGGAGGAGTGTTTTCCCGATCCGTGGTCGAAGCGCCTCTTCGAGGAAGAGTTGAAGCAGCGCACGTCCCGGTCGTATCGGGCGGCCTGGGTGGGCCACGACCTGGTGGGATTCGCCGGCCAGATGTTCATCGACGACGAGTCCCACGTGAACAACGTTGCCGTCGACCCGGCCCGTCAGGGCGAAAAGATCGGCGGAGCCCTCCTCGTCGACCTGGTGCGCAACGCCCTCGATCGGGGCCAGCGTCATCTCACCCTCGAGGTGCGGGTCGGCAACGAGCCGGCCATCGCCCTCTACCGGCGGCTCGGCCTCGCCCCGGTCGGCGTGCGTCCGAACTACTACCCCAACGGCGGAGACGCCCAGATCATGTGGGCCCACGACCTCGACGACCCGGCCTACGAAGAACGCCTGGCCGGCCTGGAGGCCGAACTGGCGGCCCACTGGACCATCGACCGCCGGTTCTGATCTCGGCGTCAGCCCTTCCGGCTGAACCACCGCTTCGTCGCCGTGGCTTCATGGCCGGAGCACCGCTGGTCGGCCGGGACGTGACCCAGCACCGATTCGACGTGGGCGCCACAACCCTTCCAGGTGGGGCGGCCGCAGGTTCGACACGTTACTTGTCTGCACATACCCCCGAGGGTATCAGGGAGCACCGGGAACCGGACCGCGGCCTTGGTTAGCGTTGGAACACCCGGGAGAGGAAGCCTTCGAGCCGGGACGGGTCGGCCGTGATGGTCTTGTGGCCGTCGGCGTCCTTGGTGATGGTGAGCCCCGGGCAGAACATGCCCTCGTCACCGAAGAAGAAGTGTGGCGAGCCGATGACACCCCGTCGCCCGCCTTCTGCGTAGTCATCGGCCACGGTCTCCCGGTCCCGCTCCGTGATTCCGGTGACCCCGACGGCGGCGCCGAGTGAGCGGAGGACCCCGGGGTCCGAGATGTCCCGTCCCTCTTCGAACAGGGCGGTGCGCAGCGAAAAGCTGAGCGCCTCACCTTGTTCCGGCCCCTTCCGGTAGGCGGCGGCCACCCAGGCCAGGGCTTCGAGGGTCGACTCCGGGAAGTTGGCCGGATCGAAGTGGGCGAACAGGTCGGGGGCGACCTGGTGGCGCAGCTCGTGGACGTGCCCGGCGGTGGTCGAAGGATCGAGCGGGCGCTGGTTCACCCATTCGAGCGGCCACGCCCGGACCCTGACCGGGACGTCGGCCCGGCCGAAATTGTCTCGTTGCCGGGCCACCATGACGAGGCCGACGTAGGCGAAGGGGCACCAGATGTCGGCGAAGATCTCGAGTGGGGCCACCGCGCCGGGGCGGACGTCTCGATGTGGCGTCGGCCCGGAGTTGGCGGTGGGGGTGGGTTCGGACATGGACACTCCTTGGGACGGGGACGGGTTCGTGGTGTCGGGCCGGCCCACCGGGCCGGTTCTTCAGGCCAGTTTGGTGAAAAGGCGCTGGACCTCCTCGATGGGGTAGCCCGAGGACCGGGCCTCTTCCGGGTGCTCGATGCAGTAGGCGAGGCCGGCGGCGATCAGCCGGAAGCCGACCTGCTCGAGGGCCTTGGTGGCCGCGCTGAGCTGGGTCACGATGTCCCGGCACTCCCGACCCTGTTCGAGCATGGCCTCAACGGCCTTCACCTGTCCGCCGGCCCGACGGAGCCTCACGGCGAGGTCGGCGACGACATCGTCAGGGAGTTGCACGGTTCCTACCTCCGGTGGTGGCGGACAACATACCCCCAAGGGTAATGGAACCGGACCGAAACCGGCGCGGCGATAGCCTGTCGGGATGACCACGTCTGCGCTCCGGTCGCCCGACAACCGCCCGATCCGCCGGGTGCTTGGCATCGAGACCAGTTGTGACGACACGGCGGCCTCGGTGGTGGACGACGGGGTGACCATCGTCTCCTCGGTGGTCTCCAGCCAGATCGACCTGCACGCCACCTACGGTGGCGTGGTGCCCGAACTGGCGGGCCGGGCCCACCTGGAACTGCTGACCCCGGTGATCGCCGACGCGCTGGCCCGGGCCGGGTCGGACGAGACCGGACGCGGCATCGACGCCATCTGCGTGACCCACGGTCCCGGCCTGGTGGGCTCGTTGCTGGTGGGGGTGTCCGAGGCCAAGGCGCTGGCCATGGCCTGGGGCGTTCCCTTTGTCGGGGTGAACCACCTGGAAGCCCATCTGTTCGCCTCGATGCTGGAGCAGCCCGATCTCGGCTGGCCGCTGGTGGTCCTTCTGGTTTCGGGGGGCCACTCGATGGTGGTGGAGGTGACCGAACCCGGCCGCTACCGCGTGCTCGGCGGCACCATCGACGATGCCGCCGGCGAAGCGTTCGACAAGGTGGCCCGGTATCTGGGACTTGGCTATCCCGGCGGCCCGGTCATCGACCGGCTGGCCCGGGAGGGTGACCCGAAGGCGTTCAACTTCCCCCGGTCCCTGCCCGGTGACGGGTATGACTTCTCCTTTTCGGGCCTCAAGACGTCGGTCATCAACACGGTGCGCAAGAACCCGGAGGCGGCCACCGCCGACGTGGCCGCCTCGTTCCAGCAGGCCGTGGTCGACGTTCTGGTCACCCGGGCCACCGCCGCCGCCGAAGAGGTCGGGGCCAGGGCCATCTGCCTGGCCGGTGGAGTGGCCGCCAACTCGCAACTGCGCGAGGCGGTGGCCGAGGTGGCCGCCGGTCTTGGCATCGGGGCGTTCCTGCCGAGTCGTTCGCTCTGCACCGACAACGCCGCCATGGTGGCCGCCGCCGGCTACTGGCGCCTCCACCACGGCGACACCAGTGGACTCGACCTCGGGGTCGATCCCAACCTCCGTCTGGTCCCGCTGGCCTGATTGCCCGGTTTTTTGCCGGACCGATACCGCCCTGAACAGGAGTTTTGTCTCTTCCGTTGGCACTCTCGGGGGGTGTTTGCCAAGTAGGCTCCGGCCCACTATCATTAGCAGTCTCATACCTCGACTGCTAACTGCGAGCCAATAGGAGGCCCACACATGAGTCTGCAACCACTTGACGACCGCATCGTCGTTCGTCCCAACGAATCCGAGGAGACCACGGCGTCCGGTCTGGTCATCCCCGACACCGCCAAGGAAAAGCCCCAGCAGGGTGAAGTGCTCGCCGTCGGCCCGGGCCGTCGTGCCGAGTCCACCGGCGAGATCATCCCGCTCGACATCGCCGTGGGTGACACCGTCGTCTACTCGAAGTACGGCGGCACCGAGATCAGCTCCGGCGGTCAGGACCTCCTGATTCTCTCCAGCCGCGACATCCTGGCCAAGGTGACGAAGTAATGCCGAAGATCCTGAAGTTCGACGAGTCCGCCCGGCGCGGCCTGGAGGCCGGTGTCAACAAGCTGGCCGACGTGGTCAAGGTGACACTCGGCCCCAAGGGTCGCAACGTGGTCATCGAGAAGAAGTTCGGTGCCCCCACCATCACCAACGACGGTGTGTCCATCGCCCGTGAGGTGGAGTTGGACGACGTGTTCGAGAACATGGGCGCCCAGCTGGTGAAGGAAGTCGCCACCAAGACCAACGACGTCGCCGGTGACGGCACCACGACCGCCACGGTGCTGGCCCAGGCGCTGATCCGCCAGGGTCTGCGCAACGTGGCCGCCGGGGCCAACCCGCTCGGGCTGCGCAAGGGCATCGACAAGGCCGTGGCGGCCGCCGTCGAGTCCATCAAGGAGCAGGCCAAGGAGATCGACTCCAAGACGGAGATCGCCCAGGTGGCTTCCATCTCGGCCGCCGATGCCGCCATCGGTGAAGTGCTGGCCGACGCCATCGACCGGGTCGGCAAGGACGGCACCGTGACGGTGGAGGAGTCCAACACGTTCGGCATTGACCTCGAGTTCACCGAGGGCATGCAGTTCGACAAGGGCTACCTCTCCCCCTACTTCGTGACCGACGCCGAGCGGCAGGAAGCTGTGCTGGACGATCCGCTGATTCTCTTCGTGAACCAGAAGATCAGTGCCGTGCACGATCTCGTCCCGGTGCTCGAGAAGGTCATGCAGACCGGCAAGCCGCTGCTGATCATCGCCGAGGATGTCGAGGGCGAAGCCCTCGCGACGCTCGTGGTCAACAAGATCCGGGGCACGTTCACCTCGGTGGCCGTCAAGGCCCCCGGCTTCGGTGAGCGTCGCAAGGCCATGCTGCAGGACATGGCGGTGCTGACCGGCGGACAGATCATCTCCGAGGAGATCGGTCTCAAGCTTGACACCACCACCGTGGATCTCCTGGGCAAGGCCCGGCGGGTCATCGTCAACAAGGACGACACCACCATCATCGAGGGTGGCGGGTCCGAGGACGACGTGAAGGGTCGCATCGCCCAGATCAAGCGGGAGATTGACGACACCGATTCCGACTGGGACCGCGAGAAGCTCCAGGAGCGTCTGGCCAAGCTGGCCGGCGGCGTGGCCGTCGTCAAGGTTGGCGCCGCCACCGAGGTGGAGCTCAAGGAGAAGAAGCACCGTATCGAAGATGCGCTGTCCGCCACCCGGGCCGCCGTCGAAGAGGGCATCGTGGCCGGTGGTGGAACCGCACTGGTGCGGGCCCGGGCGGCCGTGACGGCCGTCGTGGACTCGCTCGAAGGCGACGAGGCCACCGGGGCGTCCATTGTGGCCAAGTCCCTTTCGGCTCCGCTGCAGTGCATCGCCGACAACGCCGGCCTCGTCGGTGAGGTCGCCGTGCGTCAGGTGGAGGCCGAGTCGGGTTCCACCGGACTCAATGCCGCCACCGGCGAGCTGGTCGACCTGGTCAAGGCCGGCGTCATCGATCCGGCCAAGGTGACCCGTTCCGCCCTGCAGAACGCGGCCTCCATCGCCGGTCTGCTGCTGACCACCGAAGCCCTCGTGGCCGACAAGCCCGAGAAGGCCGATCCGGCCGCCGCCGCGGCTGCTGCGGCCGCCATGGGCGGCATGGGTGGCATGGGCGGCATGGGCGGCATGATGTAGTCACCACTCCGGCCCGATCCCCGGGCCGGAGGCACCGCGGACGCCACGTTCGTGGTGCACCAGAACACCGCTGCACCAGGCCCCTGGCAAGTCGCCGGGATCGCCGCAGGCAAGACGAAGGCCGGACCGAAAGGTCCGGCCTTCGTGCTGTGGTGGTTCGTTCCTCCGGCAAGCCGGAGACGTGGATCAGGTCGGTTCGTTCGGCAGTTGCTGGCGCTGGCCGGTGCGGTCGAGCCAGATCCGCATCTCCACGCCGGTGGCGGGGTCCTTCACCAGTTCATCCGTCGGCGTCCAGCCGGCCTGGGGCTCGGCCGGAGCCTCCTTCCGGCGCCGACTGACCAGGGTGATGACGATGACGATCAGCACGATGGCCATGATGGCGAAGATGAGCATGGGATCCTCCGGGTGATTGGGCTTCCGGCGTGGCCACAAGGCCCCGCAATGGAGGTCACGCTACCTGAACCGACCGGGGCGGGAAGATCTCCGGCCGACCGGCCGACCCTGAACACCCCGGTGTCGCCGTAGGCTTGGGGGATCATGGCGGACGAGCGCACAGTGGAAGACCCGGTGGTGGACGCGCGTCCCGACGTCCGGTCCGGTCCCCAGTCCATTCCGGTTCCCGATCGGGCCAGGCTGGGTGAAGGGGCGCCCTGGGTCCATCTGCCCGCCGCGGCCCGTCGGGGTCTGTCCCTCGAGCAGGTCCGCTCGGTTCTGTCCTCGCCGACCGGCCCGGGGACGCGTTCGGGCACGCCGTTGAGCGATCCGGATCCGGCCAGCACGGAGCTGCTGGCCGCCATCGGCACCGCCGGCCCGGCCCGGGCGGCCGCGGTGCTGGTCCCGCTGTTCGAGGAGGACGGCGAGACCCGGGTGGTGCTCACCGTCCGGTCCGGCCGGCTCCGTTCGCACCGGGGCGAAGTGGCCTTCCCCGGAGGCCGGGTCGATCCCGGGGAGTCCCTCGAACAGGCGGCCCTCCGGGAGGCGTGGGAAGAGATCGGCCTCGACCCCGAGGCCGTCACCCCGATCGGCACCTTGGAGGCCACGCCGACACTCTCGTCGACGTCGGTGATGACGCCGGTGGTGGCCGTCCTTTCGGGCCGGCCGGACATGGTGGCCAACCCGGACGAGGTGAGCCGTATCTTCGACGTGGCCCTGGCCGATCTTCTGGCCGACGGGGTCTTCGCCGAAGAGTGGTGGGAGTTCGACGGCCGGATGACGGCGGATGGCGTGCCGCGGGGCGAGTTCCCGGTCTGGTTCTTTGCCGCCGGAGGCGAGATCATCTGGGGGGCAACGGCCCGCACCCTCATCGAACTGCTCAGCCGGGTGGCGGGCCTCGAGCCTCCCGACTCACTGCGCCTCGTCCGCCGCTAGTCCGGCTTCCCGTCGCCGGTCTCCCGTCGCCGGTCTCCCGACACCGGCCGGGTTCGCCGGGTCTCGGCCGCTCTGTCCAACGTGGTCCCACCTCCGGCGTTCCACCCCCGCCACGGGCCATCCCGCCAAGCGATAACCTGAGGGCCGAACGGGCCCCACTTTTCGGGTTGGGGCCGGTCATCTGCGGGATCCGGATCCATGCCGGTTCCCTGGGCGATCCATCTGTGGAGGAGAGATTTGTGGCTGAGTTAGAGATCGGCATCTTCAAGTCGGGGCGACGGGCCTACGGGTTCGATGACATCGCCATCGTCCCGTCCCGTCGCACCCGCGACCCCGAGGATGTCGACGTCTCCTGGGAGATCGACGGCTACCGGTTCGAACTGCCCCTGATGGCCTCGGCCATGGACGGTGTGGTCAGCCCGGCCACCGCCATCGAGATCGGCCGTCTGGGTGGTCTCGGGGTGTTGAACCTCGAAGGTCTCTGGACCCGCTACGAAGACCCGACCAAGCTCTTCGACGAGATCCGGGAGTTGCCGACCGAAAAGGCCACCGCCCGGATGCAGCAGATGTACTCCGAGCCGGTGAAGATGGAGCTGGTCACCGAGCGCATCCGGGAGATGAAGGCGGCGGGTATCACCACCGCCGCCTCGATCACCCCACAGAAGACCGAGTCCTTCGCCGCCGCCATCCTCGCCGCCGAACTGGACCTCCTGGTCATCCAGGGCACGGTCGTCTCGGCCGAGCACGTGTCGAAGACGGTTGAGCCACTCAACCTGAAGCGCTTCATCCGCGAGTTCGAGATCCCGGTCATCGTGGGCGGTTGTGCCTCCTACCAGGCCGGACTGCACCTCATGCGCACCGGTGCGGTCGGTGTGCTGGTCGGGGTCGGACCGGGCAACGCCTGCACCACCCGGGGCGTGCTCGGCATCGGCGTGCCCCAGGCCACCGCCATTGCCGATGTGGCCGGGGCCCGGATGCGGCACCTCGACGAGACCGGCGTCTACGTGCACGTCATCGCCGACGGCGGCATGTCCAAGGGCGGCGACATCGCCAAGGCCATTGCCTGTGGCGCCGACGCCGTGATGCTGGGCTCCCCCCTGTCCTCGGCGGTCGAAGCTCCGGCCCGCGGCTATCACTGGGGCATGGCCACCTTCCACCCGACGCTGCCCCGCGGCGCCCGGGTGAAGACCACGACCCGGGGCACCCTGCAGGAGATCCTGCTCGGCCCGGCGCATGAGAACGACGGTCGCATGAACCTGTTCGGAGCCCTGAAGACGGCCATGGCCACCTGTGGCTACGAGACGGTCAAGGAGTTCCAGAAGGCCGAGGTCATGGTGGCCCCGGCCCTGCAGACCGAAGGCAAGGACCTGCAGCGCTCGCAGGGTGTGGGCATGGGCCATTGACGTATGGCCCCTGGCCGGAAGGCCCGGTCCTGGTCGTCGACTTTGGCGCACAGTATGCCCAGCTGATCGCCCGACGGGTGCGCGAAGCCCACGTCTACTCGGAGATCGTCAACCACACCGACACCGCCAGCCAACTCCTCGCCCGCAAGCCGGCCGGAATCATCTTCTCGGGTGGACCCAAATCGGTCAACGAGACGCCGGCTCCGACCATCGACCCGGCCATCTACGCCTCCGGAGTGCCGATTCTCGGCATCTGCTACGGCGCCCAACTGCTGACCCAGCAGCTTGGTGGCGAAGTGGCCCGCACCGGACGGGGTGAGTACGGCCGGACCAACCTGACGATCTCCGGCTCCTCGCCCATCTTCACCGACTGGCCGGGCGAGTCGGAAGTGTGGATGAGCCACGGTGATGCCATCACCACGGTGCCCGAAGGATTTGTGGCCACGGCCTCGTGCCCGGACGCTCCGGTGGCGGCCCTCCACGATCCCGACCGGGCCATCTTCGGTGTCCAGTTCCATCCCGAAGTGGTGCACACCACCAAGGGCCGCGAGCTGCTCGAACGCTTCCTCTACGACATCTGTGGTGCGCCTCCTTCGTGGACCCACTCGTCGATCATCGAGAGCCAGGTCCAGGCCGTGAGGAACCAGGTTGGCTCCTCCCCGGTGCTCTGTGCCCTCTCCGGTGGCGTCGACTCGGCGGTGGCCGCCGCCCTCGTCCACAAGGCCATCGGAGACCAGCTCACCTGCGTCTACGTCGACACCGGGTTGATGCGGGCCAACGAGAGCGAGCAGGTCGAAGACACCTTCCGCCGCCAGTTCCACATCGACCTGGTGCACGTGAAGGCGGCCGACCGCTTCTTCTCGGCCCTGGCCGGGGTGACCGATCCCGAGGCCAAGCGGAAGATCATCGGCGAGCTGTTCATCCGGATCTTCGAAGAAGTGGCCCGGGATCTCGTGGCCGAAAAGGGCACCGGGACCGAAGGCGACGGGAACTTCGCCGGCGATGGTGTCGAGAACGGCGACGGCGAGCCCGCCGGCTACCTCGTGCAAGGCACCCTCTATCCCGACGTGATCGAGTCGGGGTCGGCCACCGCCGCCACCATCAAGTCACACCACAACGTGGGCGGACTGCCCGACGACCTCGCCTTCGACCTGGTCGAGCCGCTGCGGCTGCTCTTCAAGGACGAGGTCCGCGCCGTGGGCGAGGAGTTGGGCCTGCCGCACGAGATCGTGTGGCGCCAGCCCTTCCCGGGGCCGGGTCTGGCCGTGCGCATCGTCGGCGAGGTCACGCCCGAGCGGGCCGAGATCCTGCGCAACGCCGATGCCATCGTCGTCGAAGAGATCCGCAACGCCGGGCTCTACCGGGAACTGTGGCAGAGCTTCGCCGTCCTGCCGGCCGTGCGCACCGTCGGGGTCATGGGCGACGGCCGCACCTATGCCTATCCGGTCGTGATCCGGGCCGTCACCAGCGATGACGCCATGACGGCCGACTGGGCCCGCCTGCCCTATGACCTGTTGGAGAAGATGTCGTCGCGCATCATCAACGAGGTCGAAGGGGTCAACCGGGTGGCGCTCGACATCACGTCCAAGCCGCCGGGCACCATCGAGTGGGAGTAGGCCGGCGCCAGCCGGCCGACAACAGACGGCGTTGAACGGACGGCGTTGAACAGACGGCGTTGAACGGACGGCGTTGAACGGGCGGGGGGACCGGTGGTGGCGTTGGGTCGCTCAGCGCTCGTCCCGCCAGCTGCGCCACAGCTCGGCATAGGAACCGTCGTGCTTCAGCAGTTCGGCGTGGGGGCCGAGTTCGGTGATCTTCCCGTCCTCCATCACCGCCACCCGGTCGGCGTCGTGGGCGGTGTGCAGGCGGTGGGCGATGGCCACCACCGTCCGGCCGGCGACCACGGCCGAGAGGGACCGTTCCAGATGCCGGGCGGCCCGGGGGTCGAGCAGGCTGGTGGCCTCGTCGAGAATCAGGGTGTGGGGATCGGCCAGCACCAGACGGGCGAGGGCCACCTGCTGGGCCTGACTGGGGGTGAGGGCCATCCCGGTGGCCCCGACCTCGGTGCGGAGGCCTTCGGGGAGGGCCCTGACCCACTCGAGGGCATCCACGGCCTCGAGGGCGGCCTCGAGTGCGTCGTCGGTGGCATCCGGACGGGCCAGCAGGAGGTTGTCGGCGATGGTGCCGATGAAGACGTGGTGCTCCTGGGTGACGAGCGCCACGTGCTCGCGCAGTTCGGTGGAGGCGAGGGCCGCCACCGGCACGCCGTCGATCTCCACCCGGCCACGGCGGGGGGCGTCCACCCCGGCCAGCAGGCGGCCGAGCGTCGACTTGCCCGCCCCCGACGGTCCGACCACGGCCAGCCGCTCCCCGGGGGTGAGTTGCAGGTCGACACCGTTCAGGACGTCATGGTCGTGGCGGTAGGAGAAGTGGACGTCCTCGGCCGTGATCACCTCGTCGTCGATCCCGCCCCCGTCGACCACCTCGGTGGCCTCGAGAGTTCCGACCCCGAACAGCCGGGAGAGTGACGTGACGCCGATCAACAGCTCGTCCAGCCAGTGGAGCATCCGGTCGAGGGGATTGGCCAGCTGCTGCACCAGCAGGGTCACGGTGGTCACCAGACCGGCGGTGGCGTGGCCCTGGTCGACCAGCCAGGCGCCGAGGCCGAGGGTGGCGAGCATGGGCAGGGCGAGACCGATGTCGAGGAACGGGAACCAGACGCACCGGCTGAAGAGGTTATAGCGCTCCCAGTGGAAACAGTTGGCCAGATTCGACCGGAACCGGTCGGCCTGGCGCGCTTCGAGGGCGAGGGCCTCGATGGTGCGGCCGGCATCGGCCGTCTCGGTCAGGGTGCCGGTCAGCACCGAGTAGCTGGCCCGCTCTTCCCGGTAGCCGTGGCGGGCCCGACGCAGATACCAACGGGTGCTCACGATGATCAGCGGGGCCCCGGCCAGGGTGGCGGCCACCATGGGCGGCGAGATGACGGCGATCCAGACCAGCGTGACGAGGATGGTGACGAGACCGGCCACGAACTCCGGGATGGCGAAGCGCACCGTGTAGGCGATGGCGTCCATGTCGTTGGTGGAGCGGGAGAGGAGGTCACCGGTGCCGGCCCGCTCGACGGTGGTGAGCGGCAGGTCGACGAGGTCGGCCATGAAGCGCTCCCGGATCTCGGCGAAGATGGTCTCGCCCCAGAGATAGGCGGTGCGCCGGGTCAGCAGGGTGAATCCGGTCTGCAGGACAAAGGCGATCACCAGGATGAGGACGGCCCGGTTGACGGCGCCTTTCGTCAGTTCGTTGGCGGTGATCTGGTTGACGAGGTTGCCGAGCACCTGGGGACCGGCGATTCCGGCGAAGGCGGCCAGCACCTGGAACCCGACGAGCACGGCCACCGATCCCCGGTGCCGGGAGACGAGGGCGCGGATCTCCTTCGCCGTCTGCTTTCCGTCGGCCACGGGCAGGTGTTCGGGGCCCCGGCTCATGACGCCTCCCCCCGGAGCACGGTGTCCCGGTAGGAGGGTTCGGTGGCCAGCAGGGAGGCGTGGGTGCCGACCAGGGGCACCTCGCCATCGTCGAGGAAGACCACTTCGTCGGCCAGGTCGAGCACCAACGGAGAGGACGAGACGATCACCGTGGTCTGGCCCGACCGGTAACGGGCCAGACGTTCGGCGATGCGACGTTCGCTGTGGGCGTCCACCGCGCTGGTCGGTTCGATCAGGATGAGGACCTCGGCGCCGGTGAGGAGGGCCCGGGCCAGCGTGAGCCGCTGGCGCTGTCCACCCGAGAGGCTCCGGCCCCGCTCTTCGAGTTCGGCGTCCAGGCCGTCGGGCAACGCATCGATGATGTCGGCGGCACTGGCCACCTCGAGGGCGGCCATCAACGCGCCGGTGTCGACCGACCTGCCACCTTCCTGCACGTTTCGTCCGGCGGTCGGTTGTGATGCGGTGATCACCCCGGCTGCCCCGTCCCCGGTCGTCGTGGACCGGCCAACGGCGAGTTCGCCCACCAGTGGGCCGGAGAAGAGTCGGGGATCCGATTCGGAGACGACGATGCGCCGGCGTCGCTCGTCCCGGGTGAGGTCGCGCACGGGCACGCCGCCAAAGGTGGCATCGGAGGGGACGAGTCCACCGAGTCGCTCGGCCACCTTGATGGCGTAGTCGGGGTCGGCCGAGACCAGCACGGTCAGCGCCCCGCCGGTGATGGCCACCAGGGATTCGGGGTCGGCCAGACCGGCCCCCCGGCCGGGTCCGGGGGTCTCCCCACCCGGGTGGGGAGCGTCGATGGCGAGAATCCGGATGAGCCGGGCCGCGCCGACCTGGGCCCGGGTCAGGCCCTGGAGGAACTCGGTGGTCACCGTGAGGGGAGCCACCAGGAAGACCGAGAAGCCGTAGAAGGCGACCAGTTGGCCGAGCGTGATCCGGTGGTCGAGGGCCAGGTTGGCCCCGAGCCAGGTAATGGCGAGGATGAACACGGCCGGCAGGGCCACCTGGGCTGCATCGAGCAGGGCCTGGGGTCCGGCCGTGGCCTGTCCGGTGCGCATCACCTCCCCACTGCGGTCCCGGTAGCGGGAGAGGTACACCGCTTCGCCGCCGACACCCCGCAGGATGCGGAGCCCGGCCACGGTGTCGGCCCCGAAGGCGCTGAGGCGACCGGTGGCGTCCCGCACCGCCCGTTGGCGCATCTGGAGCGGGCGGATCAGCGGAGTCACCGCGGCGAGCAGCACCGGCACACCCACCAGGACGGTGAGGCCGAGCGGGATCGAGTAGTAGAGCATGATGCCCGCCACCACGAGGTAGCTCACGATCGATCCCATGAACCGGGCCGACACGTCGAAGGCGGCACCCACCCGGATGGCATCGGAACCCAACGTGTTGCCGACGTCGCCGGGCGGGACCTCGGCCGTGACCTCCTGGGCCGCCGCCGCCACGTGTTCGCCGAGCAGTTGGGCGCACCGGAAGGCGGCGATCATCCAGTTGCTCAGGGCAAAGCGGTGGCGGACCAGACCGGAGCCGGCCTGGACGAGCACCAGGGCCGTGATGACGCCCAGCCAGACCAGGAGGGCGTGGGTGTCATGGGCCCGCACCCCGGCGTCGATGGCCGCTCCGATGGCGGCCGGGGTGAGGGCCATGGCCACCATCCAGGTCACGCCGAAGACCATCCCGCCGAGCAGTGTCGAAAGTTGCCCGCGGCCGACCCAGATCAGGAACCGGTTGGCCGAGCGCAGGTCGGGGACACCGGGGTCGGTGAGGGGAAGGCTGCGCATGGCCTCGCCATGCTACCGGGGTGACCGCGCCCCGATACCCTGTCGGAACCATGGCTCCTGCTGATTCCGACCCGTCCCCGGCCTATCGCCCCGCTGGATTCTTCGACCAGGGCGGATCGGCAGGTCACGGGGGATCGTTGATGTCGCCGGAGGGCCTGGTGGAGGGCCTCACCCCGGCCCAGCGCGACTCGGTGGAGCACCGGGGCAGCCCGTTGCTGATCGTGGCCGGCGCCGGTTCGGGCAAGACCCGGGTGCTCACCCGCCGCATCGCCCACCTGATCGCCACCGGTGACGCCGCCCCCTGGCAGATTCTGGCCATCACCTTCACCAACAAGGCGGCCGCCGAGATGCGGACCCGGGTGACCGACCTGATCGGACCCCGGGCCGGTCGCATGTGGGTCTCCACCTTCCACTCGGCCTGCGTTCGCATCCTGCGGGCCCACGGCGACCGCCTCGGCTACAAGGGCTCCTTCACCATCTACGACGACGCCGACTCCCGGCGCCTCGTGGAGATCTGCTGTCGGGAGCTCGACGTCGACACCAAGCGCATGTCGGCCCGGTCCATCCTCGGCCAGATCAGCCAGGCCAAGTCGCATCGCCAGTCGGCCGCCACCTACCGGGCGTCCGCGCTGACCATCTTCGACAAGGTGGTGGCCAACGTCTACGAGCTCTACCAGGACCGCATGCTGAAGGCCAACGCCATGGACTTTGACGACCTCCTGTCGAATACGGTCCGCCTCTTCGACGAGCATCCCGACGTGCTGGCCCACTACCGGGGCCGCTTCACCAACGTCCTGATCGACGAGTACCAGGACACCAACGCCGTGCAGAACGCGCTCGCCGTGCAGCTGGCGGGAGAACACCGCAACATCGTGGTGGTGGGCGACAGCGACCAGTCGGTCTACAAGTTCCGGGGGGCCGACATCTCCAACATCCTGGACTTCGAGAAGGCATTTCCCGACGCCACCACCATCACCCTCGACCAGAACTTCCGCTCCACCCAGGTCATCCTCGATGCCGCCAACGCGGTGATTTCCAACAACGTCTCCCGCAGGGAGAAGCGCCTCTGGACCGACCGGGGAGAGGGCGAGCCCATCACCCGCTACCGGGCCGAGGACGAGTACGACGAAGCGCAGTGGGTGGCCACCGAGATCGGCCGCCTGCACCGGGAGCACGGCATGGCCTGGGGCGATGTGGCCGTCTTCTACCGGACCAACGCCCAGAGCCGGGCGCTCGAAGAGTCCCTCGTCCGCATGGCCGTGCCCTACAAGGTGGTGGGCGGCACCAAGTTCTATGACCGCAAGGAGGTCAAGGACGTGATGGCCTACCTCAAGGTGCTGGTCAATCCGGATGACGAGATCAGTTGGCGCCGCATCGTGAACGTACCCAAACGCGGTGTGGGCGAGACCTCGGTGGCCAAGCTGGCCGGCTGGGCCGGCCGGGAGGGAGTCTCGTTCGGCGAGGCCCTCGTCTTCGCCCACGAAGCCGGAGTGGGAGGAAAGGCCGGTGCGGCCCTGGCCGATTTGGCCTCGCTCATGGAACGCCTGCGCCACCAGATGGCGGTGCCGGATCCCACCGAGGCAACCGGGACCGACGAGAGCGCTGCGTTGGGCGACTGGCCCGACATGGGCGAACCCCTGGGCCTTTCCGTCGAAGACACGGCCGACCTCGACCTGTCCGCCGGCGGGAACGGCGACGAAGGGGGGGAAGCCGACGACGGTCGCCCGGGTCCCCTGCGGCCGGGACAGCTGGTGACTGCCATCGTGGACGAGACCGGGTACCGGAACGAGTTGTTGGCCGAGGGCAGCATCGAAGCGTTGGGTCGGGTGGAGAACATCGACGAGTTGGTGGGCGTGGCCGACGAGTACCCGACCATCGCCGAGTTCCTGGAGGCCGCCTCGTTGGTGGCCGATTCGGACCAGCTCGGTGGGGACGGGACCCAGGTGTCGCTCATGACCATGCACATCGCCAAGGGTCTGGAGTTCCCGGCCGTGTTCCTCGTGGGCATGGAGGACGGGATCTTTCCCCACCTGCGTTCACTCGGTGACCCGATCGAACTCGAGGAGGAGCGACGACTGTGTTACGTCGGCATCACCCGGGCCGAGCGTCACCTCTTCGTCTCCCACGCCTGGAGCCGCATGATCTTCGGCAACACCAGTTCCAACATCCCGAGCCGGTTCCTCGCCGAAATCCCGTCCGAACTGGTGCGCGACGTCGGGACCACCCCGGAATCGGCGGGGGACCGCCGCTCGCGCTACGACCGCTACAGCCGTGACGACCGGATCGACCGTTACGACGATGGAGGCACCACCGGACGCAGCGTCTTTGGCCGGGGTTTACCCCCGGCGGCCGGCTCGCTCCGTGGTTCCGGGTCCCTGAGCGGGGCCGAACTGCTCGGACTGGTCGTTGGCGACGTGGTGGTGCACACCAAGTGGGGTGAAGGTCGGGTGGTCGAGACCTCCGGCGAAGGCGAGGACGCCGAAGCCTCGGTCATCTTCACCTCGGTGGGTCGCAAGAAACTCCTGCTGTGCGCCGCCCCCATCAAGCGGGCCTGAGAGGGTAGGCGGGCGGAGCGTCCCGGTCCGCGTCCTACCCCGGCATGCGGCGCCAGATGGGCCGGGGCAGGTGGCGCATCACGGCAAACACCCAGCGCAGGACGGATGGCGCATGGACCACGTGGGCACCCGAGGTGATGCCCTTGACAACCTCGGTGGCGACCTCATCGGGAGTGGTGGAGAACGGGGCCGGATCCATTCCTTCGGTCATCCGGCCCACGACAAAGCCGGGGCGGACGATGGTGACTCCCACGCCCGAGCCGACCAGTGAGTCGGAGAGGCCCTGGGCGAAGGCATCGAGGCCGGCCTTCGAGGATCCGTAGATGAAGTTCGCCTTGCGGGCCCGCTCGCCGGCCACCGAAGAGAGCACCACGATCCGTCCGTGGCCCTGACGGCGAAGACACCCGCCGGCGGCAATCAGGGCGGCGGCCGGGCCGGTGAAGTTGGTGGTGAGCACGGCGGCCGTGGCTTCGGCATCCTGCTCGTCGGACTCCTGGTTCCCGAGCACGCCGGCCGCCACCAGGACCAGGTCGAGATTGCCGAAGCGGGCGAAGACGTCGTCCATCCAGGCCTGATGACCCGAGGTGGCGTCGACATCGAAGGCGACGGTCTCGACGGTGTCGGCCCCGGCGGCCCGGGCGGATACAACCGCCGCCTCGAGACGCTCGCTGGGCCGGCCGGCCAGGACCACCGTCCTGCACCGTCCTTCCACCAGGCGGTTCACGATGGCCTGGGCGATCTCGGAGGATCCTCCGAGGACGAGGACCGACTGGGGCTGTCCGGTGGCGTTGATCATGGGTTCTTCCGTTCTTGGTCGGCCGGAGCCACGTTGGGCGGAGATTCGGCTGGTGGGGATTCGGCTGGCGGGGATGGGGAACGGCCCGGGAGGCCGGACGATCCAGTCCGGGCCCGCTTCGTTGCCGCGGTTTTTGTTGCTCCGGTCTTCTTCGCCCCGGCCTTCTTCGCCGGGGTCCGCGTTGGGGCCACCGGGGCCGTGGCCCGGCCGGCCGGCCGGGCCAGGTCGTCACAGAGCCCGAGCCGTCGGCCGAGATCCGAGCGGAGCAATCCGTCGGGGTCGACGCGGTTCTTCGTGGCCCGGAACTCGGCGGTCCGCGGGTACATCTTCTCGAAGGTTTCGGCCGGCAGGCGGGAGTCCTTGGCCAGGTAGAGGCGACCCTCGGCGGCCAGAACGGCTTCGTCGAGATCGTCGAGCAGTCGGTCCAGGGCCGGATGGCCGACCGGAAGGTCGAGGGCCAGCGTCCAGCCGGGCATCGGGAACGACAGGGGCCCCGGATCACCGGGGCCGAACCGCTTGAGGACGGCGAGGAAGGAGGCCAGTTTGAGTTCGGTCAGTCGGGAGATGATGTGGCGCACCGTCTCTCCCTGGTGGTCGGGCACCACGAACTGGTACTGCAGGAAGCCCTTGGGGCCATACAGCCGGTTCCAGTCGGCGACACCGTCGAGCGGGTGGAAGAACCCGGTCATGTGATGGGGCTTGGCCACCTGGTGTTTGGGTGCCTTGCGGAACCACATCTCGTTGAAGGCGGCCACGGTCAGGGGGTTGAGCAGTCCGCTGGGCGGGGTGAGGGGCACCCGGGCGAGGGTTTTTGGCACGAAGGCCCGCATCTTCTCCGGATTGGACCGGAGGCGGGCCGGGAGGTCCTCGGCCCGGGCGTGGTCGCCCCGGGTCAGCACCGACCGGCCAAGCCGCTTGCCGGTGGACTGGCAGTCGATCCACGCCACCGAGTAGCGGTAGTCGTCGTCGCCCCGGAGCATCTTGTCCATGACGTCGTCGAGGTCTTCGGCCCGTTCGGTGTCGACCAGGATGTAGCTCGTCTCCACCGGGATCAGCTGCACGGTGGCTTCGGCGATGATCCCCGTGAGGCCCATCCCGCCGGCCGTGGCCCAGAAGAGTTCGGGATCGGAGGTGGGCGTCACCTCGATCGTGCCGACCGGCGTCACCAGGGTCATGGCGAGCACGTGCGAGCAGAAACTTCCGTCCACGTGGTGGTTCTTGCCGTGGATGTCCGCCGCAATGGCTCCGCCGACGGTCACAAGCCGGGTGCCCGGTGTGACCGGAACGAACCAACCGAGGGGAACCAGGCGTTCCATCAGGGCCTGCAGGCTCACCCCGCCCGACACCCGGAGAGTTCCG